>CALRJO020000013.1:0-53804 GCA_943367565.1 Brevundimonas vancanneytii
GATCCGCGCACCCTGGCCCTGACCACGCGCCAGCTGGCCACCCTGGTGACGGTCTCGCCGGTCGAGGAGGCGCTGCGGGCCATCGCCCTGCAGGCCGACCGGCCCGCCGTGCGGGCGGTGCTGGAGGGGGTGCATGGCGGGGTGATGGAGGGGCGCCGACTGTCGGACGCCATGGCCCTGCAGGGTCAGGCCTTCCCGCCGCTGTACCGGGCCATGGTGTCGGCGGGCGAGACTTCGGGGGCGCTGGCCCCGATCCTGGAACGGCTGGCCGACGGGCTGGAGCGCGATCAGGTGGTGCGCGGCAAGGTGATCACGGCCCTGGTCTATCCGGCGGTGCTGGCCCTGGTGGCCCTGGGGGTGGTGATCGCCCTGATGACCTTCGTGGTGCCGAAGGTGGTGGACCAGTTCGACAGCATGAACCAGACCCTGCCGCTGCTGACCCGGCTGGTGATCGGCCTGTCGGACGCGATGCGCGACTGGGGCTGGCTGGCGGCCATTCTGCTGGCGGCGGGCGTGATCGCGGGCGTGATCGCCGTTCGCCATCCGCCCGTCCGGCTGAGCGCCGACACCCTGATCCTGCGCCTGCCGCTGATCGGGCGGCTGACGCGCGATCTGCACGGGGCGCGGATGGCGCGCACCCTGTCGACGATGATCGCGGCGGGCCTGCCGGTGCTGGAGGGGCTGACGATCACGGCGCGGACGGTGTCCAACCGACGGCTACGGCTGGCCACCGAGCGCATGGCCGAGGCGGTGCGCGAGGGCGGGGGACTGTCGGCGGCCATGCGCCGGGCCGACGTCTTCCCGCCGATCCTGGTGACCATGACCGCCTCGGGCGAGGCCGGCGGCCGGCTGGAGCCGATGCTGGAGCGCGCCGCGGAATATCTGGAGCGGGAGTTCTCCACCTTCACCGCGGTGATGCTCAGCCTGATCGAGCCGGCCATCATCGTGGTCATGGGCGGGGTGGTGGCGGTGATCATCCTGTCCATCCTGCTGCCCATCCTGCAGATCAACACCCTGGCCATGGGGTGAGGAGGCAATATGCTTGGTCCTAACGCTCGCGACGCGGTCGCTCGCTGCTTGAGGACGTGGCAGGCGCGAAGCGCCAGGCCGCGTCGGGTCGACAACGCGGAGCCTTGTGACCGCGGCCCAGAGAGAAGCGGCTTCACCCTCGTGGAACTGATGGTCGTGATCGTGATCATCGGCCTGCTGGCCACCGTGGTGGCGATCAATGTCCTGCCCAGCCAGGACCGGGCCATGGTCACCAAGGCGAAGGCCGACATCGCCACCCTGGAACAGGCCATCGAGACCTACCGGCTCGACAACCTCGACTTCCCCGATGACCTGCAGGCCCTGGTCGCGCCGCCCGCCGGTCTGGCCAGTCCCGACCGCTACCGTCCGGGCGGCTATGTGCGCCGCCTGCCGGAAGACCCTTGGGGCGAACCCTATCAATACCGTCGTCAGAGCGCCCACGGCGGACAGTTCGACGTCTTCTCATACGGCGCCGACCGCAAGCAGGGGGGCGAGGGCAACGATGCCGACCTCGGCAACTGGGAAGGTTAGTTGGGCCGCGGTCGTCGGCCCTCCGGGACCTCCCGACCCAGAGCCTGTCCTCGGGCCGACCGAAGGTCGGACCCGGGGGCGGCCTGGCGCTTCGCGCATGCCCCGCGCTCAAGCAGCGAGCCGCCGCGCGGCGAGCGGTAGCGCCCCCATCAGGATGGGGTTTACCCTGGTGGAGCTCCTGATGGTCGTGGCCATCATCGGCCTGGCCGCCGGGGCCGTGGTGCTGTCCGTGCCCGACCCGCGCCCGGCCGTCGGCGCCGAGGCCGAGCGGTTCGCCGCCCGCCTTGCGCGCGCCCGCGAAGAGTCCATCCTCACCAACCGTCCGGTCGCGGTCGAGGCGACCTCTGCCGGCTACGGCTTCATGGTGTTCGACGGCGCCCGCTGGGCGGCGCTGTCCGACGGACCGTTCGGACCCGAAACCTGGACGGCGGGCACGACGCTCGAGCCGTCACAGGTCCGCATCCTGTTCGATCCCACCGGCGTGGCCGAGCCCGCCGCCGTGACCCTGACCCGCGACCGCGACAGCCGCACCGTCAGCGTCGACGGCGCCGGAGAGGTGTCGCTTAATGGCTGAGCGGGGGGGATTCACGCTCATCGAACTGCTCGTCGCCCTGGCGGTGTTCAGCCTGGCCGCCCTGGCCCTGCTCAACCTGTCCGGCGAGAACACCCGTTCCGCCGCCCGCGTCGAGACCCGCACCCTCGGCGGGATCGTCGCCGAAAACCTGGCCGTCGAGGCCATGATCGCCCCCGCGATCGCCGAGGGAACCACCGCCGGCCGGACCCCGCTCGCCGGCCGCCCCTGGACCTGGACCCGTACCGTCGCTCCCACCGACGACCCCGACCTCCTGCGCATCCACATCACCGTCAGCGACCCCGAAGGACAGGCCGCCGAACGAACCCTGTTCCGGTCAAGAGGCCGCGAATGAAACCCGTCCGCCTGATCCTGATCCCCGCGACCGGCAGCCAGCCGGCGCCCTTCCTGATCGTCGGCGCCGATGGCTATGTCCTCGAGCGGGGCGAACTGGGCCTTGCCGGCGGCACGGCGCCCGAGCCGATGCGGACGGTGGCCGTGACGCCGGGCGGAGACGTGCTGATCCGCTGGCTCGACCTGCCGCCGGGCGGCGCGGTCCAGGGCCGGGCCGCGGCGGCCTGGATGCTGAGAGACGAGGTGGCGGCGACGCCGGATCGGCTGGCGACAGTGCTGGGCCCGCAGTCGCCGGCCGGCGAGCCCCGGCTGGTCGCCGTCGTCAGCCGGTCATTGATGGAGGCCTGGACCGACTATCTGGCGGCGCTGGGCGTGCGCGCCGATGTGCTGGTGCCCGACGTCCTGACCCTGGCGGACCCGGAGGCGGACGACGTCCTGGCGGCGGTGTCGTTCGGGGAGGGGATGGCCCTCCGCGGCCGCCGCTTCGCCGCCACGGTCCAGCCCGATCTGGTCGAGCTGATCGCGGCCGGCCGCCGGATCATGCCGGTCGAGGATCCCGCGGCCGTCGAACGGGCCCTGGTGGCGACGGCGCGGGCGCCGGCGATCAATCTGCTGGAGACCGGCGACCGCGAGGCAAGGGCGGCGGGCGGCTGGCGGCGGGCCGCGATCCTGGCGGCGCTGGTGGTGATTTCGCCGCTGGTCCTGACCCTGGCGGCGGGGGTCCGCGACGGCATGGCGGCGCGCGACGCCCGATCCGAAGCCCTGGCGGCCATAGCGGCGGCGGCGCCCGATCTGACCCGCGAAGCGGATCCGGTCGAGGCCCTGCGCCGCCGGGTCGCGGCCGCCCCGCCGCCGGGGGGCGTGACCGGGGCCGCGGCGGCCCTGTTCACCGCCGTCGAGGCCGTCGAGGGGGCCGAGCTGGACATCCTGATCGCCGATCCGGAGGACGGGATGAAGGCCACCGTAAGCCATCCGGCCCATGGCGACATGGCGGTGATCCGGCGCTCCATGGCCGCGGCCGGCATGACCGTGACCGAGACCGGCACGCTGGAGGACGGGGGGCGTATCGTCAGCGACATCACCATCGGAGCCGGGCGATGAGGCGGCTGACCGACCAGCTGTATCCGTGGTGGGAGGGGCGCACCCCGCGCGAGCAGCGGATGCTGGGGCTCATGATGGCGCTGCTGGCGGCGGTGCTGGTCTGGCTGGCCGTCGTCCGGCCGGTTCTGGCCTGGCGAGAGGCCGCCGCCGCCGACCGGGCGGGGGCCGAGGCGGATCTGGCCCGGGTGCAGGCCGGGCTCCGGCTGACGGCGCCGGCCGCCGCCGCGCGGCCGGTGATCGACGTCGAGGGCTTCGAACCGCTGGTCCTGCGAACGGCGGCGGCGGCGGGTCTCGAGGTGACCACGGGCATGGACGCCTCGGGGGGGCTGGGCTTCCGCATTCCCGCCGCCGCCAGCCCGGCCCTGTTCGGCTGGTTGTCCGCCCTCGAGCGCGACCACGGACTCGCGGTCGTCAGCCTGGGCGTGGTCGAGAACGCCGATGCGACCCTGCAGGTCGAAGGCGCCCTGTCGCGTCTGACCGGCTAGCCCCGCCGACCGCCGTTCGTGAACCGGAACGGGTCTGACGGGTTGCGCTGACTGTCCCGTCCACTCCGGCTGCCCGAATGTCTGAATCTCCTGTCCATCGGTTGAAGCGGCGGGCGAGCCGGCTCGCGGCCCATGTCCGACCCCATCATCTGGCGGTGGCGGTCGCCCTGGCGGCTATCGGGATCGGCGTCATGGCGGTGCACGCCGTGTCGCTGTCGGGACCCCGTCCGGTCCTCGACGGCGATCGCCTTCATATTCAGGTCGTGGCCCCGGTCGAGCCCGAGATCACGCCCGGGTCGGTGATGGAGGTGGGCGACCTCGTCGACGGATTCGAGTACGCGCCGCCGCCCCGGCCCTCGCCCGAGCCCGCCGTCTACGCCCCCTACGACGAGGACTTCGAAGTCCCGACGGCGCGGCCGGCGCCGAATCGGTACGCCGAGGAAGCCGTTGTACGCCCGCCGCCGCAGCCCGAGGCCCGGGAGGATGACCGGCGGGACAGCCGAGCGGGCCGCTGGTTCGGCTTCGACGCGCCGGATCGCGACTACCGCGCCGAACGCGAGGTCCGCCGCGCGCAACGGGAGGCGCGGGCGGCGCAGGAGCGAGAAGGGCGCAGCGTGCGCTGGTACCGGTCCGACGGCCGCCCCGACCGCATGGATCGACCAGAGACGGGGCGTTGGCGGGACGATGAACGCTCGCCTTACGATCGGGACTGACCGGCCGGGGAACTTGCGGAACAGGGATACACGACGTCCGTTCAGGCGTATGATGCGCCGGTGTGACGACGGATGTCGGATTGGACCATGATTTCTTTGCTGTTCGCGCTCGGCCTCGGCCAGGTCCCTGACGCCGCTCCGGCAGCGCAGACAGCCCCGGCGACGCTGCAGTCCTGCGAGATGTCGGCGGCGGGTTGGGTCTGCAACTATCGGATGCCGGACGTGATCCTGCACGGCGTGCCGCCGGGAAGCGTGGTCCTGACCGAACGGCCCGCCATCGCCGTCCCCGTGCCGCCGACAGTCCCGCCGGCGCCGCCGCCCGGGATATCCACCGCGGAGGCGGATCGGCAGGCGCGGCTGATCGCCCGCTGCGCCGATGCCTCCTGGCTGTCCTTGTGCCTGCCGGGCGACCGGCGCGAGGCCCGCATCCTGCGCGACGCCGCCAACGTCCGGGCGACGTTGCGCGCCGAGGTCACGCGTCTGATGAGCGAGGACCGCTGCGACGAGGCCGTTAGGGCGGCCCTCGCCGGCGCCGACATGACCCTGGCCTGGGAGGCGCGGAGCTTCTGTGCACAGGGCGCCGCGACGGCCGAGGCCGCCGCCGTCCCGAACTGACCGTCTGATCCGTCAACATGAAGGCCCGCTGCCGGTCGGCAGCGGGCCTTCTGTCAGTCTGAAGACCATCCCCCCGGTGCTGGAGGTCTAGCCGCGCTCGCCGTCGCCGTGGCGGCGAGGAGAGACCGTCTCACAGTCGCGACCGGTCGGGCAGCCTTCGAAATGGATTTCCGGCGGCTCGACGATGACGTCGGACGGGCGGACATGGACCTCGGGCGCGCGCAGGTAGATCTGCGGGGCCTGGATGCGGATGGGCGGCGCCTCGACATAGATCGGTGGGCCCTGGATATCGATCCGGCCCGAGGCGATCGTGACCGGCCGGCCGCGAATGCGGATGCCGGGTCCGCCCGCGCGGACCACGTGCCAGGGCGTGGAGGGATTGTAGAAATTGACCTCATAGTCGCAGAGGCAGACCCCGTAGGAGTCCCGCGGGCCTCCGTCGCGGCAGGGCGGCGGCGGCGGCGATCCGTAGCCCCGATCCTGGGCGATTGTCGTTCCGGCGGTTCCGGCCGTGGCCAGCAGAGCGCCGACGGCGGCGATGACTATGTGTTTCACTTGAGCTCCCCAAAATCCGGTCGTCGACAGAATCCCTGAACAACCCCTCGGCCAGGGACCGAAGTATCATCGTTATGGTAACCTTAACCGCTTGGCAAGGCGACGGTTCCCCAACGATGGCCGGAACATGGCGACGGTCGTCTCTCTTGCCCCGGTTGGGCGAGTTATTCGCTTCTCAGGAGAATATTCGCGCCGGGCGCCGCGATATTTCGCCTCGAAGCAGGGCTCCCGTCACGGTTTGTCGCGCCAACTTGACCCGGCGTGACCTTGGCAGCCGCCCGGGCGCGGTCTAGGTCGATGCCTCAATCCGATCACCGGCCGACCGGCGATCAAGCTCAACGGGAGAAGCGATCATGGCCGATCTGGCCCAGGTTACCGAACACATCCGCGGCGCCGTCGGCGACAACTCCGGTCTGGGCAAGACCGTGAAGATCGACCTCGGCGATGTCGGCAAGATCTACATCGACGGCGCCTCGGTCCCCAACAGCGTCACCAACGAGGACAAGCCCGCGGACGCCACCGTCTCGATCAGCTGGGATGACTTCATGGCCCTGTCGAGCGGCCAGCTCGATCCGATGATGGCCTTCATGCAGGGCAAGCTGAAGATCGCCGGCGACATGATGATCGCCCAGAAGCTGGCCCCGCTGCTGAAGCGGTAGAACGAGCACTTCTCCCTCCCCTTCATGGGGAGGGATGTCGGCGCGAAGCGACGACAGGGTGGGGAAAGCCAGTCCCGCTCCGGTGGCGCCCGGCTTCTCACTTCCCCACCCGGTCGCTTCGCGACCACCCTCCCCACGAGGGGGAGGGAGAAGGAGACCTCCCCATGGAATTCCGCCACAGCGACAGGGCCCTGCACTGGCAGGAGCGGGTGAAGCGCTTCCTCGACGACCAGGTCCTGCCGCGCGAGGAGGAATACCGCGCCCAGGTCCGCGAGAATCCCCGGCGCCAGCCTCCGGCCATGGAGGAAATGAAGGCGATGGCGCGCGAGGCCGGCCTGTGGAACATGTTCCTGCCCGGCGATCACGGCGCCGGCCTGACCAACCTCGAATACGCCCCGCTGGCCGAGCTGATGGGCCGGCATCTGTGGTCGGCCGAGGTGTTCAACTGCAACGCCCCCGACACCGGCAATATGGAGGTCCTCCATATGTACGGGAACGAGGCCCAGCAGGTAAGATGGCTGAAACCCCTGATGGCCGGGGAGATCCGCTCGGCCTTCCTGATGACCGAGCCCGAGGTCGCCTCCTCGGACGCCACCAACATCCAGACCCGGATCGAGCGCGACGGCGACCACTATGTGATCAACGGCCGCAAATGGTGGTCGACCAACATGGCGCACCCGAACGTCGCGGTGACCATCGTCATGGGCAAGACCGACCCCGACGCCTCGGTCCACACCCAACAGTCCCAGATCATCGTCCCCGTCGACACGCCCGGCTTCCGCGTCGAGCGGATGCTGTCCGTCTTCGGCTATGACGAGCTGCCGATCGGCCATGCCGAGGTGGTGCTGGAGAATGTCCGGGTTCCCGCCGAGAACCTGATCGCGGGCGAGGGGCGGGGCTTCGAGATCGCGCAAGGTCGCCTCGGGCCGGGCCGCATCCACCACTGCATGCGCGTCATCGGCATGACGGAACGCGCGCTCGAACTGATGGTCCAGCGCCTGCTGTCGCGCACCGCCTTCCGCAAGTCGCTGGCCGAGCATTCGGTCTGGGAGCAGCGCGTCGGCGAGGCCCGCACCAATATCGAGATGTGCCGCCTGCTGGTGCTCAAGGCCGCCTGGATGATGGACGAGGCGGGTGCGAAAAACGCCAAGTCCGAGATCGCCCAGATCAAGGTCGCCGCCCCGCGCATGGCGCTGCAGGTCATCGACGACGCCATCCAGGCCTTCGGCGGCGCCGGCGTCTCGGCCGACACCCCCCTGGCCGAAATGTACGCCATGGTCCGCACCCTGCGCATCGCCGACGGCCCCGACGAGGTCCACAACCGGACTGTGGCGCGGCTGGAGTATGCGAAACACGGCGGCCGGGGCGGGTAACTCTCTCCCTCTTGCTATCGTCATTCCGGGCGGAGAGACGCGCAGCGGCTCGAAGACCCGGAACCCAGCGGCGCGCGGGAGCGCGAAGCTGTCGCGGACACCCTGCCTGAACAGATCGCCTTCGGCGCCGCTGGGTTCCGGCCTTCGCCGGAATGACGATAGCGGGTGGGGTGCGTTCTCGACCACATCGGTTGCCCGGCCCAGCGGGCCATGCGAGTTTCCTCGTCACAGGGGAGATCACCATGCTGAACCGATTGGCCGCGGCGGCCGCCGCCGCGCTGGCGCTGACACTGGGTCTTGCCGGACCTGCTGTTGCCGACACCCTCGTCGTCACCGCCGCCCGCATGGTCGATGTCGAGCGCGGCCGCTATGTCGACAATCCCGTGGTCGTGGTCACCGACGGCCGGATTACCTCGGTCGGGACCGCCGCGCCCGCCGACCTGCCCGCCGACGCGCGCCGGCTCGACCTGCCGGGCCTGACTCTTCTGCCGGGCCTGATCGACATGCACGTCCACCTGGCCGACACCCCCTACATCTCGGGTTGGAACGCGCTCGACTACGCCGATCCTTTCGGCGCCGTCCTTCAGGTCGGCCATGCGCGCGCCACCCTGATGGCCGGTTTCACCACGGTGCGAAACCTGGGCGGCAGTCCCGATTTCGCCGACGTCGCCCTGCGTCAGGCCATTGACGGCGGCTTCGTCGAGGGCCCGCGGGTCATCCCCGCCGGCGCCTCCTTTGGGGCCACGGGCGGCCATTGCGACGAGACCGGCCTGCCGCGCTCCTTCGCCCGCGCCAATCCCTTCAACGCCGACGGCGTCGAGGCCGCCCGCCTCGCCGTGCGCGAGGTCCGCAAATACGGCGCCCAGGTGATCAAGGTCTGCGCCACCGGCGGCGTCTTCTCGCGCAACACCGAGCCGGGCCAGCAGCAGATGACCCTGGCCGAACTGACCGCCGTGGCGGACGAGGCCCATATGTGGGGCCTGAAGGTCGCCGCCCACGCCCACGGCGCCTCGGGCATCGCCGACGCCATCCGCGCCGGCATCGACACCATCGAACACGCCTCGCTGATCGACGCCGAGGGCATCCGGCTGGCGGTCCAGCGCGGGACCTGGCTGTCGATGGACATCTACAACACCGACTTTACCCAGGAGACGGGCACGCAGTTCGGCACGACCGAGGACAATCTGCGCAAGGACCGCGAGATCGCCCAGATCCAGCGCGACAATTTCCGCGCCGCCCACCGCGCCGGCGCCCGGATGGTGTTCGGCAGCGACGCCGCCATCTATCCGCACGGTCGGAACGCGGGCCAGTTCGCCGTCATGGTCGAATACGGCATGACCCCCGCCGAGGCGATCCGCGCCGCCACCTGGAACGCGGCCCAGGCCCTCGGCCGCGAAGGCGATGTCGGGGCGATCGTGACGGGGCGCTACGGCGACCTGATCGCCGTGTCGGGCGATCCGCTGGCCGACGTCCGGATGCTGGAGACGGTGCCCGTGGTCATCAAGGGCGGGGCGGTGGTGCGGGATGCGCGCTGAGGCTCAGTCGACGTAGACCCGCGGCACCCGGGCATTGATCGCGCTGAGCAGCTCATAGCCGATGGTGCCCGCCGCCGCGCCCGCGTCGTCGAGCATCCGGTTCGCGCCGAACAGCTCGACCCGGTCGCCGACCGCGACCTCCAGCCCGGTCACATCGACGGCGCAGGCGTCCATCGACACCCGCCCGACGATCGGTCTGAGTTCGCCCGCCACGAAGACCTGCCCCCGGGGGCTGTAGCTGCGCAATACGCCGTCAGCGTAGCCGGCCGCGCAGGTGGCGATCCGGGTCGGCCCCGTCGTGGTGAATGTCCGGGAATAGCCCACCGTCTCGCCGGCGGGCACGTCATGTAGCTGCAGCACCTCGGCCGCCATGGTCGCGACCGGCCGGATCCGGGCGTCGGGACGCCCTTCGGGACCGCCGCCGTAAAGGCAGATGCCGGGCCGCGTGGCGTCGAACGCATAGGCCGCGCCAAGAAAGACGCCGCCGGAGTTGGCGAACGACCGCAAGGCGCCCGGATAGCGCGTCGCGGCCATGGCGAAGGCGTCCCGCTGGCGCGCGTTCATGGGCTCGGCCGGATCGTCGGCGCAGGCGAGGTGGCTCAGAACCAGATCCAGCCCCTCGAACGGCTCCGGCGCATCCTCGACGCGGAAACCCAGCCGGTTCATGCCGGTGTCGATCTGGAGGCCGCAGGCCCCGCCGCCCGCCGTCCGCCACTCAGCCAGTTGGGCGTCGGCGTTCAGAACCGGGCGGAGATCGGCGGCGCGCAGCCGTGCGGCGCGGCCGGTCAGGCAACCGTCCAGCACATAGATCGCGGGTTCGCCGCCGAGGGCCGCGCGCAGCCGCTCTCCCTCGCTGGTCCGCGCGACGAAAAACGTCCGGGAGCCCTCGCGCATCAGCCGCCGCGAACAGGCCGCGGCGCCGAGACCATAGCTGTCGGCCTTGACCACCGGATGCACGGGAACGCCGCCGACCGCCTCCAGCGTGCGAAAATTGGCGGCGAGCGCGTTCAGATCGATGGTGAGCGTGGCCGGTGCGGGCATCCCGCCATCTATGGCGACCCGCTTGTGCGATGCAACACGCGTCGCCTCAAGCCACACGTGGGATCAGCGCGGCGTCCTGGCCTTGTACGGGGCTCTGGGCGCCGCGGGCTTGCCACGCGCATCCTTCGCCGCCCACGGACGATCGCCGCCCTTGGGCTTGCCCTTCCACGGCTTGTCGCCGGCGGCGGTCGGAGCCGCCTCTGCGTCGGAGCGCGGCGTCCACGGCGTCTTGCCTTCGACCGCGGGCTTCTTCACCCACGGCTTCTTGCCCGGAGGCGTCGGATCATTCGGCGTGCGCTTGACCCAGGGCTTCTTGCCCTCGGCCGCTGGAGCAGTGGCGTCGTCCCGCTTCACCCACGGCTTCTTCTCAGCCTGCGGACGGTCCTCGCGGACCTTCCATGCGGGCTTGGCGGCGGTCTCTTCGCGCTTGACCCAGGGTTTCTTGCCTTCGGCGGCGGGAGCGGAGTCCTCACGTTTGACCCACGGCTTCTTCGCGCCCTCTGGACGATCCTCGCGCGGCTTCCAGGCGGGCTTGTCGCCGCCGTCCTCGCGGGCCTTCCAGGGCTTCTTCCCGGGGCGGTCGCCATCACCGGCGGGCTTCTTGTCCCAGCGGCTGACAGGCTTCTCGGACGGGCCCGGCTTGACGGCCGGATCGATCTTGACGCCGTCCTCGAGGCCCAGGGCGATGGCGGCCTCGAACCTGGCCTGCATCTCCTGGGTGATCTCGAACTTGGTCTCGCGCTCGAAGATCTTGATCGAACCGATGTCGCGCTTGGTCACATGGCCCAGACGGCAGATGGTCGGCATCAGCCATTTCGGATCGGCGTTCTTGTCGCGGCCAATGTTGATCCGGTACCAGGTCATGTCGCCGCCGCGGGCGAAGTCCGTATAGGGCACGTCCGGCTGGCCCTTGTCGTTCTTGCCCGTCGCCTGCTGGCGCTTCATTCGCTCGTCGTCATAGACGTCTTCCGGGGCCGGCAGCTTCTGCTGGTAGAGGCGGATCAGGGCGGCGGCGACCTGTTCCGGCGTGGTCTTCTCGAGCAGCTGCTTGCCGAGGGCCAGCATGTCCGCGTCCTCGACCGGAGCGGTCAGGACCGGATCGGCCAGCATCCGCTTGCGGTCGTTCGCGACGATCATTTCGGCCGAGGGCGGGCCCGACCATTCGGCGTTGATCGAGGCCGATTGCAGCATCAGCTCGACCTTGCGGCGGCGCGTATAGCTGACCAGCAGGACCGAAACGCCCTTCTTGCCGGCCCGGCCCGTGCGGCCCGAACGGTGCAGCAGGCCGGCCTTGTTGACCGGGATCTCGGCGTGAATGACCAGTCCCAGATCGGGCAGATCCAGGCCGCGCGCGGCGACGTCGGTGGCGACGCAGACCCGCGCATGGCCGTCGCGCAGGGCCTGCAAGGCTTCCGACCGCTGGCTCTGGGTCAGCTCGCCCGACAGGCCGACGACCGAGAAGCCGCGCTCGCGCAGCGACGAGGTCAGATGCTTCACCCGCTCCCGGGTGTTGGCGAACACCAGCGCCCCGGGGGCCTCGAAATAGCGGAGGACGTTGACGACCGCGAGTTCGACCTCGTTCGGGGCGACGCGGATGGCCTTGTATTCGATGTCGGCGTGCGAGGCGTTGCCGGCGACCGTGTCGATCCGGATGGCGTCGCGCTGATAGGTCTTGGCCAGCTGAACGATGTCGCGGGCCAGCGTCGCCGAGAACATCAGGGTGCGGCGTTCGGCCGGAGCGCCCTCGAGGATGAAGGTCAGGTCCTCATGGAAGCCCATGTCCAGCATCTCGTCGGCCTCGTCGAGCACGACGGCCTTGAGCGTCGTCAGATCCAGCGATCCGCGCTCCAGATGGTCGCGCAGGCGGCCGGGGGTGCCGACCACGATATGGCAGCCGCGCTCCAGCGCCCGGCGTTCGACCTTGGGGTCCATGCCGCCGACGCAGGAGACGATGCGGGCGCCGGTCTGGGCGTACAGCCATTGCAGTTCGTTGGAGACCTGCAGGGCCAATTCCCGCGTGGGAGCGATGACCAGGGCCACCGGCGCGCCGAACTCGGCGAATTTCTCGGCCTCGCCCAGCAGGGTGGGCGCCAGGGCCAGGCCGAAGGCGACGGTCTTGCCCGAGCCGGTCTGGGCGCTGACCAGCAGGTCACGGCCCTGTTCGGCCTCCAGCACGGCGGATTGCACCGGCGTCGGCTCGGCATAGCCGCGTTCGGAAAGGGCGCGGTCGAGCGCGGGATGACTGGCGGGGAAGGGCATGGGGCGGTCCAATAGCACGATTCAGCGCGCGAACGGTCGGCGCGGAGGGCGGCGGACGGCGGCGTATGAGGGGAAATAACGGCGGAATGGTGAAAGCCGCGAATTCGAGGCTGCGCCCCTTACAGGAGGTTCGCCGGCTTTACCAATTGGAGAGCCTGCGGGGGGATACTGGCCGGGTTCAGACAGGCTCCACCCATGTTCGTCCTCCGCGCCGCCGGCTCAACGCTTCTGATCTACGCCCTGTTCAACGCCGCCTTCGGCCTGAACCGGCAGGAGTTGCCGTGGCTGATCTCCGCCGTCCTGCTGACGATCGGCGGAATGGCCCTGCTGGTGGCCCAGCCGTGGTCGCGGGTCGTGGTGCTGGCCTCGGCGGCGGCGGCGGCGGCGGTCGGGGCGATCAGCCAGTACAGGACCGCGCAGGACGTCAACATCAGCCTGGAGTCCGCCACGGTGGCCTGGGCGCTCTGGTCCGCCCTCTGGTTGGCGACGGCCTACATCGGCTCCAAATATCTGTCGGACAAGGGCGTCGCCCTTGCGGAACTTTAGGCCGCCGAACCCCGGTCGTCGACACGGTCGATTAAGCCTCTTGCTGTATCAGTCGGCCATTCGATCAGCGGCCCCTGTCGGCCTCAGTGGAACACGTCGTGAGCAACTTCCGATTCACTCCGAACGAGGCCCCATCCGCACGGCGGAGAGCGTCATGACGGGCGTTGATCGGTCCCTGAGCGCGTCGGGCGGATCGATCGCGCTCAAATTCGCCTTCGTCGGGCCGGCGGTCTTCCTGCTGGCCGTCGGCGGGATAGATCTGCTGGCGGTAAGCCGGTCGCAGGATCGGCTTCAGTCCATCGCCGACGGCGCGGCCGCGGCGGGCGCCGAGGCGCTGGACCCGGCGGCCGACGTCGCCGCCGCCCGACTGCGCGCGGCCGCCTTCGTCGCCTCGGAAATGCGCCGGTGGCCGGATGCTCCCGCCTATGTGGCGAAATACGAGATCGTCGATCAGGCCGGCGGCCAGGCGCTGCGAGTCGTGCTGCGCGGACACCGCCCGTCCTTCCTGGCCAATATGCTGCCGCCCGGCGGCTGGCATTTCGTCGGCGACGCCAGCGCGGCATCGGTCTGACGGACCCCGCGGTTCCGGCGGAATATGAGGCGGAACCTGAAGCGTCGGCGTTTCGCGCCCGGCAGGAATGGTGGATGCGACAGGGATTGAACCTGTGACCCCCTCGGTGTGAAGGGCCTCAAGGGCAATTTCAGGGCATTTCAGGACTGTGCATAACTCAATAAATATTTGAAAAAAAGCATTTTAATTTTTCAGCACTTTTCTTGCTTTTTCGGGAAATTCTGCATCTGGCGCCCCACCAGCGCCCCAGAATCTGCTAGGTTGGGACGCGTTTGATTTGCAGCGCAGGCGCGAGGAGAGCGCATTGTGGCCCGCGTTCTACTTACCACGGACCGTCAGATCTCCGGGCTGAAACCCGCTGATAAGGTCTACGAGATGGGGATCGGCGGCAGCCGGGGTTTGGGGGTTCGCGTCTTTCCCACGGGGCTGAAGCAATTCGAGTTCCGCTATGTCGCCGCGAACGGAACGAGGCGACGTCTCGGCCTCGGCGCCTACCCCGATCTGTCGCTGGCCGAGGCCCGCGCCAAGGTCGCGGGATTGCGCATCGCAGTGGTGGACGGTGGCGATCCCGTCGCGGAAAAGACCGCCGCCCGTGAACGGGCGCGAACCGGCGAAACCCTCGACGAACTCGCCGAAGCCTACTGGCAGGCGGCGACGGTGGGACTGCACGGTGGGCGCCGTCGGCCGAAGCGGGAGGTCACCCTCAGCAACGAACGCCAGATGTGGCGGAACCACATCAAGATCCCTCTGGGCGCGCGGCCGTTCACCGAGATCCGGCGCGCTGACGTCAAGGTCTTCATGCGCAGGCTGGTGACCGACAGCGGGTTGGCGGCCGCCAGCGTGGCGTCGATCGGCGCCGTGCTGCACGCCGTCCTGGGGTTCGCCGTGCTCGAGGAGCGTATCGAGTCCAATCCCGCGCTCGGCCTGGCCCGCCCGCTGGCCCTCACGTCGCGCGAGCGCATGTTCGACGACGCGGCCCTGCGGACGCTTTGGGACGCTGCGTCGGAGGCTTCCGTGCCGCGGGGACCGGGCGAGAAGACCGCAGGGGTTCATGCGCGTCTGGAGCCGGCGATGGGACTGGCCATCCAGCTGTTGATGCTGACCCTGACGCGCCGCAACGAGGTCGCCGGAGCCCGGAAGGCGGAGTTCGACCGGACAGCGAAGATCTGGACCATCCCGTCGGAGCGGGCCAAGGCCAAACATCAGCACGTCGTGCCGTTGGGGGACGACGCCCTCGATGTGCTGGAAGTCGCCTGGGCCCTGGATCCGCGCAGTCCCTACCTCTTTCCATCGGCCCGATCGCCGGGCCAGCACCTGGACCCGCACGCCATCACGCGCGCCTTCGCCCGGACCTGCACGCGCAGGAAGCTGGCGGTGGGGTCGCCACATGACGTCCGGCGGTCGGGTGCGACCACGCTCACCGGGCGGTATGGCGTCAGCCGCTTCGTGGTCGGGCTGGTGCTTGGACACACGCCCAACGAAGGCGCGGCGGTCACCAGCGTCTATGACCGGCACACCTATGTGCCGGAGAAGCGGGCGGCGCTGGAGCTGTGGGCGAACCATGTCGTCCGGCCAGGTCGAGCGGTTGCGTCCCGCTCGATGGCGACCGTGACGGCGCCCGGGCTCGCGGCCGACACCCATGTCGGGGAGGCCAAGGCGCGCGCCCTGGCCCTGTGTCAGACGGGAGATCTGCACGAAGCGGTGCTGTCGATCTGCATGGACCTGTCCCGTCATCCGGACACCGCCAACTCGCATCTGGCGATCCTGGGCAAGGTCGGCCTGGAACGCGCCGCCGCGGGTTCGCGCGCGCAGGTCGAAGACTGGATCAGCGGGTTCCGATAGGCCTTGGGAGGCGGTCACGGACACAGTCTTGTCCTATGACCAAACCGGAGAGGGACTTGCATATATCCATATTTCGACTAATTCGGAAATATGGAAACCGAACCCGCCATCCTTGCTCTCGCCGCATTGGCGCAATCGACAAGGCTGGAGGCATTCCGCCTCCTCGTTCGTCACGAGCCCCTCGGTCTGCCGGCGGGCGAAATCGCCAACCACCTGGCGATTCCGGCGAACACCCTGTCCTCTCATCTCGGCGTCCTGTCACGCGCGCGATTGATCAAATCCGAGCGTCGTAGCCGGTCGATCATCTACCGGGCCGATCTGGAGCGGATCCGAGGGTTGGTGCTGTTTCTGCTCAAGGATTGCTGCCAAGGCCGGTCGGAGCTGTGCGCTCCGCTCCTGGCCGAGCTGGCCTGCTGCGACTGAGGCTCGAGATGGACGTCGTCATCTACCACAACCCCGCTTGCGGGACGTCGCGCAACGCGCTTGAGCTGATCCGGCACGTCGGGATCGAACCTCACGTCATCGAGTATCTGAAGACGCCGCCGTCGCGCGCCATGGTCACTTGGCTCGCCAAACGGACCGGCGCGCCAATGCGGGACCTGCTACGCGAAAAGGGGACGCCCTTCGCCGAACTCGGCCTCGGAAACCCCGACGTGACGGACGATCAACTCCTCGATGCGGTCGATGCCCATCCGATCCTGCTCAATCGCCCGATCGTCGTAAGCCCACTGGGCGTTCGGCTCTGTCGGCCGTCGGAGACCGTCCTCGACCTTCTGCCCGCCGACGACCTCAAGCCCTTCACCAAGGAAGACGGCGAAGTCGTGATCGACCCCGCTGGCAAGCGGGTAGAACGATGATCGACACGCCCGTCACAGCCACAGCAGCCCCGCGTCGCCTGTCCTTTCTCGATCGCTGGCTGACGGTGTGGATCTTCGCCGCCATGGCCTTGGGCGTGGCTTTGGGGACCGTCGTGCCCGGTCTGCCCGCGTGGGTCGAGAGCCTCTCGGTTGGGACGACCAACATTCCGATCGCCATCGGCCTGATCCTGATGATGTACCCGCCGCTGGCGAAGGTCCGGTACGAGGAATTGGCGCGCGTCTTCGCCGACAAGCGGGTGCTGGCCTTGTCCCTGTTCCAGAACTGGGTGCTGGGTCCGGTATTGATGTTCGCCTTGGCGGCAGTCTTCCTGCGCGATCAGCCTGAATATATGACCGGCGTGATCCTGATCGGCTTGGCGCGCTGTATCGCCATGGTGCTGGTCTGGAACCAGCTGGCGCGCGGTGACAACCAGTATGTGGCCGGTCTGGTCGCCTTCAACTCGATCTTCCAGATCGCCTTCTTCAGCCTCTACGCCTGGCTGTTCCTGACCGTGCTTCCGCCCCTGTTCGGACTGCAGGGCAGCGTGGTGGACGTCAGTGTCTGGACGATCGCGAGCGCCGTTCTCGTCTACCTCGGCCTTCCGTTCCTGGCCGGGTTCCTGACCCGGCGCAGTCTGATCGCCCGCAGGGGCGCCGACTGGTACGAGCGCCGCTTCCTGCCGCGCATCGGGCCGATCACCCTGATCGCGCTGCTTTTCACCATCGTGGTCATGTTCAGCCTGAAGGGCGGCGAGGTTGTGGCCCTGCCACTGGATGCCCTGCGCATCGCCGTGCCGCTGACGATCTATTTCCTCGTCATGTTCGTCGTCAGCTTTCTCGTGGGCAAGCTGATAGAAGCCGACTATCCGCGCACGACCGCCCTGGCCTTCACCGCGGCCTCGAACAATTTCGAGCTGGCCATCGCGGTGGCGATCGCGGCGTTCGGCTTGACGTCACCGGTCGCCTTCGCGGCGGTCATCGGTCCTCTGGTGGAGGTCCCGGTGCTGATCCTGCTGGTCTCGGTCGCGCTCTGGATGGGCCGACGCTGGTTTCCGGATACGGCCCCGCCGGCGGACGCCGTCTGATGACCCTTCTGCATCTGCTCGATCCGAACGATTCCGGTCTGATCGCCGCCCTGCGGAACGAGGGCCTGCCCGCGCCCGGCGCCGGCCGCTACTATAGCGCCAGCGAGAACGGCGCCGTCTGCGGATATGTTGGGCTGGAAGGGGAGGGGCGGGACCAGTTGCTGCGCTCCCTGGTCGTGCTAGCCGATCTAAAGGCGCGCGGCCTGGGCAGCCGGATGTTGGCTGCTGTGGAAACCATCTCGAGGAATCAGGGCGGGGCGCGTCTTCATCTGCTCACGACGACCGCGGAGCCCTTTTTCGCCCGGCGCGGCTTCGTGGCCGCTGATCGGGAGACTGCGCCGGTCGCGATCCGGCAGACGCGCGAGTTCGCGGACATCTGCCCGGCGTCGGCCGCCTATCTGACCCGGGATCTCTAATGACCTTCGCCCGCCTGCGGCCGCTGCCCGATCCGGATCGTCTGCCGGCCCTCGACCAGACGTATCTGTCGATCGATCCGGCTCGCGGCTTGGGTCCGCACGATCATGCGCCCCGGATCCTCCTTCTGTACGGGTCGCTGCGCGAGCGCTCTTATTCGCGCCTGTGCGTCGAGGAGGCGGCGCGCCTGCTGCAACGGATGGGATGCGAGACCCGCATCTTCGACCCGTCGGATCTGCCTCTGCCGGGTTCGCCCGGCGACGACGGCCACCCGGCGGTGCGGGAGTTGCGCGAGCATGCCTTGTGGTCCGAAGGCATGGTCTGGTGCAGTCCGGAGCGGCACGGTCAGGTGTCAGGGCTGATGAAGCTGCAAATCGACCATCTGCCGCTAAGCATGGGCGGGATGCGTCCGACCCAGGGCCGGACCCTGGCCGTCATGCAGGTCTCGGGCGGATCGCAGAGCTTCAACGCCGTCAACACCCTGCGCTTGCTCGGCCGCTGGATGCGGATGATCACCATCCCCAATCAGTCGAGCGTGGCCAAGGCCTTTCAGGAGTTCGACGAGGCGGGCCGGATGACACCCTCTGCCTACTACGAGCGGATTGTCGATGTGATGGAGGAACTGGTTCGCTTCACCATTCTGACGCGGCCTCATGCGGCGCAACTCGTCGATCGCTACTCGGAACGCAAGGTGTCGGGGGTTACGATCCACGCGGCCCAGGACCTGTCACCTGTCGCCGTCGCCGCCCGGTAGGCCACTCGGAGACGATCTAGAGGCGTTGGAGCGCCTTCAACAGCTTCTCGCCGACTTCGCGCGCCTGCTCGTCCAGGGCAGGATTGCCGACGACCAGCATAGAGGCGACCGGGTCGATCGCGGCGACCTCGGTCCTGCCTGCCGAAATCTCCTGCACCACCACATTGCAGGGAAGCAGGGCGCCGACCTTGTCTTCGATCTGCAGGGCCTCGTAGGCCATTCGCGGATTGCAGGCGCCCAGGATCAGATAGGGGCGAAACTCCACGTCGATCTTCGTCTTGAGAGTCTTGCGGACGTCGATCTCGGTGATCACGCCGAAGCCTTCTTCGCTCAGGGCCTCGCGGGTGGCCGCGACCGTTGTGTCGAAGTCGAGGTCCAGGGTTCTGGAAAAATAGTAGCTCATGGCGATGCTCCTTGGTGAGATCAGAACGGCCCGACTGTGCGAGCCAGCATGTAGAGGGCGACGACAAAGATGAGACCGGCGAACAGCACCTTCAGCGCGCCGCGTTTGCGGTTCATGATCCGGGCGACCCGGGCGCCGATCAGGCCTCCGACCACGCCGCCGGCGATGAAGATCCCGGCGACCCTCCAGTCCACCAGTCCGGCCCAGGCGTAGCTGGAGGCCGTCGTCACCCCGAAGGCGGCGACGCCGACCAGCGACGAGGCCATGGCATTCAGGATCGGCATGCCGGTGGCGAGGATCAGACCCGGTACGATGAGGAAGCCTCCGCCGATGCCGAAGAAGCCGGACAGAAGTCCTGTCCCGAACCCCAGGCCGACAAGCCGGGGACCATTTTCCGCGCTCAGTCGAACATCGGGCAGGCCCTGGCCGGAGCGGTTCTTCAACATCAGGCCGCCGACCACGAGCATCAGCACGGCGAAGAGCGCCAGCAGGTTGTCGCCATCGACCTGGCGGCCCGCCAACGATCCGATCAAGGCGCCGACGACCCCGGCGGCGGCGAAGACGCTGGCGCATCGCCATTTGACCGCGCCCTTGCGGGCGTGACTGACCAGGTTGATCCCGGCGTTCGACGCCACTGCGACCGCGCTCGTGCCGATCGCGACATGGGCGTCGCCGATACCGACCAGGTACACCAGCAGGGGAACGGCCAGGATCGATCCCCCGCCGCCGACGAGGCCCAGAGAAAACCCCACCAGTCCGCCCGAGGCCAGCGTGAGCGCGTCCCGGGCGAGATCGATCATCAGGCCGCCATCAAGGAAGAGGCGCGGCGGTTCCAGGGGGCCAGCGCCAGGACACGGGCCATTCCGCAAAAGCCGGTCAAGCCGGACAGGGTCAGGCCCAGGCCGACGAACATTGGAAGGGTCAGGAACCAGCTTGAGACGAGGATGCCGAGAACCACGCCGAGGGCCACCAGACCGCCCGCGACGATGAAGACCTGACGCTGGAGGTCTATCGGTCGGGATCGATCCGTGATGGTGGCCAAGCCCGCCTTGCGCCAGGCTTCGACGCCGCCCTCCACGACATACCAGTCGCAGGCCCCGGCCTTGGCTGCCAGGCGGTCAACGTTCATGGCCGTGCGAGACCCGCTGCGGCAGTGGAAGATCAGGGTCTGCTCCGGAGACGCCTCGCTGTCGTCCCATGCGGACATCGGATTCAGGACGGCGCCCGGGATGCGTTCGCGCGCATGCTCGTCGGCTTCGCGGATATCTACGAGCAAGGCGCCGGCGCCCATCAGACGCTGAGCCGCTTCAGGCGATACGCCTCTCATGCCCGGGCTCGTCCGCTCCGCTGGCTCCTGTCCGGCGGAGCGTCTCATTGACCGTCCCCGACCGGCAGGCCGGCGGCGCGCCAGGCGTCGATCCCACCCTCAAGAATGAAGGTCTCCCCGGAGCCGGCCTTAGCCGCGAGACCCTCCGCGTTTGCCTCCGTCCGGCGACCGCTCCTGCAGTGGAAGATCACCGCCTGTCCCTCGACCCGTTCCAGGTCCCGGGACTCGATCATCGATAACGGGAGGCTTCGCGCCGCGGGAATACAGGCCCCAACGCGTTCGTCCGGCTCGCGGATATCGACCAGCAGGGCGCCGCTCCGGATCATGTCGGCGGCGTCCGCCGGCGTAATGGATTTTACAGAGGTCATGTCGGCTCTCCGCGTTCGATGTCGACCAGGTCGGGACAGAAGATGTCCCTGAGCAGCGCCAGAAGGCGCCCGGCGTTCGGGTCCGCGACGCGGTAGAAAATTGTTTGGGCCTCGCGGCGGAAGGCGACCAGGCCGTCCTCGCGTAGCCGGGCGAGGTGTTGGGACAGCGCCGACTGGCTAAGCCCGATCTGCCCGGCCAGCTGGCCCACCGACATCTCTTCGGCCGAGATCAGGTGACAGAGGATGAGCAGGCGACGCTCATTGCCCAAAGCCCGCAACAGCTGGGCGGCTTCCCCGGCCCGCGCCTCGAAATCCGCCAGGGTGAGCGCGGGAAGATCTGCTGTCGGCCGCAACGAATTTGTATCTCTCATGTTTCTAATTTAGAGAATGCTAATATAACTGTCAATCACGCTATCCAGGAACCCGACATGACCGCCCGCCCTAACATCCAGGCCTTCTTCGACGAGCCCACCCACACAGTGACCTATCTGGTGTCTGATCCGGCGACCGGTCAGGCGGCGGTGATCGATCCGGTTCTCGACTACGACCACCCGTCCGGCGAGGTGGACACGCGCTCCCTCGCGAACGTGCTCGCCGCCGCCGAAGCGGGCGGTCTGACTGTGGTCTGGGCGCTGGAGACCCATGTTCATGCCGACCACCTCAGCGGAGCGCCTTACATCAAGCTCCGTACCGGCGCCGCGATCGGGATCGGCGAGCATGTCCGGGACGTGCAGCGCATCTTTCGGCCCATCTTCAACGCCACGGATGTGAAGGAGGACGGCGGCGACTTCGACAAATTGTTCGCCGACGGCGAGCGCTTCAGGATCGGCGCGCTGGAGGTCGAGGTGCTCCATACACCCGGTCATACGCCGGCCGACGTGAGCTACCGGATCGGAGATGCGGTCTTTGTCGGCGACACGCTGTTCATGCCCGACTACGGCACGGCCCGCGCGGATTTTCCAGGCGGCGACGCCCGTCAGCTCTACGGGTCGATCCGCAGGCTGCTTGCTCTGCCGCCTGAGACGCGTCTGTTCCTGTGCCACGACTACAAGGCGCCAGGCCGCGACGCCTATTGCTGGGAGACGACGGTGCAAGCCCAACGCGAGACGAGCGTCCATGTGCATAACGGCGTCAGCGAAGACGCCTTCGTCAAGATGCGCGAGGAACGCGACGCGACCCTTTCAGCCCCGGCGCTCCTCATCCCCTCGATTCAGGTCAACATTCGCGCCGGCAAATTCCCGCCTGCCGAAGCCAACGGCGTCAGCTACCTGATGATCCCGGTAAAGCCGAAGACCGGTGACTAACGGCGAGCGCCGCTCAGGGGATATTCCTCTCTCCGCCCGGACGGCGCGATGCCATGAGCACAAGCCACGCCGTCGCCAGCAGGGCGAACACGGCGCCGGCGATGAAGGTCGCCTGCGGTCCCATCCGGGACCACAGCAGGCCGGCGACGACGCTGGCCGCCAGCAAGGTCACGCCGCTGGCGAGATTGAACAGACCAAAGGCCGTTCCACGCATATGCGGCGGGGCCGTATCCACGACCAAAGCCGCCAACAATCCCTGGGTCAGGCCCATGTGCAAGCCCCACAGGGCGACCCCGATCAGAACGCCCGGAATAGTCGCCACAAAGGCCAGGACCACGTCGGCGGCGATGAGGACCGCGAGGCCGATGATGAGCAGCCAGCGTCGATCGATCCGGTCCGACAGACTCCCGGCCGGCGCGGCCACGACCGAATACACCACGTTCATCACCACCATCACTATGGGCACGAGAGCGATGGCGAGGCCGAGATCCTGCGCCCTCAACACCAGGAAGGCTTCGCTGAACCTCGCCATGGTGAACACCACGCCCAGAGCGACGACAGACCAGAACGCTCCGCCCATCGCCAGCACATCGATCCATCGGATCGGCGGTCGCGGATGACGCACGCCATCGACGGAACGGGGCTCCTTGACCGCGAAGATGAGCACCGCGACGGCAAGCGCGGCTGGAACCACGGCCCAGGCGAACACCGCGCGGATATTGCCCGCGAGCACGAACATGAGAGCCATCGCGACGAGCGGTCCGGCGAATGCGCCGATGGTGTCGAGGGACTGACGCAGACCGAAGGCCGCGCCGCAGATCTCGGGCGGCGCGATGTCGGCGACCAGGGCGTCGCGCGGCGCGCCCCGAATGCCCTTGCCGATCCGATCGGCGAACCGCGCGCCGAACACTTCGAACGGCGTCACCGCGAGCGGAAAGATCGGCTTGGTCAAGGCACCGAGGCCATAGCCTGCCACGGCCAGCCACTTGCGGTGGCCAAGGCGGTCGCTGAGCCAGCCCGAGAAGACCTTGGTGATCGACGCCGTGGCTTCGGCGATGCCTTCGAGCAGTCCTACCAACGCGACGCTCGCGCCCAGGCCCGTCACCAGAAAGACGGGCAGCAGACTGTGAATCATCTCCGACGAGACATCCATGAACATGGAGACGAACCCGATCGCCCAGACGCTTCTGGGCACCGCTCTCAGGCCGGTCTTAAGGGGCGCGGTCATACGTGCTCATAGCCCGGAACTTACAGTTCGGACGAGTGATCTACAGGAGCTCAATGGTTCTGAAGGCTCCCTTGAGCAGCTAGTCTGGGTGTCGTCAGGATCGAAATCCCCCCCGGCGCCGACCGCCGTTCCGCTCGACGGGAGGGGAAGCGCTCTGCGTCTACCTCAATCAGATATGCAGCGTTCCGCGACTACGGGAGCGCGAGGATGACACGGACCCAGCCGATATCCTGGAAGTATTCCAGAGACTCGAACAGCGGATAGGCCAAGGCCATCACGGCCCCGTCCCGCAGCGTGCGGAGGAAGAAGATCGGGCGGACCTCAAGCGTATCCTGATCGCGCCACTTCGACGGATCCGGCCAGAAGCGCGGGGTGCGCGCCATATACGCCGCATAGTCCGGGCCGAAGGCTTCGCTCAGCCACGCTTCTTCCCGCTTCACCGTGGTGGTGAAGACCACCACCGCGATCAGCAGGAACAGCATCGCGATGGTGAGGCTGCCGGTCAAAGCGCCCATCCCGAACGCGCCCATGAAACTGAAGACATAGAGCGGATTGCGCGAAATCGAATAGGGCCCGCGCTGGACGATCTCCGCCGTCTTGCGGCCGCCGATATAGAGCGAACACCAGGCCCGACCGATGATGCAGACAGCAATCAACGCCAGACCCGCGACTTCCAGCAGTTCGTGAAACAGACTTTCGTCTCCGAACGAACGGGAGACCGCCGCCAGGGCCAGAACGGCGATGATGCCGATCAGCAGCACGCCCTTGCGGAGGCGCTGGGTTCTCTGAAGGCCCTGCGTCGAAATCTGAGTGGTCATGCGCTAAAGCTCACTTGGGTTAAACGTAGCTATGGCTTGTCGATGGCGTCGTGCCAACTGCTTCACGGCGGAGCCGCCGCGCCGGCCGGCTCGCGCGACAACAGGAACCAGCCGACAACGGCCCAGGTGGCTCCCAGCGCCCAGCCCGCCAGCACGTCGGTCGGCCAGTGAACGCCGAGATACACGCGGCTGAAGCCGATCGACAGGATGAGGAGGGTCGCGACGGCGTGAATCATCGTCCGGGAGCGCCGACGTTGAACGAGACCCGCCAGCAAGATCGCGAGCACGAGATAGGTGGCCACCGAAATGGTCGAATGACCGCTCGGGAAGCTGTTCGAATAGACGTAGCTGCCATGGGGCACTAGGTCCGGTCGGGGTCGGGCATAGGCGAGCTTCAGAAGGTCACTCGACAGCTCCGCTCCAATCACCACCATGGCGACCACCCCGGCCTGACGGGCGCGACCGGCCCGAGCCAGCGCGACGACGGCGGTCACCGTGATCAGCGTCAGCACGGTGAATCCGCCGAGCGCGGTGACGTCGCGCATCGCCTCTTCCAACCAGCGCGGGCCGATCGGATTGCCTGGATCGCTCGCCACGCGAAGCATCAGAAGAAGGCGCTCGTCGAGCGATCGGGTCTCTCCTTCAGCCATTTCACCCGCGATGGTGAGAAACGCCCAGAGACTGAACGCCGTCGCAAGGAAGCCGGCGATGATCCGCCCGGTCAGACGGTCTCGAAACCGCGTCACCCGAGCGGGCAGCGTCCATCGGAATGTCATGGCGGGGCTCCCGGCTTCAACTGTCGATGAAGCCGAGCGACGGCTCCATATCCTCGAAGGTGACGGTCATGCCCCAGCCCTTGCCGAACGGCGCGGCGATGTGGCCGTAGCGCAATGACAGATGGGACTCGGCCGCGCGTTCCCCGAGCCGCGCCACCGCCGCGACATAGAGGGCCGAGGCCAGCCCGGTCCGGTCGGCTCCCGATTCACAGTGGATCAGGAGCGGCTTGGGCGCGCGGCGCATGACCTCGATCAACCGCCAGGCCTCCTTCTTGCTGATGCCGCGCTTGGCCGACATCCGGAAGTCGATGTGACGGATGCCCAGTCTCCGGGAGGTCGCGATCTCGTCCTGATACCAGGCCGAGGAGGCGTTTTCGCCACGCAGATTGATGACGGTGCGGATGCCGTGGTCTCTCTGATACCGCGAGAGCATGTCGCCGGAGGGTTGCGCTGATCTGTAGACTTCTCCCGCGACGACCGGATGGAAATTGCCCGTCGCCGCCGCCCAGACGATATAGCCCAACAAGATCGCCAGGATGACCCCGGCGACCATGGCCGCACGCGCCAGGAGGGGGAGGGCCCGCCGACCGCGAGCGACAGCTGCGGGCTGCGGCGGCGGGGCCTCGTAAAGCGGGATCATTGAGCGCGCCCGCGAAGAGGCGTCGACAATCGCGCCAGAAGGGTGGGGGTGAAGATCAGGATCAGGGGGACCCCCGCGAGCAGACCTGTGATGATCGCAATCGCCAGCGGTTTCTGCATCGCCGATCCCTCGCCGAGCCCCAGGGCCAGGGGCGCCAGGGCCAGAATGGCGATAAGGGCCGACATCAGGATCGGTCGCAGCCGGGCCCGGCCCGCAGCGATGAGCGCGTCAGGATCCGGCCGTTCGCCTGTCGGCAGCTCCGCCAGATAGAAGACGCCCAACTCGGCGACGATGCCGATCACCATGGTCAGTCCCATCATGGCCGAGATGTTCAATTCGGTGCCGGTAATCCAAAGGCCCAGGAAGACGCTCGACGCGGCCAGGATCAGGGTGGCGACGATGCTGCCGACCGCGGCCCAGTTCCGGAACAGATAGAGGAACAGCAGCCCGACCAGCAGCAGGGCCGAGACGAACACCACGGCCAGATCCCGAAACGACTTCTGCTGTTCGGCGTAGAGGCCGCCGTATTCGACCCGGACCCCGGCCGGCAGGCTCAGCCGCGACACGGTCCGGGACACTTCCCGCATGGCCGACCCCAGATCGCGACCTTCGAGACGGGCGGTTACCGCGACCAGGGGCTGCAGGTTCTCTCGGGTAATCTGCGGCTGTCCGGGCGCGATCGACAAAGTCGCTATCCGTTTGAGGGGCAGGGCGTGACCGTCGGGGGCGCGCAGCGGCAGATCTTCAAGCGTAAGGACCCGATCGCGCAGCGAACCCTCGGTCCACACCCGCACTCCCACCAGCTTGTCCCCCTCCTGGATCTGGCCGATGACCGAGCCGCCGGTCAACATGTCCAGCTGACGGGTGATGGCCTCCGGATCCAGCCCTTCGAGCGCGGCGGCCGGCCGGTTGACGGTGATGACGATGGCGTCTCCGGCGATGCGCAGTCCCCCGTCCACCTCGATCACGCCGCGAATCTTGCCGATGGCCTCGACGACTTGAGGCGAGGCGGCCTTCAAGGCCGCTTCGTCCGCGCCCAGCAGCTTGACCTCGATCGGTTGCGGCACGGCGGTCAGGTCGCCGATCAGGTCCTCCATCAGCTGCGCCGTCGAGATCGTCAGACCCGGCACGGTCGCTTCGACGCGGCTCCGGACCTCCGCCGTGACCGCTTCGATCGGCCGCCGCCCCTTGGCCTTGAGGCGTACGAAGAAATCACCCTCATTGGCCTCGGACAGACCGCCGCCGAGTTGCAGGCCCGTTCGGCGCGAATAGCTTTCGACGTCGGGCGTGTTCTGGAGAATGACCTCGACCTGTCTCAGCAGCCGGTCGGTCTCGGCCAGGGACGTTCCGGGCGCGGCGTAATAGTCGAGGATGAAGCCGCCCTCATCCATCTTTGGCATGAATCCCGACCCGACCCGGGTGTAGGCGAAGCCGCCGACCAGGAGCATGACCAGTCCGACGATCAAGGCGATCCGACCCGGCGCCTTGAGCAGGTGGCGCATCAGCGTCTCGTAGCGCCCCCCGAACCGATCCAGGATCGCGCCGCTCTTTTCGGCCTGTTGCACGTCCCGGTCCCGCACCCAGCGGTCGGCCAGGAGCGGCGCGACAAACAGGGCGAACAGAAGAGAAATAAGCAAGGCGGCCGACATGGTGATCGCCAGGGCCTTGAAGAAGCCGCCGGTGACGCCGCCGAGGAAGGCCAGCGGAGCGAAGACGAGCACCGTCGCAAGCGTCGATCCGATCAGGGGACGGATCATTTCGGTCGCGGCCTCCAGAACGCCGCCGCCCGCCGTTGGATCGCGATGCCGTTCCTGTAGCCTTCGCATCAGGTGTTCGAGCATGACGACCGCGTCGTCGACCACCAGGCCGACGGCCGCCGCCATGCCGCCCAGCGTCATCATGTTGAAGCTCATCCCCATCAGGCCAAGCACGATGGTCGTGGCCGCCAAGGTGACGGGCAGCAGCAAAGCAACAATCAGCATGAAACGCAGGCTGCGCAGGAACACGAACAGCACGATCCCGGCCAGCAGGGCGCCCAGGAGAATGGAATCCCGCACGCTGCTGGCGGCCGCAGTCACCAGTTGGGATTGATCGTAGTAGGTGACGATCTTCACGTCAGGCGGGGTCTGGGACGCGAACTCGGCGATCCGTTTGCGCACCTCCTTGACCAGGGCGACGCTGTTGGCGTCGGGGGTCTGGCGGATGTTCAGAAGGACCGCGTCGCGGCCTTGCGAGGTCACCCGGGTCCACTGCGGCGTCTGACGGGTAACGACCTGGGCGATGTCGTCCAGTTCCACGACGCCGCGCGTGCCTGTCTGCACAACGGTGCGGCGGATGTCGTCGACGCCGGTCAGGCGATTGTCGGCCAGGACCAGATAGAGGCGATAGCGGTCTTCCAGCCGGCCCGTGGAGACGACCACATTGTTGGACGACAGGGTGCGCGCAAGGTCTTCGATCGACAGGCCGAGCGCCTGGAGCCGGGCCGGGTCGGCCAGAACCTGGTACTCCTTCTCCTGACCGCCCAGGACGTTGACGCTAGCCACGCCGGGCACGGAGGAGAGCAGGGGCGCGAGCTGGAGGCGACCGAAGTCGCGCAGCGCGATCGGGTCGCGGCTGGACGACACCAAGGCCAGGCCCAGCACTGGAAAAACGGTCGGATCCATGCGCCGGACTTCGAACCGTGTGCCGGCAGGCAGATCCGGAACAACGGCGTTCACCGCGGACTCGGCCTGCAAGGTGGCGGCCACCATGTCGGCGCCCCAGGCGAAATTGACCGACAGCTCCGCCGATCCGCGACTGCTGGTCGAGCGGACGCCGACCACGCCCGGAACAGCGCGAAGCGCCTGTTCGACGGGGCGGGTCACCTGGTTGACCATCTGATCGACGGGACGATCTCCAGCGTCCAGCGCGACCACGACGCGCGGGAAGTCGATGTGCGGGAACAGGCTCACGGGCAGCCGCAGGGCGGAGGCGGACCCCGACAGCGCCAGCAATGCAAAGGCGAGAACGATGAAGCGGACCTGGCCGCTCAGCCAGCGACCCATCACCTGGCCGCCGGTGTTGAGGCGGAGGGCGGGGCTTCACGCGTCGTCATGCCGTCGGACAGGGCGGGACCGCCGTCGACGACCACCCGCTCTCCCGGTCGGACGCCGCTGGTTAATTGCACCACGTCGGCCTGTTCCAGCCCGACCGTGACGGGTCGCCGGGAGGCCACGTTCCGGGTGATCACAAACACATAGGGTTGGTCCCCGTCATAGAGGACAGCCGCCCGCGGCGCGACGGTGGCGTTCGGCAGCGTGCCGAGGACGATCTGTCCCTTGAGCGCTTCGCCCGGTAGGAACGAGCCCCCGGGGGGCAGGGAGACGATGACGGCGGCCAGTCGTGTGGCGGGTTCCACCCGGCGATCGACCGAAGCCACGCGGGCCTCAACCGCGGCCCCGTTGTCGTGCAGACCGGTCAGGCGGATCGCCGCGCCGGGACGGACCCGCTGCGCGTCTTCGACCTCGACGCCAAGGCGCGCGTTCAGCAGGCTGGTCGAACCGAGACCGGCCACCGCCCCGCCGGCGCCGACCAGCGCGCCGGGGCTCGTGGGCAGGCTGTCGATGACGCCGCTGACCGGCGCGCGGAGCGTGATCCGGCCCCCGCCGGTCAGGCGGCGCAGGTTGGCGCTGGCTTCCCGGGCGGTGGCTGCGGCGGCGGCGGCCACGGTGACTTCGGCGTCCGCGGCGAGCCCGTCGGCGCGAAGCCGCTGAAGCCGCGCGTGTTCGGCGGTCGTCACGCTGGCCTCACGGGCGAGCCGATCCAGATCGAGTCGGGTCGTTGGGCTGGCCATGAGGGTCACGATCGGCTGACCGGCCCGCACGGCCTCGCCGACGGTGACATGTATCTGGGCGACCTGGGCCTCGAAGGTCGCCGTCAGGGTCCGGACGGCGGCGGGATTGAACTCCACCTGGCCATAGGCGGTGACGGTCTCGTCGAGCATCCGGGTAGCGACCGCCGCTGTGCGCACGGTCGCCACCGGCGGGGCGGCCTTCTCCGCCGACTTCGAGCAACCCGCCAGCGCCAGCGTCAGCGCCGCCGCGCCTGCCACGATCCGCATCATTCCGCATCTCCGATCAAGGCGCCCGACGCCAGTTCCAGCGCCACCCATTGTTCCGACAAGGCCTGATCCAGGACCGCGAGGGCGATCTCCTTGTCAGTGAGGGCCTGACGCGCCGTCTCGGCCGTGACGCGGGCGATGTCGCCGCGCGCGCCGGCCCGTTCGAAGGCTTCGACGGTTTGCTTCAACGGCGCGACCTGGGCCTCCAGCGCGTCGCGCTGCCGGAGGCCGATCCGGTAGGCGGCGATCAGGGTGGTGATCTCAGATCGCGTCGAGAACAGGCGTGCTTCGTATTCCGCGCGGAGTTGCTCGCGCGTGGCGTCCTGCACCGCGATCGCGCCACGGTTCCGGTTCCACAGCGGCAGGTCGAAGCCGATCGCCACGCCGTTCGTCCTCACCGCGCCTGTGTCCCGCGCCGCGTTCAGCGACAGGTTCAGGCGAGGATATTGCTGAAGCAAGGCGAGGCGCAGATTGGCGTCCTGGACGTCATAGCCGGCGCTCAGGGCGGCCAGGTCGAGCCGCTGGCGATAGGCCCGTTCGACCAGATCCACCGGGTCCGGCGCCGGGAAATGGGACAGCGGCGGGTCGATCAGGGCGACGACAGCGTCGGGCGACAGACCGAGCGCGGCGTTCAGCGCGAACCGCGCCGCCTGCAGATCGCGCTCGGCGCTCCGGGCCCGGTCGCCGGCGTCAGCCGCCGCGATGCGCCGGGCTTCCAGATCGTTCGCCGACAGATCGCCGCGCGCCACCGCCCGAAGGGTTCTATCCAGGGCGTCGTCGGCGGCGCGAGCGGCTTCGAACGCCAGCCCCCGCACGGTTTCCAATCCGCCGATGCGGGCTGCCAGAAGCCGCGCCTGGCCCGCCGCCTGCCATTCCAGCCAGGCCACGTCGAGCCGCACCTGATCCCGGCTCGCCCTGGCCGTCCGCTGCCGGAGCGGCCGGGTGTACAGGCTGGAGGTATCAAACCCCAAGCCGCCGGCAATGGCGTCCACGAGGCCGGGGGCCGAAGCGGGGCGGTCCAGGCTGAAGGAAAACTGGGGGTCCGGCAGCAGTCCGGCCTCGAACACCTGCGCCTCCGCGACGCCGAGCCGGGCGCGTTGGGCTCTCAGGTCGGGGTTGGCGATGACGGCGATGACGCCGAGCTGTCGTGCTGAAAGCGGTCCCGACAGGTCAATGTCCACGGGGCCGAGTCGGGGATGGTCCAGCCGGGCGCCCGCCAGGGCCAGTTCGGTCGTCGAGGGATCGGGACGCGGGCGGTCCGGCAGTTCCGCGGACCGATAGGAGACGCAACCGCCGAGGACGACGAACGCCAGACTCACGGCCGCCAGACCCGGCGTCCGCCGCCATCGGCCGTCCGGAATCCGGCCGTCCGTCCCTTTTTCGGGCGAAGGGGTCAACACACTCACGCAAGGCCTCCAGCGACCGATTTTGCCCGTCCCGACCGGCGAGACGAAGGGATGGCGCTAGTTCGCCGGCTTGAAATGCTCTTCAAGCGCGTCGACCAGCGCCAATTCGTTCGACACCGCGATCCCCGCGGCGACCGCGTTCTTCTGCGCGACGGCGATTTCCATTCCCGACAGGGCGCTCTCGAACGCGCCGCTCAGGCCCTTGGCGGTGACGCGCGGAGAAATCCGTGCCCAGGTTTCGCGGGCGTAGGCCACGTCGGCGGTCATCTGATCCCAATCGACCGGCCGCGACTTGGCGTTGGCGTCATATCTGAAACCGGCATAGTCCAGCAAACTGACCTCGACGGGTACCTGGGCCGAGGCATCCTGGGCGCTCACCAGAACCCTGTAGGTTTCGACCGCCGCGATCGCGATCGCTGACCGATTCTGATCCCGCAAGGCGGCATCGATCCCCGCGCCCAGCGAGTCGAGGCGCGCGGCCTGGTCCGTCGCCAGAAATGTCCGAGCCTCGGAAGCTTTTTGTCGGGCGGCGGTCAGCGAGGCGGCAAGCTCAGGGAACGTCTTGTCGAACGCGGTTTCCGTCAGCGTCTCATAACCCTCGGCCGCGGCCAGAAGCCGGACGTTCCGATCCGACGCCACAGGCGAGGCCGCGGTCGCCGTCGCCGGCGGATTCGCCTTGTCGGCCTGCGGATTGCATGCGGTGAGGACCGCGATCGCAGCGACGCCTGCAAGGGATTGGGTGATGCGGATCATGGCTTCAGTGCTCCTTGGAGAGGATGTGGGCTAGGGCCGGCGAGGTATCGTGCGAGGCGGCGGGCGCCGGCTCGCGGTCGCAACACGCGCCTCGCCAAGGCGGCTCGGCGATTGACGGAGGCCCAGAGCGCCGGCCCTGGATACCGATGGGCGCTCACAAGGGTGCAACCTGTCATCCGGGCGAAGTCCTGTCCACGACGTCCTGGCCAAAGGCGATCCGCGCGGTCAGGCCGGGACGGTTGGACCCCAACACGAGGTCGGCGTCGTGAAGCGCGGCGATCGCCGCCACCAGGGCGAGTCCCAAACCCGACCCGGGCGAGTGGCGGCTATGGTCGAGGCGGAAGAAGCGCCGGGTCACCTTCGGCAGCGCCTCGTCCGGAATTCCCGATCCGGTATCCCTGACACAGAGGACGGTTCTCATTCCCTCGTCGTAGACGTCGATGATGATGTGGACCGGACCGTCGGCGTGAACGATGGCGTTCTCCACCAGATTGGACAGCATCTGGATCAAAAGATCCTCGTCGCCCATGATCATCCTGTCGCTGTCGGCCAGGAGCGCCATGGTGTGGCCGGCCTGGTCGGTGACCGGCTGATAGGCCTCGAACACCCGCCGCACGAGCCCCGAGGCGGACACCGGTGCGAAGGTCCCCCGGCCCGTTCCCGCCTCGATCTGTGCGATCCGGAGCAGGGCCGCGAAGATGTCCAGCGCGCCGTCCAGGTCGATCAGGGCCTGATCGATCGCCCCTTGTAGCCCCGTGACCGTCGCGGTGTGTCCGCGCGCGTGCTCCAGGCGCTGGCGCATGCGGTTCAGCGGCGTGCGGAGGTCGTGAGCGATGTCGGACGAGACGTGCCGCATCGCCTCCATGGAGGCTTCCAGCCGTTCCAGCATGCGATTGAGGTTATCCCGAAGGGTCGCGAACTCGGACCCCAGACCAATGGGGGGCAGACGATCGCCGAGATGACCTTGCATGATCCTAGCGGTCGCGGCGTTCACCTTGTCGAGACGCCGAGCCAGGATCAGGCCCACCGTCAAACCGCCGACGGCGGCGAGCACCGCCATCCCAGCGGCTCCCCATAACGCGATCTCCGCCATCCATTCCTGCAGCTCGTGCACCGCATGGGTCGACTTGCCGACCACGAGCGTGCCTTCAGGCAAGGATGTCGCGAGGGTGCGCACGAGGATCGGTTCATCGTGGATCGCTCCGTCATCGGACGGCGCCGGCACGGAAACCTGGCTCAAGCCAGCGGCAACCGGGACCGGTATCGGCAATTGGCCTCCCAGCCGACGGCCGGCGCCGTCGAACAGCGCGTAGGCGAAGGGGCTGGCGATCCGCGCCCGGGTGGAGACCCGGCGCTGCAGCCCGACGAGGTCGGAGGCTGCCCCGTCGGCCAGCAGAACCCGGGTCTCGACTCCAAGGTCGTCCTCGAGCGAGTTGTTGGCGTACCCGGTCACGCCCCACTGGAACGCCCCGAACATCAAGGCTCCGCCCAGGGCGAAGATCAGGGCGAACGCGGCCGCGAGCCGCAGCGCGGAAGAGGCGAGAAATCTAGGCTCGGTCATCTATCATGTACCCGGCTCCACGGACTGTATGGATCAGCTCCCGACCGAAAGGGCGATCGACCTTGGCCCTCAGCCGGCTCATGTGCGCGTCGACGAGATTGGTCCTGGGATCGAAATGAAAGCCCCATATCTTGTCCAGCAGCATGGCGCGGGTGACGACCTGTCCGCTATGCCGGACCAGATATTCCAGCAGTTTGAACTCCTGGGGCGTCAGATCCAGCCGCGTCGTTTCCCGCCGGGCGGTTCGCCCGGCGAGGTCGAGCGACAGATCGCCGACCTCGAGCGTTGTTCTCAGGTCGATGGTGGGCGATCGGCGCCCGAGGGCCTGCACCCGCGCCAGCAGTTCGCTGAAGGCGTAGGGCTTGACCAGATAGTCGTCGCCGCCGGATTCGAAGCCTTCGACCCGATCCCGGACACCGCCGACGGCGGTCAAAAAGATAACCGGCGTGGCCTTGCCGGCCTCGCGGACCGCGCGGACGACGGCGAGCCCGTCGCCGCCCGGCACCATGCGATCGATGATTAGAACGTCATGGGCGCCCTCGAGCGCCAGATGCAGTCCGTCGTCGGCGTTTGTGGCCAGATCGACGGTATGGCCGGCCTCCGCGAGCCCGCGTTGCACGAACTCGGCGGCCTCGGCGTCGTCTTCGAGGAGGAGAAGTTTCATCTGGGCACCCCGGTGAGGTAACGCCGCCCCCGATAAGGGGACGGCGTCCTGGTCAGTCGTTGTCTGCGGGGCCTTCATTGGCCTCGTCGGCTTCTCCGGCGACCGCGCTCACGGCGCCGCTGGCGGCGTCCACGGCATAGGTGGCGACGCGGTCGCCGCTGGCGATCTCGACTTCCCAGCTGCGGCCGCTCTCGTCATCGAACGAGGCTTCCATGGCCTTGCCCGATCCCTGGCGCTCCGCGATCGCGACGGCTTGCGCCAGAGAGACGCGTGCGCCGTTGACGGCGGCGATCTCATCGCGTTCATCCTCGCCAGGCGGGCCCGGATTGGCGGCGACCGCCGCCCCGCCGATGGCCGCGGCCGAGATCAGCGCCGCCGCCGACAAACCGAAAAAGAGTTTCTTGCGGGTCATGTGACGTCTCCATTCGCCCGGGATCGGGCGTGATCGGACCCTAGACCGGCCAACCTTCGCCAAAGCTCTCGCGCGCGTTACAAGTTGGAAACACCCTTGATCCAGGTTCAACGTGAGGGTCCCTGGTCGTCGCGACGCGTCGGAGTGTGGAATACAGGCCGAGGAACAATCATGCATCGTCCGACCCATTTGCTCGGCCTGAACGCGCTCAGACAGCGGCGGCCGACCCTTCGGAACATCAACGAACAGGCCAGAGAGCGGCTGTCTCCGCTCGACCGCTTCGCCATCACGATCACGACACGGGTCGGAACCATGGGGTTCTTCCTGATGATCGCCACATGGTCGGTTCTCTGGCTCGGCTGGAACTTGCTGGCCCCGGTTCATCTCCGGTTCGACCCCCCGATGGGGTTCGTGCTCTGGCTGTTCATCTCCAATCTCATCCAGATCCTCCTGATGCCGTTGATCATGGTGGGCCAGAATATTCAGGGGCGTCACGCGGAAGCCAGAGCCGACGAGGATTTCGCCGTCAATCAGAAGGCCGAGCTCGAGGTGGAGGAGATCATCCAGCATCTCGAAATCCAGACAGAGATCCTCCAGCGGCTGGACGCCGCGAGCAAAGGCCCTGCGTCAGCGTGACCAGAACATCTGTCGAAAAAGCCGGTGTCCGGCGATTTCGTGCAGGATCGCAAGACTGGCGTGACCGATCACATAGGCCCAGACGAGCTTGGATGACGCCTCGTGGACGCTCATGCCCGCGGTTCGGACGGATTCGGGAAGGACGGAGATGAGGCTCATCGTTCCCGTCACCGCCATGACGCTCATGACGATCAAGCCAAGACCGTGGACGGCGTGCGCGAAGGGATGAGAGTCGATGTCAGGCAGTCGTCCACGCCGCCAAGCGGACAGGTGAAGGCGAAAGTCCTGCCAGACGGCCAAAGTCGCCTTCGGAGAGAACCACGGAACCAGAAGACTGAAGCGGGCCTCGCCCCGACGGACCAGGGTCCACAACCAGTAGGCCAGCAGTAGGCCGAGGCTGGTCAGCCCAACCCATTCGTGGAGTTCAAACGCGAAATTCTCCGGCCGTCCGGGCTTGGGCGCGATCATGAAATTGATGATGACAAGCTGGTGGATCACCGCAACTGCCAGCAGTCCGTGAAGGGCCTTCGTCATCAGGCTTCGGTCGGTTGACATCAAGCGGTCTCCTGGGATCAGGCCAAGGTTTGTGTGCCGGTGTGACGGCGTCACTTCTCTATACGCAACCCACCTGCCAAACCCTCAAACAAAGTCTACTATAAAAATGAGAAGCATTATCGAAATACTGCCTGTCGTCAGGATCGGTTGTTGACCGGATTGACCCGCTCTACCTTTCAGCCTTGAAGAGGCGCGGATAAATCGGGAGCGCGGATGCCGTTGCACAGTGAAAGACACCTCGTAGAAAGGATCGGGTGGCTGCGGGCCGCCATCCTCGGGGCCAACGATGGGCTCGTATCAACCGCCAGCCTCATCGTCGGCGTGGCCGCGGCGGCGGCGCGGCCCAGCGACATTTTGCTCACGGGCGTCGCCGGCTTGGTCGCGGGCGCGATGTCGATGGCGGCGGGTGAATACGTCTCGGTCAGCTCGCAGGCGGATACCGAGGCGGCGGATCTGGAGCGCGAAGCGGGCGAGATCGCCGCCGACCCCGAGGCTGAGGTCGCCGAACTCACCGCCATCTACGTCCGACGCGGCCTCACCGACGAAACGGCCGCCGCCGTAGCCCGCCAATTGATGGCTCATGACGCGCTGGCCGCTCATGCCCATGACGAGCTTGGTCTGGTTCCCGGAATGAAGGCGCGGCCGGTGCAGGCGGCCCTGACGTCGGCCGTGACCTTCTCTGTCGGCGCCGCAGTGCCCCTCCTCATCGCTCTCGGAGCGCCCCCGACCTGGGTCGCGCCGGCCGTGGCTACCGGGGCGCTCGTCTCGCTCGCCGGACTTGGGGCCATCGGCGCCGCCGCCGGCGGGGCAGGAAGGTTGCGCGCGGCCGGGCGGGTGGCGATCTGGGGCGCTCTGGCCATGGCGGTCACCTCCGCGGTGGGAGCGGCGGTGGGCGCGTCGCTCTGAAGCCCGGCGACCGGAGGCGAGATCGCGACTCGCCCGACCCCCGGCGAGGCGTCCGCACCGTCCGGCGCACTCGACCCGTGGCGGAAACCGGGTGTGCTGTCCGGGCATGCGGGAATCATCTCTCCCGGATCTGGAACAGATCGGCGGGCGCGGCGGACGGTCGATCGTCTTGGGATCTTCCCTGATCCTTCAACCGTCGCAGACGTCGCGTGAGATCCTTGAGGATCAGCTGTCGGGCCCGTGGCTGCATTTTGCGCCAGGACCGGATTTCCGGAACCGAACGGCCGCAGCCCACGCACCAGCCGGTTCGACCATCGAAGCGACAGACGTCGATGCAAGGCGAATCGGCACTCACGGCATGACCGCCGCAGGACGGACGCCGATCGGTGTCGGCGCGGGGATCGCCTCATCCGTTCTGGCCACGGCGGGCAGGAGCCGGGCCGAGTTGAGAATGAAGGCGAGCTCCGACGCGACGTGGATGAAGGCGGCGAACAGCGGATTGAGAAAGCCCGCAGCCGCCAGACCGATCCCCAGGGCGTCGATGGCCAGGGTGCCGGCGAAATTCTGCCAGATGATCCGACGCGTCCGTCGCGCGATCCGCAAGGTGTCGACGAGGCGCACGAGATCATTTCCCAGAAGGACGACATCGGCGCTTTCCTGGGCGACGTCCGTTCCCGAGCCCATGGCGATGCCGACGCTCGCGGCGGCCAGCGCGGGTGCGTCATTCACGCCGTCGCCCACCATGGCGACGATCCGCTTCTGCCCCACGAGCGTCTGGATGCGGGCGAGTTTGTCTTCCGGGAGTAGGCCCGCTTCGATGTCCCGGATGCCGAGGCTGGCTCCCACGGCCTGGGCGACGGGAAGAACGTCGCCGGTCAGCAGAAGGGTGCGGATGCCGAGGCCATGCAGCGCTTCTATGGCGCGCCTGGCTTCCGGTCGTACGGTGTCGGCGACCGCGATCGCGCCCAGCAGGCGACCATTCCGGGCGACGTATACCTCTGAGGCCGCCTGGACGCCGACGCTGAGCGCGCCGGGGATCGACACCGCGTTGTCCTGCATCCAGGCCTGATTGCCGACAAGGATCACGGAGTCCCCCACCCTGGCGACGATCCCTCGGCCTGGCGTGTAGGCGAAGTGTTCCGGTTCGGTCACCGTTCGTCCCCGGCCCAGGGCGTAGGCGATGATCGCCTTTCCCAGGGGATGTTCGGATCGCAATTCGGCCGAAGCCGCCGCGTCGATAAGGTCGTCCGGCGTTGCGCCGGCCACGGTCACGACCGCCTGGACCTCGGGCCGGCCGAAGGTCAGCGTTCCCGTCTTGTCGAGCACGACAGTATCGACCTTGCCGAGCGTCTCCAGATGGACGCCGCCCTTGATGATCGCGCCGAGCCGGGCGGAGCGACCGATACCGCCGAGGATGGCCAGGGGCGTGCCGGCGGCGATGCCGCAGGCCCCGGCGACGATGATCACTGAAATCGTGGAATAGATATTCTGGGTGATCAGATAGGTCAGGACAGCCGAGCCGAGGGCGAAATAGACGAGGTAGCCCGCCATGCGGTCCGCAAGGCGTTGAACCGGCGCTCGGGAGCGCTCCGCGCGCTCCACCGCCTCGATGATCTTGCCGTAGCTTGTGTCCCTGCCGATACGCTGGGCTTCAACTTCGAGCGCGCCGGACTGATTGATGGATCCCGCGAAGACAGCGGTCCCTTCCGTCTTCTCCACCGGCATGGATTCACCGGTGATGCGGGACTCATCCACGAACGAATGGCCTGACAAGACCGCGCCATCGACCGGAATACGTCCGCCCGGCGCGACGAGGATCGCGTCGCCGATGTTGAGTTCCTCGGCCGAAATGGTTCGGATGGCGCCTGTCCGGCGAACCGAGACCTCGCGGGGTAGAAACTCCAGCAGATCGCGGATGGCCTTGCGGCCGCGGCCGACTGTCAAACCCTCCAGCACCTCGGCCACCAGCACGAAGAGGGTGATGATCAGCGCCGTGAAGAACTCGCCGATCGCCGCCGCGGCCACGATGGCGATCGTCATCGACAGTTCCATGGTCATGCGACGCTGAAGGACGTTCTCGAAGGCTTCCTTCAGGATCGGCCAGCCGCCCACCAGCAGACCGACGGCTCCGATCAGGCTGATCCCTTCAAGCGGCTCCCAAACCCGGAACCACACGAGCGCCGCTGTCACCGCCACGAAACCGATGCGGATCGCCTCCGGCCACTCGAACGGATGCTCGTGATCGTGACCATCGTCGTCGTGGTCATGGTCGTGATCGTGGTGATCGCGGTCATGACCGGCGTCGACAGGGGCTTGCCCGGAACCGCCCTCACAATTCGGGGCGGCCGGGACGATCGTGCGGGCCTCCGCCTGGTCGGCGAGGGCAGGGAGGCTGCGGCCGGATTGTTCGCCCATTGGACAGTCCATTTTCTGGCTGAATGCGGGTGACGTCATGCCGGCCCAGAAGGTTTGGCCGGTTGCGCGATCCTGATTTTCCGGTCGCGAGGTCGATCGTCGGCGGTCGTCGTCGCCATGGGCCCGGCTACTTTGAATAGCGACGAATAATGGCGATCAGTTCGTCGGCCCCGCTCCGGCGCTCGGCCTCGTTCAGATCGGGGCGGGCCACGTGGTGCCGCAGGTGATCCTCGATCAGTTCCTCCAGCAGCCCGCCCATGGCTCCCCGCGCCGCGGCGACCTGCTGCAGAATTTGCGAACAGCCGGCCTCGGACTCGATCGCGCGTTCGATTGCACCCAGCTGTCCCGCAATGCGACGGACCCGGGTTACGAGCTTCTTCTTGTTCGCGGAGGTGTGCGCCATGGATACTCCCCTATAGTATCTTGCGGCGGCGCGCGAGACCCTCTAGAAGGCCGCTTCCTGTTGGGGAGTAGCTTCCGGCGTTTGATCGCCGGGGTCGGATCAACACGCTCGCGTTTCGACGCGTGGTCCGACCAGCGGAACCGCCGCCTAGCGAGACCAGCGCGTCCCACCGCCGCACCGGCCGGAGTGGGAAGCGCTGTCTGTCGCCCGGTGGAAATCCGCAATGACCCCCGTCGCCATCGCTATCCTGTCCCTCAGCATGTCCACGGACGCCTTTGCGGCCGCCATCGGACGGGGGGCCACACATCGGCCGACCCTGCCCGGGGCGCTCAAGGCGGGCCTGGTGTTCGGCGTCATCGAGGCCATCACGCCGGTGATCGGCTGGGCGCTCGGCATGGTCGCCGCCGGCCTGGTCGAACGGATCGACCACTGGATCGCTTTCGGCCTCCTGGCCGCCGTGGGCGGAAAGATGATCTGGGAGGCGACCCGCGCCCGTGTTGAGGAGGAGAATGACGCTCCACGCCGGTCGGGGCCGTGGGGACTGATCGCCACGGCGGTCGGGACCAGCATCGATGCGGCCGCCGTTGGCGTCGGTCTGGCCTTCATCGGCGCCAACATCTGGGTCATCGCCGCTTCGATCGGTTTTACGACCTTCCTGCTGACCACGCTCGGCATGCTGATCGGCCGGGCGGTCGGCCAGCGCTTCGGCGAGATCGCCGAACTCTTCGGAGGTCTGGCGCTGGTCGTCCTCGGGTTGACGATCCTGCTCGAACACCTGGGTGTTTTCGGGGGCTGAAAAGGACGACAGGGCGTGGGTTAAGAATCAGTCGCGGCCATCCTGCGCTCATCCACTGGCCTGCGCGCGCCGCCTCTCGCCTGCCGAGCGGGGGCGGGCCGTTCGGAGACCGCGGACGGGCCGAGGGCGCGCCGCCTGGCCGCTGTCAGAGATATTTGGTGATCGCCTTGAACGCGACGACCGCCTGTCGGGCTTCCGCCGGATCGCCGTCCGAAGCGTGCGCGAGGCAATGGTCGATATGGTCGTGGATCAGGGTCTTCTTGGCCGCTGCGACCGCCTTTTCGATCGCATGAAGTTGCTGGGCCAGGTCGAGGCAGCTGCGTCCCGCCTCGATCATGCCGATGGTCTTGCGCAGATGCCCCTCGGCGCGTTTCAGCCGATTGACGATCTCGGGGTGGGATTCATGAGCGACGTGAGCCATGATGTAATGCTATCCCCCTGGAGGGGATATGACTAGCTGCTTCATCCGCGCGTTTCAGACGGTTCCTGATGTTCTCCCCACTTCGCCACGCCGGCTATCGCCACCTCTTCATTGCCCAGGTCTCGGCCTTGCTGGGGACCGGGATGGCGACCGTGGCGCTCGGGCTGCTGGCTTACGACCTCGCGGGCGCGAACGCGGGCGAAATCCTCGGCGCGGCCCTGGCGATCAAGATGATCGCCTATATCGGCGTGGCGCCGTTTGCGAGCGCACTTTCGGCCCGGCTGCCCAGGAAGGTGCTGCTGGTTTCTCTGGACGGGGTGCGCGCCGGCGTGGCCGCCGCCCTGCCGTTCGTCGGCGAGGCCTGGCAGGTCTACGCTCTGATGACCGTGCTCTATGTCGCTTCGGCCGCATTCACGCCGGCCTTCCAGGCGATGATCCCTGATCTGCTGCCGGACGAAGGGGAATATACCAAGGCCCTGTCTCTCTCGCGGCTCGCCGCCGACCTGGAAAGCGTCGCCAGTCCCGTGCTGGCGGCCCTGCTGCTGGCGGTAATGAGTTACAGCAACCTGTTCGCGGGCACTGCCGTGGGTTTCGTGGTATCCGCTCTGTTCGTGGTCACCGCTGTCCTGCCCAAGCTCGGCAAGGCGGCCCAGAAGCCCTTCCTGCAACGCCTCACCGGCGGCATGCGCCTGTTCGCCCTGACGCCGCGCCTGCGGGGCCTGCTGGCCATCAGCCTGGCGACCGCGGCGGGCGGAGCCATGGTGTTCGTCAACACCGTCGTTCTCGTTCAGTCGCGCTTTGGTCTCTCGGGCCAGGCGACGGCCTGGGCCCTGGCGGCGTTCGGCGGCGGCTCCATGACCGCGGCGGTGTTTCTGCCGCGCCTGCTCGGTCGGCTGACCGACCGCGCGGCGATGGTCCTCGGCGCGGCGACGATGACCGGCGTATTGCTGGCGGGAGCCTGGTTGGCCGTCAGCTACGTCGCGCTGTTGGCGCTGTGGGTGATCATGGGCTTCGGATATTCGCTGACGATCACCCCGGCGGGGAGAGCTCTGCGCCGGTCATCCAACGCGGACGATCGGCCCGCGCTATTCGCGGCCCAGTTCGCCCTGTCCCACGCCTGCTGGCTGATCGCCTATCCCGTGGCGGGTCTGGTCAGCGCCGCGGTCGATCCGGGCGCGGCCTTCCTGGTGCTGGCGGGGCTGTGCGCGACCGGAACTGTCCTGGGCCTGCTGATCTGGCCCGCCCATGATCCCGAGAACCTTCCCCACAGCCATATGAATCTGCCGGCCGACGACCTTCACAGGCGTGAAGGCCGGGCGGGAGATGACGCGGACCACGCCCATCCCTTCGTCATCGACGAACGCCATGATCGTTGGCCGACGACGAAGGGGTGACCCGGTTGCTTAGACGACCCGTTTGATCTCGCTGTACGCGCCCTCGGTGACCAGGGTGATCGTCACGGGTTGGCCCGTGCGATTTCGCCAGAACCAGCCGTGGCTGCCGGTGAAGGCGGCGGTCAGTTCATCCTCGACCCGCTCGGCCGAGCCCTTGTTGTAGCCGTGATAGGCGGTTCCGGGCCGGTCGGCGTGGGTGTCGTAGTTGATCCGCCCGCCGCTGCTGGTCCAGGTGAAGCGCGCCGTGGCCCCGGCTTGCATCACCAGCTTGATCTCGGCGCCCTGGTCGGGGGCCAGGGTCAGGACAGTCCGGTCGGAGCGCAGAGCCGCCGGGGTCGCCAAGGCAGCGCCCGCCGGCGTCGGTGCCGCCGCCGTCGCGACGGGAAGCGAACCGCCTGTGGCGGCGGCCGTCGCTTCCGCGACGTCTTCGGCCTGGGCCTCGGCGGCGAGCGAGACCTTGATCCGGCCCATTTCGGTCAAGCCGAACAGTGAACCGACCCGGGTCGGATCGACGCCGTATTCGGCGGGGAGGACGACCGTGACGAGCAACCCCGTGGCGACCGCCACGGCGATGCCGGTGGACTTCAGCAGCTTGCGCGTCGAGGGCAGGTCCGCGTCGGTGGGTTTATTGGCGTTGTACATGATGAGGTCTCCGGTCAGACGACGAAGAAGCCGACGAGCTGATAGCCCGTCAGGATGAAGCCGAGAGTCATGAGGACGACGTTGGCGGCATAGGCGTGCCGCCAGAAACTGCCGGTCTTGCGCCAGAATCCCATGACGATGAGGATGGCGCCCAGGGCCAGAAGTTGGCCCGCCTCGACGCCGATGTTGAAGGCGACCAGATTGCCGATCAGTCCGTCCGGCGACAGGTTGAAGTCCTGCAGCTTGGTGGCGAGGCCGAAGCCGTGGAACAGGCCGAAAATCAGGGTCGCCCCCCTGGTGCTGGGCTGGAAGCCGAACCACCGCTGGAAGGCTCCGAGATTGTCGAGCGCCTTGTAGACCACCGACAGGCCGATGATGGCGTCGACCAGATAGCTGGACACGCTGATGTCGGTCAGCACGCCGAGCAGCAGGGTGGTGGAGTGGCCGATGGCGAACAGCGTCACATAGAGGCTGATGTCCTTCATCCGGTAGAGGAAGAAGATGACGCCGAGCAGGAACAGCAGGTGGTCGTAGCCGGTGACCATATGCTTGGCCCCCAGGTAGACGAACGGCCAGAACAGGAAGCCGGAGGTTTCCTGGATATAGCCCTTGTCGCCCTCGGCGACGCCATGGGCCAGCGCCTGACCCATGGCTCCGTCCATGAGGAAGAACAGCAGGACGGCGGCCAGCGCCATGGCCGGTGATTGAAGCCACGACCAGCGGTCGCGGCGATACGCAACTGTCATGAGAACCTTTCGAAGGTTTGGGGACGGAACGTGGAAGCCCTGGGTCCGCGGCGATCGCCGATCCCCGTCACTTCCGCCTGCCTTTGACGCGGAACGGCAGGTGGTCGAGCCAGGCGGGACGCGGGCGATCCTCGGGCCGGTCGCGGCCGTGCACCAGGCTGTAGAGGGCCGGGAGCACGAGCAGGGTTAGCAGGGTCGATGAGATGATCCCGCCGATGACCACAGTGGCCAGAGGCCGCTGCACCTCGGCCCCCGTTCCGACATTGAGCGCCATGGGCACGAAGCCCAGGCTGGCGACCAGGGCGGTCATCAACACCGGCCGCAGACGGGTCAGCGCGCCCTCGCGGATGGCTTCGGGAATCGGCTTGCCCTCCTCGATCAGGCCCCGGATGAAGCTGACCATGACGACGCCGTTGAGTACGGCGACGCCGGAGAGGGCGATGAAGCCGACGCCGGCCGAGATCGACAGCGGGAGATCGCGCATCATCAGGGCGGCCACCCCGCCGGTGAGCGCCAGGGGCACGCCGGAGAAGACGATCGCCGAGTCCTTCCACGAGCGGAACAGGGCGAACAGCAGGCCGAAGATCAGCAGCAGCACAGCCGGCACCACGACCTGAAGCCGTTTGGCTGCCGAGATCAGCTGTTCGAAGGTGCCGCCATAGGTGACCCAATAGCCGGCGGGGATTGTCACCTCGGTGTCGACCCGCTCCTGAACCTCCCCGATGAAGGAGCCCAGGTCGCGGTCGCGGACGTTGGACGTGACCACGATGCGGCGCTTGCCGTTCTCGCGACTGATCTGGTTGGGACCGACCGTGAGCTCGATCGTCGCCACTTCGGCGAGGGGCACGAACTGGCGCGCCTGCCCCTCGCTTGCCGGCAACGGGATCTGCAGGCGGCCGATGGCGTCGGTGTCGGCCCGCAGATCCTCGGGCAGTCGAACGACGACGTCGAAACGCCGGTCGCCCTCGAAGATCTGCCCCGCCGTCGTGCCGCCCATGGAGGTGGAGATGACCGACTGGACGTCGTTCACGCTCAGCCCCAGGCGCGCCATGGCGGCGCGGTTCGGGGTGATCTGGAGCACAGGCAGGCCGGTGATCTGTTCGGTCTGGGGATCGGCCGCGCCCTCGACGGTCGAGACGATGCCTTCGATCTCGGCGCCGAGCCTGAGCAGTTCGTCCAGATCGTCACCGAAGACCTTGATGGCGACGTCGGCGCGCACGCCCGAGAGCAGTTCGTTGAACCGCATCTGGATCGGCTGGGTGAACTCATATTTGCTGCCGGGTATTTCGTTCACGGCGGCTTCCATCTCCTCGACCAGCTGGCCGCGGGGCTTTCTCGGATCGGGCCAGTCGGAGCGGTCCTTCAGCATGATGAAGGTGTCGGCGACCGAAGGCGGCACCGGATCGGTGGCGACCTCGGCGGTGCCGATCTTTGCCACCACCCGCTCGACCTCGGGAAACGCCGCGATGCGAGCCTCGAGCGCGGTCTGCATCTGGATGGCCTGGCTCAGGCTGGTGCCGGGGATGCGCAGCGCGTGCATGGCGATGTCGCCTTCGTCGAGATTGGGCACGAACTCCGAACCCATTCGCGACGCGCCGAAGCCCGCCAGCAATACAAGCGCCACGGCGACGCCGATCATCAAACCCCGGGTCTTCAACGCGAAGTCCAGCGCCGGCTGATAGCCGACCCGGGCCCAGCGCATCACGAAGCTGTCCTTTTCCTCGACCTTGCCGGTGACAAACATGGCCACCGCCGCCGGCACGAAGGTCAACGACAGGAGCAGGGCCGCCGTCAGGGCGATGACGACGGTGATCGCCATCGGGTGGAACATCTTCCCCTCGACCCCGGTCAGGCCGAAGATCGGCACATAGACCAGGGTGATGATCATCACACCGAACAGCGAGGGCCGGATGACCTCGCTGGAGGCCGAGGCCGCCAGCTCGAAGCGTTCTTGTTTGGTCAGGATGCGACCCAGGCGGTGCTGGGCCTCGCCGAAGCGGCGCAGACAGTTTTCGACGATGATGACGGCCCCATCGACGATCAGGCCGAAGTCGAGTGCGCCGAGGCTCATCAGATTGCCGGACGTGCCGGTCTGCACCATCCCGGTGATGGTCATCAGCATGGTGATCGGAATGACCGCCGCCGTGATCAACGCCGCCCGAATGTTGCCGAGCAGCAGGAACAGCACGACGACGACCAGCAGGGCGCCTTCCAGCAGGTTCTTCTCGACCGTGTGGATGGCGCGCTCGACCAGGTCTGTCCGGTCATAGACCGGCGATGCCGTCACCCCCTCGGGCAACGCGCGCGCGGCCTCCTCCAGGCTGACGGCGGCGGCCCGGGCCACCACACGGCTGTTCTCGCCGGCCAGCATCAGAACCGTGGCGAGCACGGTCTCCTTGCCATCTTCAGTCGCGGCCCCGGTGCGCAGTTCTTCGCCCATGCCCACGTCTGCGACATCGGCGATGCGGATCGGAACCCCGCCCCGCGTGGCGATGACGACATTGCCCAGATCCTCGGTGGTCGAAGCCTGACCTGGCACGCGGATCAGATACTGCTCGCCGAAGCGTTCGACATAGCCGGCGCCGACGTTGGCGTTGTTGTTGTCCAGCGCATCGACCACCTCGGCCATGGTCACGCCATAGGCGGAAAGACGATCGGGCTGGGGCGTGACGTGATACTGACGCTCATATCCGCCAATCGTGTTGACCTCGGTCACGCCCTTGGTGTTGCGCAGCTGCGGTCGGATCACCCAGTCCTGCAGGGTTCTCAGATCCTCGGTCGTATAGGGCTGTCCGTCCGGGCGACGCGCGTTCGGCGCGGCGTCGATCGTGTACATGAAGATTTCGCCCAGGCCGGTGGCGATGGGGCCGAGTTCGGGCGTAACGCCTGGGGGGAGCTGGCCGAGCGCGTTCTGAAGCCGCTCGTTGACCAGTTGGCGCGCGAAATAGATGTCGGTGCCGTCGTCGAAGATGACGGTGACCTGGCTCAGCCCGTAGCGCGAGACCGACCGGGTGTATTGCAGGCCCGGTACGCCCGCGACCGCCGTCTCGACGGGGAAGGTGATGCGTTGTTCGGCCTCCAGCGGCGAGTAGCCGGGAGCCTCGGTGTTGATCTGGATCTGGACGTTGGTGATGTCCGGCGTGGCGTCGATCGGCAGGCGCTGGAAACTCCAGACGCCGACCGCGCAGGCCAGAAGGACGAGCGCCATGACCCCCCAGCGGAAGCGGATCGACAGCGCGATGATGCGTTCAAGCATGGTCTGCGCGCCCCCTAGTGGTCATGGCTCGCGCCGGACTTGTCGATGTCCGCGCGAATGAGAAAGGCGCCGTCGACGACGTATTCGGTTCCGGGTTCGAGACCGCCCAGCACCTCGGTCCATTCCGGCGTGCGGCGGCCGAGTTCCAGCATCCGCACTTCATAGGTGTTGCCGACCTTGGCGTAGACGACCTGGAAATCGCGGAACGGCTGAATGGCCTTGGTCTGGACCGCCAGCGCAACTTCGCCCTGACCGACCTGGACCGTACCCTGGACCCCGAGACCGGGCCTCCAGACCCCGCCCTGGTAGGGCAGTTCAACGTGGGCGACCAGGGTCTGGCTCATGGGGTCGCTGGACGGCAGGACCGCCTCGATGACGCCGAGCGCGCGATGTTCGCCCGCCAGGCTGGTGATCTCGACGCGCTGGCCGACCCGGACGCGTTCGGCGTCGCGGGGATAGAGGAAGAATTCAGCGTGGAGCCGGGTCGGATCGCCGATGGTCAGCATCGGCTCGCCATTGCCCGTGATGGCGCCGGGGTTGACGTTCTTGGCCGTGATCATTCCCGAGATCGGGGCGGTGACGGAATAGGTCTGCAGACTGTCGCTGGACTCGACGCGCGCCAGCACCTGACCCCGCGAGACGCGTTGGCCCAACTGGACATTCATCGCCACCACCCGTCCGGGATAGCGGGCGTGGACTTCGCTCTGTCCCTCGGGCGTGATCTCGACCCGACCACTGAGCGGCAGGCTCTCGCCCAACACCGCCCCGCCGGCTCTCTGGGTCGTGACCCCGCCGGCCCGGGCGGCTTCGGCGGTGATCACCGTGCGGCCCTCATAGGATGGATAGGTCCAGGTCGAACGCTTGCCCGCATGGGTCGCCGCCACCGAGACGTCGAACGAATGCGGCTCGACCACCACCGTGGGGCTCGCGAGATAGTCTGCGCTCGGCGTGAAGGCGAAACGATCCACCTTGGGCCCCAGCCGCGTCAGGGCGATGGAGGTCTGGACCTGTCGCGGATCCAGCGGCTTGTCCTTCAAATATGGATAGAGGCGATAGAGCGGCTCGGGGCCCTCTTCGAAGATGGTGATCTCCAAGGAGAAATCGCCATCCCGGAGCAGGCGGCCGTTGTGCGGGCCCCGCTCATAGTCAGCGGCCGCCGCGGCCTCTGCGCCCTCGGCTTTTTCAGCCCCGCCCTGTCCGCAGGCTGAAACGCCGACCGCAAGGGCCAGCAATGACGCGGCGATGACGCGCCGCGAGGGGGTGTGACGGATCATGAGCGGGTCTCCAGGCCGAGCAGGTCGGCATGCGCGCCGGTCAGCCGGTCAAGGCGGGCGCGGTCGATGTGAAACTGTTTGAGGACGGCGACGCGTCGGGCCTTGGTGGAGAGAAGCGCGGTCTGGGCGGCGATGACGTCGTTGTAGGTGAAGCCGCCGCGCGCGAAGCCTTCGCGGACGAGGGCCACGGCGCGCTCGGCCTGGGGCAAGGTCTCATTGGCGATGCGCTGGGCTTCGAGGGCCCGCGAAGCGAGGAGCACCTGCAGCCGGGCGATCTCGCGTTCCCGTTCCTGCCGGAGCGCCGCCATGTCGGCCTCGGCGGCGACGCCTTCGAACCTGGCGCGCTCGATGGCCCCCTCGTTTCGATCGTAGCGGCCGAGCGGGATGGACCCGCCGACCACCAGGCCAAGATCTTGCCCGTCCCAGAAGTGGCGGACGCCGACGCTGACCGTGGCGTCAGGGGTGGAGCGCGCCTGTTCCACGCGGACTCTGGCTTGAGCGACATCCCGCTGTGCGGCCAGAACCGCGAGGTCGATCCCGGAGGCCGGGCCGGCCATTTCTCGGGCGGCGCTGGTGTCCTCGAAGTCGGCCGGATCGAGAGAAAAATCCGGGGCGCCGATCCAGAAGCGTCCGAGCGTGGCGCGAGCGAGCCGGGCCTGAATTCCTGCCTGGTCAAAGTCAATCTGGGCCTGGGCGAGTTCGGCTTCGGCGCGGGCGCCGGCGAACAGAGGATCGCGGGCCATGTCGACCCGACGCTGCACTTCGATCTGGAAGCGTTCGGCCAGGGCGAGGCGTTCACGCGCGATCTCAAGTTCGGCCTGGGCGGCAAGAGCGTCAGCCCATGCGCGCTGCACCTGTTCAAGCCGGTCGAGTCTCCGGATAGCGGCTTCGGCCCGAACCACGGCCGCTTCCCCTTGCGCCAGGGCGACGCGCGCGGGGCGATCACCACCCCGTTCCAGCCGCTGCTCATAGGACAGGGTCGTTTCGGTCCTGTTGAGGATGTCCCCCCCGCCCAAGGTGGGCAGGTTTTCGACCATCAGGCCCAAGGTCGGATTGGGTCGGAGGTCGGCCTGCCGAACGGCCGCGTCACCGGCGCGAACACGCGCCTCCGCGCCAGGCAAGCTCGGGTCGACGCCGGCGGCGCGCGCGAGCGCGCCCTCCAGGGTCAGGGCGGCCGCCTCTGCGGCGGCCGATGGCGGGGTCTGCGCGAGCACAGGAAGAGACGGCAACGCCGCCAGTGGAAGCGCCAGCGCCGAAACGGCCGCCAGACGCGCCCACGATCCGGCCAGGCCGGTGATCGGGGTGTTCAAGGAAATCTCCGGAAAACGAGGTGCGCGCAGCCGAACGGCCGCGCCGGTTCAGACGACCGTGCGCATCCGTTTCGGAGGATATTCGGGCCCGTCCCGGCTCAGATCGCCCAGGGCCGGAGCCACGCCGGGCGTACGGGCGGCGAGCCTTGAAGACAGGCCGTCGCCTAGCGGATGCTCGGCTCCGGGGAGGGCGCCGTGGCTGTCGCCGCCGACCTGGTGTCCGTGACCCACCGGTCCTCCACTATCGACGTCTTCGGCCGGGGCGTCGTCGGATTGATCGTCCGGCGCGACATGGACGTGATCCGCGATCCGGTCCGCCACCGTGTCGACTTCGACCAGCGCTACGGCGGGCCAATCGGCGGCATGCGCCATGCCGTGCTGCGCATCCATCATGCCATGCAGCGTCGTCACCGCCAGAAGGGCGGTGCACAGAAAGACGCAGAAGGAACGAATCGAATTTTGCAAATGGGATCCCTGACCCGCATCTACCCACGGTGTGACGCTCACGCAACCGAGGACTTCGAGACAGATCGACGCGTCGGCGGGCGGCTGCGCCGACGCCCGCCCGGAGACCTTGAAAGACGGTCACCGGTGAAGGCCTCTTCCGATCGGACTTGAAATCATGGCAGGCGGCAAGAAAACCACCATCCGGGGCGGCAGCCCGCGTTGGACCACAAGGCCTTACAGCAAACACCGGGCGGGGCGCCGCAAGGCGCCGAAACCACCCCGGCCGGGGCTCGACCTCGTCGTGGCGCTCATCAGCGTTCCGATCGCCGTGGTCGGCGCGCTCTTCCTTGGATCCACGATGGTCGGTACGTTCAAGCTGCCTCTTTACCTCGGATACGGCGGGACGCTCGTCCCGCTCGCCGCGGCCCATATCCTGATCACCCCCCGAGGCCGGCCCCAGGTCGTCGCCACCATCGGCATGGCGGTCGCCCTGGTCGTTGGTGTAGCGCTTCTCTATCCGGGCGGGCTCTAGCCCGGTCGATGACCTTTCCTTGGTCGCTCCGGGGTTAGGGACGAGCATGCTCCGTGCCGCCGACGAGCCGAGGGATCGATCTCCGCCACGCATCGCGCGGGGCGGCTGGCTGGACGCGCTCCGCTTCATCGTCGGAGCCCTGATCATCCTCTATCATTTCCGGGACGCGGCTCCTGTTCCGCTGGGGCAGCTGCATCCGGTGTTCGAGCGCGGCTATCTGCTCACCGACTTCTTCATCATCGATTCCGGTTACGTACTGGCCCGCATCTATGGAGATCGCCTGGCCGCCGGAAAGGTCTCCCTGCAGGCCTATTCTCGTCAACGCCTGCTCCGCGTCATCCCGGCTCACTTGCTGGTCAGCCTGATCCTCGTGGCCATTGTGGGCGGCGCGACACTGGCCGGCCCAGCCCCCAGCAATCCGCAATGGTTCGACTGGTCGCAGCTGCCCGCCCAGGTGCTTCTGGTCCAGTCCTACGGCGTGCCGGGCGGGCAGGGCTGGAATGCGCCGACCTGGACCTTGTCCGCCCTGATCGGATGCTACCTGCTGTTGCCCTGGATCTGCCGCCTGCTGTGGCGTTGGCCGCCGGTCCTTGTGGTCGCCGGGCCTATGTGGAGATGGAGATCGGCACGAGCCTGGCGGCTGCTGCGCTGGCCGGCGGGTTCGCAGATCAGGCTCATCTGAGTCGCAGCATGAGGCGGATGTTCGGCGTGACGCCGGCTCAGGCATCGGGCGCGGTGCGGCCGACAAGCAATCGAAACGTTCAATAACTGGCTAGCAGATCAAGGCACATTGGTCTCGAAGGAGAGGCCCATGCCCGTTGTCGGATTAGTCACACCTGTCTTTGCGTCCCCTTGTTCTTTGCAGGACTTCTCGCTGTCGCCGTAGCCTTGATTGAAACCGGCGCTCCCACATGGGTGTTGCCGATCCTGCTCGTCGCTTTGACCGTGTCTGCTCTGGCCGAGCGACTTGCTCCTTACGAGCCTGTCTGGAACCCGTCGCACGGCGATATCTGCGTCGCGGGCCAACCCGACTACCCTCGGAGCTATTTCGACCAACTCATCGAACCGTTCCGTCGGCCCACTTCCCTGAAGCCCCCAGATCACGGGCTACGAACAGCTCCGGAGGATTAAAAACATGCTCGTCCTAAACCTATTGGCGGCCCTCGCCTTGCAAACCGCTGCTCCCGCGCCCTTGTCGGCCGCAGCAGCAACCCTGCTGCAACCTCGCGAAATCCAGCTAAACTTCGATGGACGTCATTGGACCTGTGGTTCCGACGGTACCTGCGAAGGCCGCGGAACGGGCACGTCGCAGCCGTTGATGCGTGAATGCCGTCGCTTTGTCGGCCGGCTTGGCCCAGTTTCACGCTTTGCCCGCGCGGGTGAAGCACTTACCGAAGCCGAAGTCGCCCGGTGTAATGCGACCGACAACGGCCGCGTTCCACGAAGTCCCCAATAATGCCTCACCGGCCCGGCTCACGGCAATTCACGATTACAGGGTCTGGATCCCTCATCGGGAAACAAAAGACGAAGACAAGACCGCCAAATCGAGGGCTCATAGGGGTGCTGTCAGTCCAACGGCAACTCGTCGCCGGAGCCGGGAATCCGGGCACGGGAGGCGGCGCCTGCGGCGAGCGTCTGCCACTCTGCCAGGGCGGCTGATCGTTGGGCCTGCCCTTATCGCCAAGGTAAGTTTGGGTTGACAGAGCCCGTCGAACCCTCCGTCGGCCTGGCGGCCCAAGACGCGGACTCTCCGGGCTCGACACTCGGAGACTTATTCAGCCGACATCTGATGCGTTGGTCAGCCATCAGGGATCAAAGGTCGGTAACGCCGGGACTCTGCGACAGAAGCCTAGATTTCGCTTCGGCCTTGCTCTTCCGGTCAGCCCACCAAAACCCGATTGCGATGGCGAGCACCGCGCCTAGCTGCGCTGCCAGGCCCTCCCAGGTTGGGAAGATCCCAAGTATCTCGATCCGTGGCAGAGCGGCCAGGGGATGCACTTCCATGACGCCCGCTTCCTGCAGTCCGGCCACGCCCTTGCCAGCCAGGACCACCGCCAGGGCCGCGATCAGCAGCGCGCTGTAGGCGAAGAACTGCGAGATCGGCAGTCGCTTGCTGAAGATCAGCAGCCCCCAGGCGATCAGGGCCAGGCAGACGATCGCCATCGCGGCGCCCCCGAGCAGGGCGCCTTGGGCCCCCTGGCTCCACAGGGCGGCGTAGAACAGGATGGTCTCGAACACCTCGCGATAGACGACGATGAAGGCGAGCAGGAACAGGAACCAGGCCGAACGCTTCGACAGCGCCGCCGACAGCTTGTCGCGGATATAGGCCTGCCAGGCGCCGGCCTGGGCCTTGCCGTGCATCCACACCCCCACGGACAGGAGGACGACGGCGGAGACGAGCGAACCGATGCCTTCGGTCAGTTCGCGGCTGGCCCCGCTGATGGCGATCAGCCAGGTCGCCGCCGCCCAGGTGGCGCCCCCCGCGACGAGGGCGGCGACCCAGCCGCCATGGACGTAGGGCAGCACGTCCTGGCGCTCGGCCTTGCGCAGGAAGGCGATCATCGCGATCACGATCAGCAGAGCCTCCAGCCCCTCGCGCAGCAGAATGGTGAAGGCGCCGAGGAAGGTCGACAGGGCCGAGGCCTGGGAGGGCGCGAGGGCCCGCCCAGCCTCGTCGAACAGCCCGCTCAGGGCCGCGACCTGTCCGGCGACCGCGTCGGCCGGGGCCCGGCGATTGAGACTGGCGCGAAGCTCGCCCATCGCCGCCTCGATCCGGGCCATCAACTTGCCGTCGCGGGCCCGCAGCAGCGGCTCCACGGGCTCGAAGCCGTCGAGATAGGCCGAAAGGGCCAGCTCCTCGGCCTTTCGCGCGTCGCCGGCGCGATAGGCCGCCAGACTCTCGGCGAGCTTGCGGCGCGCCAGATCGAGCCCGTCCGTGCTCCCGACCGCGAGGGCTTCCGGATGGCTGCGCAGGTAGGCGACCACCTCGTTCGCCCGAGGCTCCCCGAGGCGGGCCGCCAGCGCCGCCGGCGTGACCTGGGTCAGGGCCTCGAGGTCCGGCAGGGCGGCCCGCAGCTTGGGATCAGCGCGCCAGGCGCGCTCGCCCGCACGGGGGGCTTCCCCGGCGTAGGCGAAGCCGCCGACGTAGAAGGCGAGCGCCCAGCGGTCCTCGGCGGAGAGATGGGCGAAGCTCGCCATGGCGGTGCCGTCCAGGCCCTGGCCGATCACCTGATAGAGACCGAACAGGCTGCGCTCGCGGGCGCGGTCCCGATCGGTGAAGGCGATCGCCGGCGGCTCGAGCCCGGCTGCAGCGGGGCCGTCGCCGCGGCCGGTGACGCCGTGGCAGACGGCGCACTGTTCGGCATAGAGCGCCGCGCCGCGCCGCAGGTCCGGGATCGCCTGCGGCGCGAGGGGCGTCGGAT
>CALRJO020000014.1:0-48065 GCA_943367565.1 Brevundimonas vancanneytii
GCGGCGACCAGCCCCTGCCCGCTCTTCGGGTCGATCACGGCGTCGAGGGCGGCGAGGACAGTTTCGCGGTCGGTCAAGGTAGAGAGTCCGTTCCAAGATCACCCGTCATCCTCGGGCTTGTCCCGAGGACCCATGCCGGGTCACGACGAAACCTGTAAAGTCGGCAGGCGCAGGAGCCTGAACCATCAATGGGTCCTCGGGACAAGCCCGAGGATGACGGAGTAAGAGGGATGACCCCCTCCACACGAGCCCGCATTTGCCCCACCCCCTGATCACCCTGCTGGCCGGCCCGACCGCCTCGGGCAAGTCGCGGCGCGCGCTGGAGATGGCGGCGCGGACCGGGGCGGTGATCGTCAACGCCGACAGCCAGCAACTGTACGCCGACCTGCGCGTGCTCAGCGCGCGGCCGTCGGTGGAGGAAGAGGCGATGGCGGAGCACCGGCTGTATGGCGTGGCCGATGCGGCCGACGCCTGGTCGGCGGGACGCTGGAGCCGGGCCGTGGCCCCGGTTCTGGCGACGTTGGGGACGGCGGGACGGCCGGCCGTGATCGTGGGTGGTACGGGACTGTATTTCACAGCGTTGACAACGGGTTTGGCCGATATACCGGATGTACCGGTGGAGGTTCGCGACGCGGCCGGGGCGGCCTTTGACGCCGATGGCGAGGCGGCGTTCCGGCGCCGGCTGGCCGAGGTCGATCCGGCGGCCGAGGCGCGGATCGAGGCCGGCGATCGCCAGCGGCTGACCCGGGCCTGGGCGGTGGCTCAGCACACCGGCCGGGCGCTGAGCGACTGGACGGCGGACACGACGCCCCTGCTGGCGCCGGGTTCATGGACCGGGTTGGTGATCGAGCCGGATCGCGAGGCCCTGTACGCCAGCTGCGACGCCCGGGTGGCGCAGATGGTCGAGGCCGGGGCGCTGGAGGAGGTGCGGGCGCTGGTCGCGCGCGGGCTGGATCCCGCCCTGCCCGCGATGAAGGCCGTCGGGGTGCGCGAGTTCGCCGCCCATCTGGCGGGCGGGACGACGCTGGAAGCCGCCGTCGAGGCGACGCGGCAGTCGACCCGAAACTACGCCAAGCGGCAGCTGACCTGGTTCAGGAACCAGACTCCGGGTTGGGCGCGGGTCTGACGGGCCACGGCAGGAATCCGAGCACGCGCATGCCGGCTGTTGACATGTTTCGATGATTAGCTAACTATCGACATACCGGGCCCTCCCCGAGGCCTGACCGGCGTCGCCGGTACGATCGAGCAAACGAACAGGATTCCACGATGATCTATCCCGATCGCGGCGAAAGCCGCGCGCGCGCCCTCATGCCCGCCGCCAGACTGGCCGCGTCCGCGCTCCTGGCGATGAGCCTGTGTCTGGCCGTCGGCCCCGCCTGGGGCGCGGAGCCCCTGAACCGGCGACCGCCGTCCGCCCCTGAACCGGTGAACGACGCCGGCCCCGCGCTCTGGGTCGTGCGCGACGCGGACTCGACCCTCTATCTGTTCGGCACCGTCCATTTCCTGCGCCCGACCACGGCGTGGGAAACGCGCCGCGTAACAGAAGCCTTCGACAGCGCCGATCTGCTGGTGATGGAAGTGGCCGATCCCAATGACCAGACGGCGATCCTTCCCCTGATCCAGCAGTACGGCATGTCGCCGGACGCCAGACTGTCCAGCCTTCTGACGGCCGACGAGCTGGCCCGGCTGGACGCGGCGGCGCGCACACTCGGCGGCAATGCGGCCCAGCTGGACGGCATGCGGCCCTGGCTGGCCGGTGTCGTGCTGTCCGGTTCGGCGCTGGTCAGGGCCGGCTACGACCCCGGCTCCGGCGTCGACATGATCCTGCGCGCCCGCGCCGTGGCCGCCGGCACGCCGGTCGAAGGATTCGAGTCGCCCGGGATGCAGATCCGGATGCTGGCCGGCTTCCCCGAAGCGGGCCAGCTGACCTTCCTGCGCCGCACGCTGAATGAGTTCGACAACGCCCTGACCGTGCCGGATCGTCTGGTCGAGGCCTGGGCCGCCGGAGACGTCGAGGCCATCGAGGCCTTGGCGGTCATGCCCATGCGCCGGGACAGCGAACCGGTCTATCAGGCCGTCCTGGTTCAACGGAACACCCGATGGGCGGACCAGATCGAGACCATGCTGGAAGGGTCCGGAACGGCCTTCATCGCCGTCGGCACGCTCCACCTTGTCGGCGATGACAGCGTGCAGGCGATCCTCGAAGCCCGGGGGGTGGAGGTGTCGGTCGCGCCGTGACCGCGAGGCTATTGGAACCTTAAGCCTTCGCCCCTATATTGGTCTTGCCGGGGCTTGCTCCGGATATGGCGATAAACGCGCTTGTAATAAGCGGACCGGACCCGGGTGCGATTCCCGGCGGCTCCACCATCTTCTCCCCGCGTTATCGGCGGAGGCATATGGGGCCGACTAGCATCGACGGACGTGTAAAGAAGACTGCTTTCGCCCGTCCTGGCCCACCGTATCGGGCCATTTTCTAACTGCGAACGATAACTTCGCTGGAGAAGTCGCTCTCGCCGCATAAGCGGTTCGGGTGATTTCGAACACTTAAGTCCTCAGGGATCAGTTCCTGGGGCGGGGCCCGGAGGGCGCCTGCCAACAGAAGCCCTCCACCTACCTCCAGTGACGCGCCCTCCTCTTTCTTTTGGAAGATGTGGGGGGCCTGCCAACAGAACCCCTGGCACTTTCCTGAAAATCAGAAGGGCTCGCGGCGGAATCCCGTCGTTTTCACCATGTCGCCACCTTTCGCCCGCGCCCGCGCACAGCTATCAGTTCGCGCGAACAGCCGAGGCGACCCATGGCCGAAGAGACGCCCCCCGTCGACGAGATGCACTATGAGCAGCTGGCGCAGGATGCGCTGCGCGGCGTCATCCGCTCGGCGCTGGAACGGGCCGCCCTGCCCGACGGCATCCCCGGGGCGCACCATTTCTATGTGACGTTCAAGACCCGGGCGCCCGGCGTCAGCGTGCCGCCCGACATCCTGGCCAAATATCCCGACGAGATGACCGTCGTCCTGCAGCACCAGTACTGGGATCTGAAGGTCGAGCCGACGAAGTTTTCGGTGATGCTCAAATTCGGCGGCATGCCCAAGGTGCTGGCCATGCCCTACACCGCGGTGACCCGCTTCTATGACCCGTCGGTGCAGTTCCTGCTGCAGTTCGAGGCGCCCGCCACCGTGGAAGAGATCGCCGCCGAGGTCGCCGCCGCCGAACCCGACCGGACCCCGCCGTCCGATGACGGCGATGACGGACCCAAGGTCGTCTCGCTGGACCAGTTCCGGAAGAAGTAGGCCCTTTCCCTCACCGCGCCTTTCGATAGTCTTGGCTCCGACTTGAGCCTGGGGGAGCGCATGGGTCGGGGACTGATTGTTGTTCTGATGGCCCTGCTGGGTTTCGCGGCCCCGGCACAGGCCCAGACGGCCGCGCCGTCCAGCCGGTTCGCCAACTGGACCTCGGCCATCGTCGCGGCGGACTGGCGCGACGGGGCCGACCGGCCGATCCTGGCCTTCGACAATGCGCGCCGCGACCTGGTGAAGGGGTTCCTGGGCGCCGGCTTTCCGCGCGCCACCATGGTCGACTACAGCCTGAGGCCCGACGTGCCGCGGCCGACCTCGGCCTCGGACGTGCTGGACGGGTTGAACGCGGCGGCGGCGCGGGGGACGGCGGGCTGTCTGCTGTATTTCACCTCGCACGGCGTGCCGACCGCCATGGTGTTCGGAAACGAGCCGCGGATGACGCCGGACATGATGGCCAATCTGGTGCGCGCGACCTGTGGCGCGCGGCCGACGGTGGTGATCGTCTCAGCCTGTTATTCCGGCATCTTCGTCAACGCCCTCGCCGCGCCGAACCGGATGGTGCTGACCGCCGCCAGCCGCGAACGGACTTCTTTCGGCTGCGGCGCGGACGAGACCTATCCATGGTTCGACGGCTGCGTCATCGAGACCCTGCCGACGGCGACGGATTTCCTCGCCCTGGCGGCCGGGACGCGGGCCTGTGTGACGCGCAAGGAGGCCGAACGGGGCGTGAGCCCGCCGTCGGAACCGCAGATGTTCGTCGGGGCGGAGATGCAGATGCGGCTGCCGACGCTGCGCTTTCAGCGCAGCAGTCCCTAGTCGGCCGCGGTCAGAAGGCTCCGCCTTCTCGACCCGACGCGGCCTGACGCGGGAACACCCGGATCGCGATCCGCTCGCGCTCGCCCTCGCGGCGTTCGACCAGCAGGCGGGCGACCTGGGCGTCGTCGTGGAACAGATAGCCCTTGATGGCGTCGAGCAGGGCCTTGGCCAGATTGTCGAGGTCGATGTGCGGCGGCTCTCCGACGTGCTCCATCAGGATCTCGACGGTGAAGTCGCCCCAGGACGGGCGCGACGTCCACTCCTTGCGCATGAACTCATAGACCAGCGGCTTGTAGTATTTGGCCTGGGTGGTCAGGCCGTCGATGGTCAGTTCGACCATGTCGCCGGTCTCGCGGGCGCGGACCTTTCCCGTGCCGGTCCAGCCTGCCGTCACGGATGGCACCCGGGCGGAACATGGCCCTCGATCCGGATCGAGCGGATGGCGACCGGCGGGGTCAGCCGCTCGCCGTCCGCGGGCGACATCTGGATGCGGCGGGCGACGTCGAGCCCCTCGACGACCCGGCCGAAGGCGGCGAAGCCCTGGCCGTCGGGATTGCGACCGCCTCCGAAGTCGAGGCTGGGCGTGTGCTGGGTCACGATGAAGAAGCTGGAGGTGGCGGTGTCGGGGCCGTCACGGGCCATCGAGATCGTCCCGGCGAGGTGGCTGAGACCGGTGTCCCGGGTCCGCTCCAGCGGGATGGGCGGACGCAGGTCGTCGTCGGAGCCGCGCGGCGTCGCCGCCTGGATGACGTCGATCGGGTTGGGATTGTCGTTGGTCGCGCTGACCACGGTGCGGAAGAACGAGCCGCCGGCATAGTCGCCGTCGGTGACGTAGGCGAGGAAGTTGCAGACGCTGAGGGGCGCGCGCTCGAGCTCCAGTTCGACGACCATACGGCCGGCGTCGGTCTCGATGGTCACGCGGGGCTCCGAAACGGCTGAACCGGCCCGCGTCGTTGAGCAAGCCACCGCCATTCCCAAAGCCGCGACGATTGTGGCAACTCTTCTGACGCTATTCAAATTCGAGATCACCCTGCGTTGCGTTGAGATAGATCATTGCCTAGCCAAGCAAGCCACGGGAAGATCGTCGAGTAGGCGTGCCGTTTGAACGTTCACCCCTTCTGCGCCATCTTGGCGTGTGGAAATTCGTTGAAGTACGCCTAGACCCCGAACCACCCTACCGAAAGGGGCACCGGCAAGATTTTCTTCGACTCCGTCACGCCGAGGCCGGGTGAGAAATACCCCAACGAGGCTACTCACCGACTGTGATCGGGAATCGAAATCTTCTTGAAGCATAACCATCCCGGGAGAAACACGGATGCCGGTCTCAGTCGCCCGTTCCATCCTTGCTCTAAAAGGGAGGTGCTCTCCCCGGTCAGACATGCTGACAACCTCCTCCCGAATTCGAAGTTCAACCCCGTCGTAGTCACCCCGCACTGCCGCATTGAGAAATGCGCAAGAGGTCAGCGGTGCTCGGGCCATGCTGGCCCCAATCACAAAATTCCCGGCGTCGGTCCGGATTTCCACACGGCGCTCCGATCTATCGGCGGCGTCAGCAGCGCACGACGTGGTGGCGGAAACCGCAAACAGTGCAGCCAATATCTTTGCTCGTTTCATCTGGAACCCCTTCATCATTCTTGCCCCAGAGAATATCAGTACCTCACTGACACAATATTGGATAACTCTGATCGATGAACTCCCGCACCGAAACCGACACCTTCGGCCCCATCGAGGTCGCCGCTGACCGCTACTGGGGGGCCCAGGCGCAGCGGTCGCTGGGCAATTTCAAAATCGGCTGGGAGAAACAGCCCCTGCCGATCGTGCGGGCGCTGGGCATCGTCAAGCGGGCGGCGGCCGAGACCAATATGGCGCTGGGCAAGCTGGACCCGAAGCTGGGCGAGACCATCGTCAAGGCGGCCAATGAGGTCATCGAAGGCAAGCTGGACGACCATTTCCCGCTGGTGGTCTGGCAGACGGGGTCGGGCACCCAGTCGAACATGAACGCCAATGAGGTGATCTCGAACCGGGCGATCGAGATGCTCGGCGGGGAGATGGGCTCCAAAAAGCCGGTCCATCCGAACGACCACGTCAATATGAGCCAGTCGTCGAACGACACCTTCCCGACGGCCATGCACGTCGCCTGCGCCGAACAGGTGGTCAACGACCTGATCCCGGCGCTGAAACATCTGCATGCGGCGCTGGAGGCCAAGGCGAAGGCCTGGGACCACATCATCAAGATCGGCCGGACGCATACCCAGGACGCCACGCCCCTGACGCTGGGCCAGGAGTTCGGGGGCTATGCCCAGCAGGTGGCCAACGGCATCGAGCGGATCGAACAGACCCTGCCGAAACTGATGGAACTGGCGCAGGGTGGCACGGCCGTCGGCACCGGACTGAACGCCCCGGTCGGGTTCGCCGAACAGGTGGCGGAGCGGATCGCGGCCATCACCGGCCTGCCCTTCACCACGGCGCCCAACAAGTTCGAGGCGCTGGCGGCGCATGACGCCATGGTGTTCGGCCACGGGGCGATCAACACGGTGGCGGCCAGCCTGTTCAAGATCGCCAACGACATCCGTTTCCTCGGCTCGGGCCCACGGTCGGGCCTCGGCGAACTGGCCCTGCCGGAGAATGAGCCGGGCTCGTCGATCATGCCGGGCAAGGTCAATCCGACCCAGTCGGAGGCGCTGACGCAGGTCTGCGTGCAGGTGTTCGGCAACCACGCCGCGGTGACCTTCGCCGGGTCGCAGGGGCATTTCGAGCTGAACGTCTTCAACCCGGTGATGGCCTACAACTTCCTGCAGTCGGTGCGGCTGATGGCCGATGCGGCGGTGTCGTTCACCGACAACTGCGTGGTCGGAATCGAGCCCCGCGAGGACAACATCAAGCGCGGCCTCGACAATTCGCTGATGCTGGTCACGGCGCTGAACGGCAAGCTGGGCTATGACGCCTGCGCCAAGATCGCCAAGACGGCGCACAGGAACGGGACGACGCTGCGCGAGGAGGCGGTCGGCGGGGGGTATCTGACCGACGCGGAGTTCGACGAGGCGGTGCGGCCCGAGAAGATGATCTCGCCGGGGTGATGGACGCCTATCTCCAGTTGGTAGCGAGGCGTTCGGTTTCGCGATAATCTCGAGCCATGGACAAGGTCGAGCTGAAGAAGATCGAGATCGAGCCTGAACTGCTGGAACAGGCGGCGCGGCTGGGTATCGATGTGACCGGCGTGGATGAACGGACCCTGCGGCTCTACCTCCAGAAGGTGGACCCCGCGGGCGCCGAGGCCCGGGCAAAGCGCTGGGCAGAAGAGAATGCCGAGGCCATCCGCCTCCACAACGAACGGATCGACCGCTACGGCGTCTTCGGCGAAGACCTGCGACGCTGGTGATCCGGCAGTTCGATGTCATCGACAACCCATCGGCTCGGTCGCGACCGATCGCGCCGTATGTCATGATCATTCAGTCGCATTTCCTTGACGACGGCCCGACAATCCTCGTCGCGCCCCTGATGAGGATGTCCAGAGAGGCTGTGTTGACGAGGGTAAGTCTTGGGGTCGATTTCGCCGGAGACCCGCTGATCCTCATGCTGTCCGAGATCGGCGCGATAGACCGCCGACCCGCCGTCCGCGCTGTCGGATCCCTGGTCAGGTACGAAGACGACATCCGCCGCGCCCTCGACCGCCTGTTCACCGGCTTCTGAGCATGACCGCCCTTGCCCGTCCCTACTGGATCGAGGCGAACTTCGAGCGGCGCGAGGGGTGGGACGACGCGGTCTATCCATTCAACCTGCCTGCGGTGCGGACGCTGCACAGTCTGGCGTTCCATCCCAATGTGACCTTTCTGGTCGGGGAGAACGGCTCGGGCAAGTCGACCCTGATCGAGGCCCTCGCGGTAGCCTGGGGCTTCAACGCCGAGGGCGGAGGGCGCGACCACCGGTTCGGCACGCGGGAGAGCCATTCACCGCTGCACAGGTTCGTACGGCCGGTGAGATCGCCGCAGCGGCTTCAGGACGGCTTTTTCCTGAGGGCCGAGAGCTTCTTTACAACGGCCAGTTATCTGGAGACGGCGGGCGCCACGCGGTATGGCACCAAATCCCTGCATGAGCAGTCGCATGGGGAGAGCTTCTTCGCCCTGTTCGAGAACCGGTTCATCGGCGACGGCCTGTACATCCTCGACGAGCCGGAGGCGGCGCTGTCGCCGTCGCGACAGCTGTCCTTCCTGGCCAAGATGCATGAGCTGGTGCTGGCGCGGTCGCAGCTGATCATCGCCACCCATTCGCCGATCATCCTCGGCTATCCGAACGCCTGGATTTACCAGGTGTCCGAGCATGGGGTGGACCGCATCGAATACGAGGACACCGACCATTTTCAGGTCACGCGCAATTTCCTGACCCGGCGCGAGATGATGCTGGAGGTCCTGCTCGCCGAGGACTGATCAGGGCTTGTCGCGGATCGTTCGGCCGATCGGGGCCAGGGCCAGTTTGGCCAGCTCCAGATCCTTCAGGGCGAACGGGATGCCGATGATGGAGATGAACTCCGCCACCGCGATCAGCAGGTGCGACAGGGCGATGTACCAGCCGGCGAAGAGGAACCAGATCACGTTCAGCACAAGGCCCAGCGGCCCGGTCCCGACGTCGAACTGGCCCAGCTCGTCGCGCCAGACCACCTCGCGGCCGAAGGGCCAGAAGGAGTAGCTGGCGATGCGCCAGGCGGCGAGGGTCCAGGGCAGTCCGACGACGGTCAGGGCCAGGATGGCGCCGCCGAGCAGCCAGAGCAGGCCGGACGCCCAGCCCCCGAAGACGAACCAGAGCAGATTGAGGATCAGGCGGATCACAGGCGTCATTCCCGTCGCGCCAGGAACCGGCGCACCCTCCAGATAGGTCGAAGGCGGGTATGGCGACAGCCGGCGTCTGGTGAATTCGCGGTAAGTCTTAGGCCGGTTCGGACAGCCCGAACGGGGTCTGCGGGCCGGGTGGTGTTCGCGGGCCTGACTCGAGGCTAGGATGGCGGGATCGTCGGCCGTCTCCGTGGTGGCCGGCGCATCGGAGGTCCGCATGGGCGAGATCGTCAATCTGAACCGGGCGCGCAAGGACCGGGCGAAGGCCGGGGCCAGGGCGACGGCGGCCGCGAATCGCGCCGCCCACGGACGGTCGAAGGCCGAGCGGACCCGGGCGGAGACGGAACGCGAGCGCGCCGCGCGGCTTCTCGACGGCGCCAAGCGGGACGACTGAAGGGTCCGAGGGCGCGCGGCGGATCCGGTCAGGTCGCGGCGACCTTCGGCGCGCGAATCAGCAGGGCCTGGCCCGACAGGACCAGCGCCAGACCGGCCAGGGCCGGCCAGCCGAAACGGGCCCCCTCGAACAGCACCGAGACCAGCATGGCGATGGGCGGGGTCAGGGCCGAGATATAGCTGGCCATGGCGTAGCCGATCATCCGGGCGATGGTGAAATACAGGCCGAAGGCGATCACCGAGCCGAACACCGACAGATAGAGCAGCGATCCGACATAGGTGAAGTTGGGATCGATGGTGAACTCGACCCCGGTGGCAAGGCCGTAGAGGGCCAGCAGGCCCGTACCCCAGGCCATGGCCCAGGCGGTGGACGGAATGGCCTGCGAACCGCGCTGCTGGCCCTTCCAGGCGAAGAAATTGCCGAAGGCCGAGGCGGTGGTGGCGATCAGGGCCAGGCCGACCCCGAGGGCGGCGCGGCGGTCAAAGCCGGCATTGAGCACCTCGCCGCCCGACAGCACCGCCACACCGATGAGGCCGAGGATCGCTCCGCCCCATGAGGCGGCGGCCGCCTTCTGACCGGCGGCCAGACGGAACAGCACCAGATTTATGAAGGTCAGGGAGGCGAAGGTGACCGCGACGATCGCCGAGGCGACCAGGGCTTCCGAGGCATAGGTGAAGCTGTAGCTGATCGAAAAGGCGAACACCCCCTGCCCCAGCGCCGCGAGATGCTGGGGCAGGGTCAGCCGCAGCTTCATGCGGAAGATCAGGCAACCGAGGAACAGCAGCGCCGAGGCGAGGCCGAAGCGCCAGACGATGGAGGCCAGCGGGGCCACGGTCCCCAGCTGGAGGGTGATGGCGTACCATGTCGTGCCCCAGATCACCGCGCAGATCAGCACCCCGCCGATGCCCAGCAGGGTTGTCCGCGACAGGGGCGGGCGGGCGACAGGAGGAAGGGGCTCGGGGGAGGTCACCTACGGCAAGTGGAGGATGCTCTCAATCCAGGCAAGCCGAGTTATGAGGCCGACGACACAAGCCGGGCTTATGGCGTCCGGAAAGCGCGCTCAGCCGCGCAGCTTGAGCCCCGTACGAACCTCGACCGGCACCGACTGATAGACGGAGGCCGGCCGGATGTTGAGGCGGGCGCGGACGGCTTCCAGCGGCTGTTCGAACAGGGCCTCATAGTCTAGGGCGGGCAGCCAGCGCGCGGCTTTTCCGTTGCGGTACGCCTGCCAGACGGCGCGGCGGGCGGGGATGGAGCGGACCTCGCGCTGGATCTCCCGCGCGGCGCCCCAACCGATGAAGGCGAAGCCGAGATTGCGGGTCTGGCCGTAGGAGAAGGAGACGACACAGGCCTCGCCCAGGGCGTCGGTGCCGTAGCCGGTCAGGACGTGCCAGATGTCGTGCACGTCGCGCAGGCGGCGGGAATACCAGATGACCGGATGCGGCGCGTCGGTGGCCGGAATGACCTGACGTTCGATCTCGGCAAGCGCGTCGGCGGTGAAGCCGCGCTCCTCGCGGAAGGCGAGATAGGCGGCGCCGACCGTGCCCGGCTCGAACCGGGCCAGCCAGGCCGGGTCGTCGAGCTTGTGCGCCAGTTCCTCGCGCAGGAAGGCCTGACGGCCGCCCTCCATGGTCCGGAGCATGCGGTTGTAGCCGCGGCTGACCGACCGGCCGCTGAGGGCGCGCATGATCTCGAACACCTGGGCGGTGTCTTCCTTGTCGTGGATCAGCTTGCGGAAGGCGCGCAGGGCCTTGAGCGGCTCCAGCCGCTGCGGGCGCATGCGTTCGAAATCATCGAAATCGGCGGCGGCGGTCATGGGCAGGCCCTGTGCTGTCGCCGGAGTTATAGCGCGAAGCCGCGCTCAGGTGAACGGTGTTCAGGTCGCACCCCATGGCGGCCGGGCCATCAGCCGCGCTAGGCTGCGGATCATGCTGAAGAAGCGCTCCGTCACCCTGTCCGGCCACGCCACCTCGGTGGCGCTGGAGGCCGAATTCTGGACCGTGCTGGACACGGTCGCGGCGACCGCGGGCCTGTCGCAGGCCGGGCTGCTGAAGCGGATCGACCAGCGGCGAGGCCGGACTCCCCTCGCCTCGGCCTGCCGCCTGCTGGCCCTGTCATGGGCGGCCGGGGACCGGTCGTTCGTCGAACCGCATTCGACCGATTGACAGCCGCCGGGGTTGGCGCATGGTCGGTTCTCCAGAAGGAAATCCGCCGTGTTCGACAAGATCGACAAGACCCTGATCCCGCCCCTCATCTTCGGAGGTCTGATCGCCATCGGATTGATCGGCGCGGGGGCCTTCATCGGCTCCGGCGTGGTCAACGCCCAGGTCGGCAACCGGCAGGTGACCGTGCGCGGACTGGCCGAGCGCAATGTGGTCGCCGACCTGGCGGTGCTGAACCTCAGCTTCAAGGCCGCGAATGACGACCTGCCCACGGCGCAGGCCAAGATCGACAACGATCTGGCCTTGGTCCGGACCTTTCTGACGCGGCAGGGCTATCCGGTCGAGGCGGTCACGATCGGCCGGCTGCAGGTCCTCGACACCCGGGCGCGCGAGTACGGCTCGACCGACAATGTGGTCCGCTACATCCTGACCCAGAGCGTCACGGTACGGACCACGGACGTCCAGCGCGTGGCCCAGACCGAGCGCGCGCTGAACGACCTGGTGCGCGAGGGCGTGCAGCTGGACTTCGCGGCCCCGACCTATGTCTTCACCAAACTCAACGAGGTCCGGCCGGCGATGATCGCCGAGGCGACGGCCTCGGCCCGGTCCGGCGCCGAACAGTTCGCCCAGGATTCGGGCGCGCCGCTCGGGCCGATCCGTCAGGCGACCCAGGGATCATTCGAGATCCTGGCCCGTGAGGACATCGACAGCGAATCGACCTCGCTCGACAAGCGGGTGCGGGTCGTCGCGACGGTCAGCTACCAGCTGCGCTGAGGCCTCAGGTCGCGGGAGCCGGCTCGGGCGGCAGGGTCGGCGGCGTCACCGGCGGCAGGTCCGGCATCCTGGGCGCTTCGGGCAGTTCAGGACGCGGCACGTCGATGTCGACCGCGATGTCCGTGCTGTCCGGGGCGCGGACGCCGCCACTGTTCGAGAAGACCACGACGCCGATGATGATGATGACCACCACCAGACCGCCGACCAGCAGGGCGATCCAGCTGCCGCCGCCGCCTTTGGGCGGCGGGTTGTTGATCGTGGTGTGATGGACTTCCGGCCGCTCGGGCGGGGGGGTGTTGGGATCGGTCATGGGTCAGTTACCGGGGACGGCCGGGGCCGACACCTCAGGCACACTGATGTCGACGTCGATGTCCTTGCTCTCGGGGGCCATGCCGCCGCGGGCGAAGACGAAATACGCCACGATGGCGAGGACGACGACGATGCCGCCGACGATGAAGGCCAGGCCGGCGTTGCCGCCGCCGCCGCTGTTGTTGTTGCTGTCGGTCATGGTGGTCCCTTCCCAGTTCAGTTGCGACGGAAACGGCGATCCGGCTTGACGGTTCCGGGGGCCGGGCGAATGCGCCGCTGACATCGGACGTCGTGCCCCTTATGTTCTCTCGATGAGTCTTCCCGATACCCCTGCCCCGCGCATCTCCGACCTGGCCCGTTCGCGCGGCCCCGGAGGCGTCGAGGCGCCCGCCGCCGACTATATGGCCGGGCTGAACCCCGAACAGCGCGAGGCGGTGGAGACCGTCGACGGGCCGGTGCTGGTGCTGGCCGGGGCCGGCACGGGAAAGACGCGGGTGCTGACCACGCGGCTGGCGCACATCCTGGCGACCGGGCGGGCCCGGCCGTGGGAGCTGCTGGTCGTCACCTTCACCAACAAGGCCGCGCGCGAGATGCGCGAGCGGATCACCCAGCTGATCGGGCCGTCGGCCGAGGGACTGCGGTGGCTGGGCACCTTCCACTCGGTGGCGGCGCAGATTCTTCGGCGGCATGCGGAGCTGGTGGGGCTGAAGTCGACCTTCACCATCCTCGACACCGACGATCAGGAACGGGTCTGCAAACAGGTGCTGGAGGCCGAGGGGCTGGACACCAAGCGCTGGACGCCAAAGTCGCTGAACGGCCTGATCGACCACTGGAAGAACCGCGGCTGGACGCCCGAGAAACTGCCGCCGTCAGAGGATTTCGCCAACGGCAAGGGGCACAAACTGTACGCCGCCTATCAGGCGCGGCTGGTCAGTCTGAACGCCTGCGACTTCGGCGATCTGTTGCTGCACAATCTAACTATCCTGTCGAAACATGCGGATATCGCGGAGGAATACCGCCGACGGTTCCGCTACATCCTGGTCGACGAATATCAGGACACCAATGTCGCCCAGTACCGCTGGCTGCGGCTGCTCACGTCCTCGACCGGCAATGTCTGCTGCGTCGGCGATGACGACCAGTCGATCTATGGCTGGCGGGGGGCGGAGGTCGACAACATCCTGCGCTTCGAGCGCGACTTCCCCGGCGCCAAGGTCGTAAGACTGGAGCGTAATTATCGGTCCACGCAGCATATTCTGGGCGCGGCCTCGGGCCTGATCGCCGCCAATCGCGACCGGCTGGGCAAGACGCTGTGGACCGAGGATCTGAGCGGCGACAAGGTGCGGGTGCGCGGGGTCTGGGACGGCGAAGCCGAGGCGCGGCTGGTGGCCGACGAGATCGAGACGGCGCGGCGGGCGGGCACGCCGTACAAGGACATGGCGGTGCTGGTGCGGGCCTCGTTCCAGATGCGGGCCTTCGAGGAGCGGTTCGTCCTGCTGGCCGTGCCCTATGTGGTCATCGGCGGGCCGCGCTTCTTCGAACGGGCCGAGATCCGCGACGCCCACGCCTATCTGCGACTGATCCTGAGCGAGGACGACGACCTGGCCTTCGAGCGGATCGTCAATGTGCCCAAGCGCGGCATCGGCGACACCTCGGTGCAGAAGGTGCTGCAGATCGCACGGCTGTCTGGCGTCTCGGCGATGAGCGCGGTGCGCGACCTGATCGTCTCGGATGAACTCCCGGCGCGGACGCGGACGGCGCTGTCGAATTTCGTGCGCGACATCGACCGGTGGCGGACCTTCGCCCGGACCACGACCCACTGGGAGCTGACGGAAACCGTCCTTGAGGAAAGCGGCTACACCGACATGCAGAAGGCCGACCGGGCGACCGGCCAGACGCGGCTGGATAACCTCAAGGAGCTGACGCAATCCATGCAGCAGTTCGAGACCCTGCCCGCCTATCTGGAGCATGTCTCGCTGGTCATGGACCTCGATCGCGGCGGCGGCGACGACGCCGTGCAGATCATGACCCTGCACGGGGCCAAGGGGCTGGAGTTCCCGCTGGTCTTCCTGCCCGGCTGGGAGGAAGGCGTCTTCCCCAGCCAGCGCAGCATCGACGAAAAGGGCGAAAAGGGCCTCGAGGAGGAACGCCGCCTGGCCTATGTCGGCGTCACCCGGGCCAAGTCGGACGCGCGCATCTCATTCGCCGCCAACCGGCTGGTGTACGGCCGCTGGACCTCGCAACTGCCCAGCCGGTTCGTCGATGAACTGCCGATCGACCACGTCGAGGCCGAGAGCGACACCGGCTACTACGGCGTCACCCCCGGCATGAAGGACGCCAAGAGCCGCTGGGACGAGATGCCGACCTTCGGGGCGGGCTATGCGTCGCCGGGCTGGAAGCGGGCGCAGTCGTTCACGGCCGGACGGGCCCCGGCGGCGAAGCCGGCGCGGCATACGCTGATCGAGGGGGACGGCCGGCTGGTCGCCACGGCCGACCCGAAGTCCAGCGGCGACTGGGCGTTGGGCCAGCGGGTGTTTCACCAGAAGTTCGGCTACGGCGCGGTGAAGGCGATCGAGGGCAACAAGCTGCTGATCGACTTCGAGAAGGCGGGGGAGAAGAAGGTGATCGATACGTTTGTGGAGAAGGCTTGATGCCCGCCGCTGCCGATAAGCTGCTGGCGGCCGTTACGCAGCAGTATCTTACGTCAGGTGATTTCAACGGATTGCCACTTTACGACCCGAAATGTTCGGCCGAGCCCAAAGAAATGCGCTCCCTCGTTTCGGCTGGCCTAATCGACGTCGTTCGTGGGGACTTTCATCCCAATCCGCATATCAAGGCGCTCCCGGCAGAAGATGTCGCGGTCCAACTCGCCAAGATCGACGAGCTTGGTTTCGCTGGTTGTCTCTATCCAACGCGCGAACACTTGCGGACGGTCGTTCGGCGGGCATCCTACTTGGGAAAGCCCTTTGCCTACGCCATGGCAATGGGAATGGCCCAGCTTGAATTTTGGTCGTTCGATATCAGGGCTATGGAATGGTATCGGAATGACCCCCGATTTGACGTAGACATCGACGACATCTCCTTTCGCATCACGATCAAGGACGAGTACGCCGCGACGATGGCGGCCGATGATCGCGATAACATCTCCATAGATCGCGCGGGTTTCTGTTACGATTCGGCAGGACACCGTTCACTGGCTGTGTTCGCGCGCGATCTGGCTCGGAAGCCGTCGCACCACCAGATTCAGTGGCAACAGTTTGCCCTTGATGGATCATTTCGCCTCCAGGAGGACTTTTTCGTTTCCTCTGTTCTCGGCGATTGGCCTCGCGGAATTTCTGTCTTCGGGGCATTTCTCGAAGAACGAAAGACCGTAAGCGCGCACCTTGAGAAGCAAGGAAAGGGAAAGCTGTTCCGATCGGAATACGCGTCTGACGATAGACCCGATCGATTTGGATTTATCCTTCGACCAACGGCGAGGGAATTGGCTGATTTTCATCAGACCCTAGATAAAATCCTCTCGGACGACATAAACGCACGCTTTTTCGAAGGACTCGTAGAAACGCACGAGGTCGTGACGGGCAGCGACGGAAAAACCAAGAAGCTCCGCCATGGCACCATCAAGATGATGGGTGACTGGCTCCAGAAAGAGTACGGCGCTGACCCCCGCGCGGCGTCCTTCGTCAAGATGGTGAAGGGCGCTAGAGAACGTAGGCAGCGTCCGGCCCATATCATTGCCCCTGACAATTTTGATCTCGCCTATGTTTCGGAGCAGAGAACCCTAATGCGCGAAGCGTATGAGGCGATGCGAGGTTTTCGAGACCTTGTCCAATCTGCATCAGGCGGCCCCTTGGCTGGGCAAAGTAGCTGGCTCGACGAGGCGATCATTCGTTTCGAATAGTTGCGACCGCGGTGCTTTCCTCGACCACGACGGAGCGAGTTGTTTCCGAGGCGAGAAGAAAGAACGACTAGTGTTCAATCTTTGATTGTATTCGCTAGCCCCCTCGCCAGCCCTGTGCGACACTGGCGGCCATGGCGCGCTTCACCCTCAAGCTCGACGAATACACGCTGCGAAAGCTGATCGAGGCGGCGCGGGCGGCGGGCGTCACGCCCGGGCGGATGGCCGGGATGATGCTGGAGGCCTGGGTGCGCGACGAGGCCGGACCGGGCCCGGAGCGACCTCAGCCCGGCGTCGATGAGCCGGCCAGCGCCTGGGCGGACGCGGCCGAAGACGTCGATGGGCCTGATCAGCATACGACGCCGGCGGACTCTGGCGGTCCGGTCGTCGAATTGGTCGAGCCAATGCGGTCGCGGTTTGCTGGAATGGCCAGGGATGGTGGCGTCCCGCAGGAGGTGCTGGCCGCCGCGGTCCTCGATAGCCGGCTGTTCGACTATGACGACTTCGAATGGCCCGAAGGCGGTGATCCACGCACAGCGGTCTCCGAGCCGATCATCGAGGAGGAGCTTCGCGACTGGGAGGAGGTGCGTCCGGAACTCGAAGCCTATCTCGAGGAGAAGCTGAAAGCCCGTCAGTGAGGGTTCGCCTCACCCGCCGGGCAAATCTCGACATTCGTCGCCAGATCGACTGGCTGGCGGAACGATCACCGCGGTCCGCCGCCAAGGCCGCCCGCGCAATCTTCGACGCGGTGGGTCGACTCGGTCGGCATCCGCTTTCCGGCTGGTCCATCGATAGCGGGGAACGAGAAACAAGGGTGCGCTTCGGCCGGTTCGGTTTCATCGTTCGCTATGAGCTTCGGCCCGGCGAAGTCGTTGTCGTCCATGTCTTCCACGGCGCTCAGGACCGTTCCGTCCTCTAACCCCGCCTTAACACCAGCGGCCGGATTCTCCGCCGGTGCGCGATTCCGACTTCAGTGACGTCCTGACCGAGCCCGCCCCCAGTCTGTGGGAGCGGGTGATCTGCGGCGTGATCATCGCCATGATGACCGGAGCCCTGATCGGGCCGGTGTTCGCGCCCCTGCAGGAGGAGACGCCGATCCTGCGGCTGGTCTGGCTGCCGGCCTATGCGGCGATCGCGGGGCTGCTGATCTATCGCATCGACCGGCTGTGGCGGGCGTGGCCGGCGATGATCGCCATCGCGGCCATCGTGGGGCTGGCGTTCGCATCGCGCTACTGGTCGATCGATTTCGTCACCACCATGCGCCGGGTGATCGCCCTGGCCATCAGCTGCGGCTTCGCCCTCTATCTCGGCGCCGTGTTCCGGGGGCCGCATCTGCCGCGGCTGCTGATGCATACGGCGCTGTTCATGGCGCTCGGCAGTCTGGTGATGGTCTTCGCCTTCCCCGCCATCGGCGTGCACCAGATAGAGAACGCCGGCCTGTGGCGCGGCCTCTGGTACGAGAAGAACCAGATGGGGGCGGTGATGGTGATCGGGGCCACGGCGGCGGCGGCCTGTCTGGCCTCGCCCGACCCGCGCCGGCTGTTGCCCGCGCTGGCGCTCGTGCTGTCCAGCGGCCTGGTGCTGGCGACCCAGTCCAAGACCTCGCTGCTCTGCCTGATGGTCGGCCTCGGTCTCATCGCCGGCTTCCGGGCCATGCGGCGCGGCGGGCCCGTGGTCACGGTCGGCGCCATCTGGGGCGCGGTGGTGCTGGCGGGCGTCGGGATCTGGCTGTGGGATTCGCATTCTGTCGAGCTGCTGGAGGCGCTGGGCAAGGACCCGTCGCTGACCGGGCGGACCGACATCTGGGACAGTCTGATGCGCAAGGTCGCCGACCGGCCGTGGACGGGCTACGGCTACGGCGCCTTCTGGGGCCGGATCGGCGAGTCCGTGCCGGCCGACTGGGTGCGCAAGGAGACCGGCTGGCTGGTGCCCTCGGCGCACAATGGCTGGATCGACCTGCTGGTGCAGCTGGGCTGGCCGGGGACGATCCTGGTCGGCGCCCTGATGGCGCTGACGGCGCTGATCGCGGTGCTGCGTTCGGCCGGGTCAGGCGCGCGCGAAGGCTGGTGGGCGTTGGGCTTTCTGGCCGCCTTCTTCGTGCTGAGCCTGTCAGAGAGCATACTGATGGCGCATCAGGGCCTGCCGTGGGTGCTGTTCATGGCGGCCCTTACGCGGGCGGTGCTGCCGGCGCCCCTGTCCGTGGCCGCCCCGCTTGTGGAGAAGCGCCGCCGGGCCTACCAGACCGGTCCCCGAATCGTTTCACAGTATCCGCATGGGTCCCAACGCCGCGCCTTCCCTGTTCGATGACCTGCCCGAGCCGCAAGGCCCGGCGCCGACGCCTGCGCCGCCCTCGAACGACCTGACCCCGCCGGATCCGGCCCTGACGCAACAGGCCGCGGCCCCGCGACCGGAACCCGAACCCGTGCGCGCCGCCGCCGCTCCGTCCGCCCCGCCCCTTCCCGGCAACTATTCCGCCTCCTCGATCGAGGTGCTGGAGGGCCTGGAGCCGGTCCGCAAACGCCCCGGCATGTATATCGGCGGCACCGACGAGCGGGCCCTGCACCATCTGTTCGCCGAGGTTCTGGACAACGCCATGGACGAGGCGGTGGCCCGCCATGCGAAACTGATCACCGTCGATCTCGACGCCGACGGCTGGCTGTCGGTCAAGGACGACGGCCGCGGCATTCCCGTCGATCCGCACCCGAAACATCCGGGCAAGTCGGCGCTGGAGGTGGTCATGACCGTCCTCCACTCGGGCGGCAAGTTCTCCGGGAAAGCCTATGAAACCTCAGGCGGTTTGCACGGCGTCGGCGTCAGCGTCGTCAACGCCCTGAGCGAGCGGCTGGACGTCACCGTCTGGCGCGACGGGCATGAGTGGACCCAGTCCTTCAGCCGCGGTTTGCCGCTGGGATCGATCGTCCGGGGCGGGGCCTCGAAGAAGAAGGGCACATTGATCCGGTTCCGGCCGGACGAGGAGATCTTCGGCGTCGGAGCCGCTTTCAAGCCCGCCCGCCTGTTCCGCATGGCGCGGTCCAAGGCCTATCTGTTCCGCGGCGTCGAGATCCGCTGGACCTGCGCCGCCGAGCGGATCACCGACCACACCCCGGCCGAGGCGGTGTTCCACTTCCCCAACGGCCTGGCCGACGCCCTGTCCGAGCGGATCGGCGAGATCGAGACCGTCACACCCGCCTTCGCCGGCCGGGTCGAACGCAAGGGCGAGGCCGGGGCGGTCGAATGGGCCGTGACCTGGTCGCCGATCGGCTTCGGCGAGGCCGACGGCTTCGTCTCCTCCTATTGCAACACCGTCTCGACGCCCGACGGCGGCACGCATGAGGCCGGGTTCCGGGCGGCGCTGGTCAAGGGGCTGAAGGCCTATGGCGAACTGACCAATGAGAAGCGCGCAGGCCTGATCACCGCAGAGGACGTCATCGCCAACGCCGGGGCGCTGATCAGCGTGTTCGTGCGCAATCCCGAGTTCCAGGGGCAGACCAAGGATCGATTGTCGTCGCCGGACGCCCAGCGGCTGGTCGAACAGCTGATGCGCGATCCGCTGGACCACTGGCTGACCGAGAGCCCGAAACAGGCCAACACCCTGCTGGGCTTCGTCATCGAGCGGGCCGAGGACCGGCTGAAGCGCCGCAAGGACAAGGAGGTCCAGCGGGCCCAGGCCACGCGCAAGCTGCGCCTGCCCGGCAAGCTGTCGGACTGTTCGCGCCAGTCGGCCAACGGCACCGAACTGTTCATCGTCGAGGGCGACTCGGCCGGCGGCTCGGCCAAACAGGCGCGCGACCGGACGACCCAGGCCATCCTGCCCCTGCGCGGCAAGATCCTGAACGTCGCCTCGGCCACGGCCGACAAGCTGCGCGCCAATATCGAACTGTCGGACCTGGCCCTGGCGCTCGGGGTGCAGCCGGGCAGCCGGTTCAACATCGAGGATCTGCGCTACGAGCGGATCGTCATCATGACCGACGCCGACGTGGACGGGGCCCATATCGCGGCCCTGCTGATCACCTTCTTCTACCGGTCGATGCCCGAGACCATCCGTCAGGGCCGGCTGTTCATGGCCCTGCCGCCGCTCTACCGGATCAGCGCCGGGCCGCTGAGCGAATACGCCCGCGACGACGCCCACCGCGACGAGCTGCTGGCCACGGTGTTCAAGGGCAAGAAGGTCGAGATCGGGCGGTTCAAGGGCCTGGGCGAGATGATGGCCTCCCAACTCAAGGAGACCACCATGGACCCCAGGAAGCGCACCCTGGCGCGGGTCACGGTGCCGGCCTCGGAAGACGAGATCGAGGATCTGGTCGAACGGCTGATGGGCAAGAAGGCCGAGGCGCGGTTCCAGTTCATCCAGGACAACGCCCAGTTCGCGGCAGCCGATCTGGACGTGTAGGATGTGTCACGGCTGACGATCCTGAAGAGCGCGAAGAAGCGACGGAAGACGATCCGTTTGCAGTGTTCGACGAACGGGCGAGCGAGGCGGACCAGCGCGCCTGGGCTGACTTGTGACCGCTCATCCGGACTGAACATCTTGTCATCCCGGCCGAAGCGAAGCGGAGAGCCGGGACGGAGTGCGCCAATTTGCAGACCTCCCGGAAATCGCGCCAGCGATTGTCCGGGGGACAGGCGGCCCTCGCGCGATGACCAGACCCGTCTCCCGGATAGCTATTGAAACAGCTTCCGGGAGGATGAATTTCAGAAGCGAAAGCGTCCCGGATCACCGCTTCGCGGTGTCCGGGATGACAAGGTGGGCCCTTGCCGTCCGCTCATTCGCAGATCGTCGGCGTCCCGTAGCGGCCCACCACAGCCGTCGTCCGCTCGCCGTTGAGGTCAAGCACCGTCAGCCGGTCGTACTCGCATTCCTGCATATCCACGGCGGCGGCGTAGCCCAGCGCCCGCGCGATCAGGGGGACGGTGTTGCTGTGGCCGACCACCAGGACGACCGCGTCGTCCGGGAGGGCGCGAACGCGGGCGGCGACCGCAGCGACATGAGCAGGGGTTCCGCCCTCGAAGGCCACCGGCTCGATGGTCACTGAGTGAAATTCGGCCACCGGGCCCGCCGTCAGTTGCGTGCGCTGCAGCGGACTGGTGAAGACGTGGCCGGGGTGGGCGTCGGCGAGAACGGCCGCCAGGGCGACCGCGCGCGCCTGCCCGGCCTCGGACAGCACGGGATCGCTGCTGGCGTCGGCCTTCTCGGCATGACGGACCAGAACGACCGTCTGGGCCATTGTCGAGCCGGCGGTCAGCAGCGTCAGCACGGTCGCGAGCAGGAGGCGTTTCATCATCTCAGATCCCCGTTTCCCGAGAGACTGGCGGGCGGCGCGGCGGCTGTCGAGCGGTCAGTGCGCCTTGCCCTCGCGGGGCCGGGCGAAGGCCGGTTCGCCGCTGACCTCGGCATAGACCGAGCTGAGGTCCTCGAACACGCGGTTCCAGGCGAAGCGTTCGACGGTGCGCGCGCGGGCGGCGACGCCGAGGGCCTCGATGTCGCGGGCGAACAGGGCCTCGATGGCGGCGGCGTAGTGGCGCGGATCGGCGCTTTTCGCCAGCTGGCCGACGGTGTCGTCGACCGTCTCCTTGACCCCGCCGGCGTTGACCCCGACGACCGGACGGCCGCAGGCCATGGCCTCGAGCACGATCAGGCCGAACGGCTCCTTGTCATTGGCGTGCACGAAGGCGTCGCAGCTGGCGATGATCCGGGCGACGGCCTTGGGATTGGCCTCGTACGGCAGGGAGATGACCCGTTCCTCGGCCGGCATGCCCGCTCCGGCCCCGACCAGAATCAGATGGTAGGGCGCGCCGAGGGCCTGGACGGCCTGGATCAGGACGTCGATGTTCTTCTCCCGCGCCGGGCGGCCAGCGAAGCACAGCAGCCGCGCCGAGGCCGGCAGGTTCAGCTTCTTCAGCAGCCAGTCGCGATCGCCGCGGTCGGGACGGAAGGTGTCGATCTCGACCCCGAGCGGGCGGATGACGATATTGCCCACGCCGGCCTCTTCGAGGCGCCGCGCGATATAGCGGCTGGGCGAGATGACGCGGTCGAACTGGCCGAACAGGCGGGCCCAGCGCTTCTCGACCGGCTTCTTGGCCCATTCGCCGAAATGCAGGGCCGCGAGGCCGGCGGGGTCGGAATGGCAGAAGCCGACGACCGGGCAGCCGGCGCGCTGGCCGGCGGCCAGGGCCCCCTGCCCCGGCGTATAGGGATCGCCGGCCTCGATGATCGAGGGATTGAGCGAGGCGACCCAGGCCGCCCAGCGGCTGACCGAGGTGGGCCAGCGATAGCCATCGCCGAATGGCAGCTTGGTCGCATGAAGCTGGACGATCCCGTCGTCGTCGGCCCTGTGGTGCGCGCCGGGGACGACGAGCGAGTGGGCGACGTCGGGGCGCTCAGCCTCCAGCCAGGCCTTCTTGGACAGCAGGTAGCGCTTCACCCCGCCGGAGCGCGGCGCATACAGCATGGTGGTGTCCACCAGACGCGGCCGGCCGTCGTCGCCGGCGGCCTTGGTCGCGGCCAGGGTCTCGGAGACTTCCTCGTCCCAGCCGGGGAACAGGCGCAGTTCGCCTTCCTGAACCTCGAGCCCGGCGAGGGTCATGAGCTCGCGTTCGGTCGCGCTGATGCGGGATGGTCCGCCGCGCCGGACCCGTCTCTGGATGCGGCGGGCCTTGCGGACCCTGGACATGTGCGACTTCACCATGCGCGGCCCGTAACGCCCACGACGGCGAAGCTCAAGCGCTGTCCGTCGGCGGATCGTCTTCGGAGGGTGAAATCCCGCGTCGGGCGAGGGCTTCGCGGAGCAGACATTCGACCTGGGCGTTGACCGAGCGCAGCTCGGCGGCGGCCAATCGCTCGACCGCCGCCATCACCCCGGAAGAGGCCCGCATCAGGAAGGGCTTTCGGATCCGGGCCATCTCAGCCGTACAGGGTGCCTGTGTTGACCACGGGCTGGGCCTCGCGGTCGGCGCAGAGGACCACCAGCAAATTGGAGACCATGGCCGCCTTGCGGTCCTCGTCCAATTCGACCACGCCGCGTTCGTTGAGATCAGCCAGGGCGCTTTCGACCATGCCGACGGCGCCCTTGACGATCAGGCGACGCGCGGAAAGCACCGCCTCGGCCTGCTGGCGCTTCAGCATGGCCCCGGCGATCTCCGGGGCATAGGCCAGGTGGGCCAGCCGGGCCTCGTCGATGGCGACGCCCGCGACGCTGACCCGGCCCACCAGTTCCTCTCGCAACCGGCCGGCGACGTCCTCGGCGTCGGCGCGCAGCGTCAGTTCCGGCACATCGGTCTCGTCGCCGTGATCGTAGGCGTAGTGGGAGGCGATATCGCGCAGGGCCGTGTCCACCTGGATGTTCACGAAGGCCTGATAGTCATCGACATCGAACAGGGCCTGGGCCGAGTCCCGCACCCGCCAGACGACATTGGCGGCGATCTCGATCGGGCTGCCGCGGCGGTCGTTCACCTTCAGCTTGTCGCTGGTCAGGTTACGGACCCGCAGGGAGATTTTCTTGCGACTGTACCAGGGCAGGACCCAGCGCAGCCCGGTCTTGCGGTCGGTGCCCCGGTAGGCTCCGAACAGCATGATGGCCATGCCTTCGTTCGGCTGCAGTGAGTAGAGGCCGCAGATCAGCAGGAGCCCGACGACGGCGACGACGATGCCGGCGACCACCCGCAGGGCTGAGTCGGGGTCCTGGGCCACGCTGGCCGGTCCGGCGATCAGCAGCAGCAGTCCGACCAGGAGCATCAGAATGCCGTTGGCTGTGCTGGCGGGGCGTTCGGTTGATCTGGAATGTTCGTTGCTCATCGGTCCCTCCCAAAGTCGATATGAAAGTGATATCATTATGATCGCGTTCTTGGCAATAGCCGCGCTTGCCGCCCGCGCCCCGCCGACGCGTTCGGCCTTGCATTCGCCTCAAATTCGAGAAACTTGAGGCAGGCTGACACGGTCCCTGTTAGAGGATCGCCGGCGTCTCTGCGTGTGTCGTCCACAGGGGTTTCTACCGAATGCGTATTCTACTCGCGACCGCGGTTGCGATCGCTCCCTTGATGGCGGCCACCGGCGCCATGGCCGAGGTCGTGATCACGACCGTCCGGACGACGCCGATCACGACGTCGAACGCCACGGACACCGGCACGGCCGACCATATCCGGCTCTCCGGCAGCGGCAGCATCTCCCTGGCGTCAGGGACGGCGGTGAGGGTCGATTCCAACCACGACTTCACGATGGAAGGCCAGTCATCGATCACCATGTCGCCGGCGGCCAACGGCGCCACGGCGGTGCTGATCAACGCCGGAGTCACCTCCAACGTCGTGATCGGTTCGTCGATCGCCATCATCGATACCATCGACAGCTATCCCGACACCGACAATGACGGCGATATCGACGGCCCCTGGGCCACGGGGTCCGACCGCTACGGCATCCGCTACGCCGCCGGCGCCCCCGTTACCGGAAACCTGACAATCAGCAGCCTCGCCACGATCGGCGTGGACGGCAACAATTCCTACGGCATCTCGATCGAGTCCGGATTGATCGGCAGCATCCAGTCCCAGGGCAGCATCCGGGTCTTCGGCGACAACACCGTCGCCATCCGGACCCTGGGCGCCGTCACGGGCGATATCATGCTGCTGGGCACCGTGGTCGCCCGCGGCCTGCACACCACCGCGATCTCGATCGGCGGCGATGTCGGCGGGCGGCTGACCCTGCAGGGCGACATCACCGCCACCGGCTACCGCTACACCAATCTGGGCAGCGCCGCCTTCGAGGCCGGCCTGGAAGCCGAGGACAAGTTGCAAGGCGGACCGGCGGTCATCATCGCCGGAAACGTCGCGGGCGGCGTGGTGGTCGACCGCGCTCCGGTCGAGACCGACGCGGCGAACACCGACGAGGACGGCGACGGAATCGCCGACAGCAGCGAGGGCGCCGGAGTCATCCACAGCTACGGCGCCGCGCCGGCCATCCTGGTCGGCTCGACGACGCAATCCGTGACGCTCGGCGTGGTCGGGGCGGGTGACAACGCCTATGGCTTCATCAATCGGGGCACGGTCACCGGCCAGGGCATTTATGACAACATCGCCGCCAACGCGATCGTGTTCGGGGGCAATCCCGGCCAGTCGGTGATCATCGACGGCGGGGTCCGCAACGAAGGCACGGTGGCCGCCCTGGCGAGGGAGGCCAATGCGACCGCCTTCCGCTTCGCCGAAGGCGCGACCACGCCGCAGTTCTACAACTCCGGGGCCATTTCCGCCGGCGTCGCCAGCGGTACCGCCGTCAATTCGACGGCCATCCAGATCGATGTCGGCGCCTCGCTCACCAGCTTCACCAACAACGGCTCCATCCTCGCCGCGTCGGGCGGCGGCGCCGCCACGGTCACGGCCATCAACGACCTCAGCGGCACGCTGACCTCGATCACCAACACCCGCTCGCTCCAAGCGACCCTGAGCCAGAACGAGGCCGGCGACCCCGTCACGGGGAGCACCACAGCCATCAACGTCAGCGCCAACACCACCGGCGTCACCATCATTCAGACGGGCGTCCCGACCACCCCCACGGCGCTGGATCCCGACACCGACGGCGACGGAGTGCCGGACAGCGTCGAGCCGATCCTGGTCGGCGACATCCTGCTGGGTTCCGGAAGCGACACCGTCGATATCCGCAATGGCCTCGTCTTCGGGGATATCGACTTCGGCGCCGGCGCGGACTCCCTGATCATCACCGGGGGCGCCGTCGTACGCAGCGCCCTGTCCGACAGCGATGGCGACCTGACGATCGACGTCGCCAACGGCACGCTCGACGCCCGGCACACGGCCCTTCTGGACGTGACCAGCCTGAATGTGGGCGCGGACGGCGACCTGATCATCACCATCGATCCCGCCAGCAGCGCCTCGGGCGGGTTCAACGTCGCGGGAACAGCGACCTTCGCCGACGGCGCCGGCCTCGGCGTCCGCTTCACCTCATTGCTGGCGGCGCCCGAACGCTTCACGCTGATCGACGCCGCGACGCTGAATTTCGGCGCCATCGACCTCGATTCGATCGAGGCGAATTCGCCCTACCTCTACATGGTCGAAGCCGGCGCCAATGTGCCGGCGGGTCAGGTCTTCGTCGATGTACGCCGGCGCACGGCCGATGAGGCGAACTTCATCCCGGTCGAAGCGGCGATGTACGATTCCTTCTATTCAGCGCTCGGCAGCGCCGGCGCGACGGATGTCCGGAACGCCTTCCTGAACCAGACCGGGCGCGCGGACTTCATCAACCTGTACGAGCAGCTGCTGCCCGAACATTCCGGCGGTCCCCTGCTGTCCCTGTCCTCGGGCGTCGATGCGGTGACGCGGGCGCTGACGGGCCGCAACGCCTCGGCGGCGCCGGGCGAGACCAGCGCCTGGGTGCAGGAAATCAATTTCTACGCCGACAAGGACAAGACCGACACCTACGGCTTCCGCTCGGAAGGGTTCGGCGTCGCCGGCGGGATCGAACGGGGCACGGGCCTCGGCGCGGTCGGCCTGTCGCTGGCCTTCACCTCCTCCGACCTCGAAGACCCCGAGTCCGAGGCCGAAGAGGTTCTGTCGGCCAATCTGCTGGAGCTGGGCCTCTACTGGCGCGCCCAGGGCCAGTACTGGACGACCTGGGCCCGGGCCGCGGCCGGCTATGCGACCTTTACCTCGGAACGCCGTTTCGTCGGCGCGGGGCTGAACCTGTCCAATGAATCGGACTGGAACGGCTTCTCTCTCGCGGCCGCCGGCGGCGTCTCGTACGAGCGCAGTTTCGGGCGCTTCAGCGTCCGGCCCGAGGCCTATGCCGAGTATTTCTCACTCAACGAGGACGGCCACGTCGAAACCGGCGGCGGCGACGGTTTCGATCTCGAGATCGACGACCGGAAGGGGCACCTGTTCTCGGCCACAGCGGCCGTCAACATCGGCATGGCGATGGGTCAGGACAACTGGCTGCGTCCGGAGCTCCGGGTCGGCTGGCGCCAGAACATCTCGGTCGATCCGGGCGAGACCATCGCCCGCTTCCGCTCGGGCGGTCCGGACTTCACCCTGAACGGCGGCTCGATCGAGGGCGGCGGACCGATCGTCGGCTTCCGGCTGAACGTCGGCAACGAACTGGGGATGCTGTCCATCAGCGCCGACGCCGAAATGATCGAGGACTACATCCGCTACATGTTGTTCCTGCGAGCCAGCTTCCGGTTCTAGGATACGGAAAACCTGCAGATCCGGCAGGGACGGGCGGCTAGCTCAGCTGGTCAGAGCACCTCGTTTACACCGAGGGGGTCGGGGGTTCGAACCCCTCGCCGCCCACCAGCCGCCCGGGCCGCTGTTCCCCGGTCAGAGTGCGTTCACGATTGGCGGTTAACCCTGCCGCATCGGGAGAAGGCGATATGACCAAGAACCTCGGAACCTGCGGGACCCTGCTCGTCGTCATCGGGGCGAGCCTGATGCTTCAGGCCTGTGTGGTGGGCGCTGTCGTCGGGACCGCGGGCGCAGTCGTGGGCGGCGCGGCCAAGGTGACAGGGGCCGTTGTCGGCGCCGGCGTCGATGCGGTGACGACCTCTGACGAGGAAACCCGGGCCAAACGCGAGCGCGAGCAGCGGGACTACGAGCGCGAGCAGCGGCGCTGCGAACAGCGACAGCGCCAGGGCCGCGACTGCTGATCTAGAGCGTCAGCACGCACCGTTCGTGAATGGTCGGGCGGGAGACGGTGATCCGGCTCAGACCGGGCCACGCCGGCTTCAGCCGGTTGGCGAACCACAGGCACAGGTTTTCCAGCGACGGAAGCTCCAGACCCGCGTGCTCGTTGAGCATGCCGTGGTCCAGTTCCTCGGCCGCCGCCTTCAGGGCGCGCTCCAGGGCGCCGAGATCGGCGACCCAGCCGTGCTGCGCGTCCAGCGCCTCGCCGCGGACGGTCGCCTCGACCTGGAACGAGTGGCCGTGGATGCGGCGATAGGGGCTGCCCTCCGGCTCGCTGGGAAAATGATGGGCCGCGTCGAAGGTGGCCGCCTTGGTGATCTCGAAAACGCTCATCTTACGCCGATGTATTTGTGGGTCTGGACGCTGAGCCGCCATTTCGGGTGGGTCAGGCAGTAGTCGATGGCCGCCGCCGTGTTGGCCGCCTGGTCGGGGCCGTCCATGGGCTGGAGCCAGAAGCGGTCGAAGGCCAGATGTTCGAACCGGTCGGGCATGGCCGCGGCCTGGGGGAAGACCAGTTTGAGCTCCTGTCCCGTGGTCTGAACCACGGGAGCGTCGGCCTTGGGGCTGACGCAGATCCAGTCGATCCCCTCGGGCGCCGCCAATGTGCCGTTGGATTCGACGGCGATCTCGAAGCCGCGCGCGTGCAGGGCGGCGACCAGGGCGGCGTCCAGCTGAAGCAGCGGCTCGCCGCCGGTGCAGACGACCAGCTTGGGATCCCCTGCCCGCCCCCGCCACAGGCCGGAGACATGATCCGCCATGGCCTCGGCGGTCGTGAATTTGCCGCCTCCGTCACCGTCCACCCCGACGAAATCCGTATCGCAGAAGCTGCAGACGGCCGTCGCGCGGTCGCGTTCCAGCCCGTTCCAGAGATTGCAGCCGGCGAAGCGCAGGAAGACGGCGGGCCGTCCAGCCTGCCCGCCCTCGCCCTGCACCGTCAGGAAGACCTCCTTGGCCGAATAGGTCATGGCCGGGCCGTCCATTCGGCGTGCCCGCTCGCCCGCAGCTCGCAGGCGGGACAGTCGCCGCAGCCATAGCCCCAGGGGCGCCGATGCGCGCGGTCGCCGCGGTAACAGGTGTGAGACGCCTCGACGATGAGGTCGACCAGGGGCGCGCCGCCGATTCGGTCCGCGAGAGCCCAGGTGTCGGCCTTGGTCAGGGCCATCAGCGGCGTCTCGATGACGACCGGCCTGTCCAGCCCGAGGCCGAGCGCCGTCGCCATGGCGTCGATCGTGTCGCGGCGGCAGTCCGGATAGCCGGAATAGTCGGTCTCGCACATGCCGCCGACCAGCACCTGCAGACCGCGACGGTCGGCCAGGGCCGCGGCGCAAGCCAGGAAGACCAGATTGCGGCCCGGGACGAAGGTGGTCGGCAGGCCGCGCGCGTCCATCTCGATGGCCCGGTCGGCGGTCAGGGCGCTGTCGGCGATCCGGCCATAGCCCGTCAGATCGACGACATGGTCGGGACCCATCCGGTCGGCCCATCGCGGCAGCACCGCCGCCATGCCGTCGCGGACGGCCAGCCGGGCCTCCATCTCGACAGCGTGGCGCTGGCCATAGTCGAACCCGACCGTCTCGACGCGCGCGTATCGCTCCAGCGCCCAGGCCAGGCAGGTCGCGCTGTCCTGTCCGCCCGAGAACAGGACGAGGGCTGATTTGGCCGGGAATGGCAGGGTTTCGCTCATGACAAACCTGCGGTCGGCCGATCGGCCGCGCGCATGGACAAAGGGGATAGGCCGCAGAATGGCGGGGCCGGCCTTCTACACCAGCCTCGCAGGCAGAGCAAAAGCGGCTCAAAAACGGCGATTACCGCTCTTAACCCTTCCGCAAACGGTTCTGCGCCATTGTCCACCGGTCCCAGTGGAGTACCGGCCTCTCATGCCGACCATAGAAGCCCTGACAGAGCGCGCCGAGGCGGTGTCGCCCCAGACGCCGGGAATCGACGTCTTCGCCCGGTTCGAGCGCGAGCCCGACACTCTGGCGATTCCGGTCGTCGAGAACGGACGGCCCGTGGGCCTGGTCGAACGCAACGCCTTCCTGTTGAAGATCGCCGGCGCTTTCGGCCACGCCCAGTACGCCAACCGCCCCATCCTGCACGTCATGGACCCCGAGCCGGCGGTCGTTGAAGCCGGCGTCAGCATCGACGCCTTCTGTGACGTCCTGCTGAAGGGCGGCCCGGCCGCCCTGATGCGCGGCTTTATCGTCACCCGCGAAGGGCGTTATCACGGCGTCGGCACGGCGGTGTCCCTGCTGCAGGCGGTCAATGAACTCCAGCGCGAGCAGAACCTCGAACTGGCCGATCAGGCCCGCGTCCTGGCCGATACGAAGGCCCAGGCCCTCGCCTCGGCCCGCGCCAAGAGCCAGTTTCTGACGGTCATGAGCCACGAGCTGCGCACGCCGATGAACGGCGTGCTGGCGGTTGCCGAACTGCTGCGGCGCCAGCCGCTCAACGCCCAGGCGCACGCCCACATCACCACGATCGTGGAATCCTCCGAATCCCTGCTGCGCATCCTGCAGGACGCGCTTGACCTGTCGCGCGCCGAGGCCGGCGAACTCGAGCTTCATCCGACAGCCACGCCCCTGCGCGCCCTGATGGACGACGTCCAGGCCACCTGGGCGCCGCGGGCGTCGCAGGACAATGTCACCCTGATGGTCAGCTATGAGGGCGACACCGAACTGGCCGCCGTCGTCGATGGCGCGCGGATCACCCAGCTGTTCAACAACCTGATCGGCAACGCCCTGAATTTCGCCCGCAACGGCGTCGTCGAGGCCGGTCTGAAGGCCGTGGCCGACGGCGACCGCATCCGGCTGGAAGCCCGGGTCCGCGACGACGGCGCCGGCATAGACGCCGATCGCGTCGAGTCGGTCTTCGAACCCTTCGTGCATGGCTCGGGTCAGGATGGCGCGGGTCTGGGCCTGGCCATCTGCCGTCAGATCGTCGACCGCATGGATGGGCGCATCTGGGCCGAGAACAATCCCGGCCGCGGGGCCACCTTCGCCTTTGATCTGGACGTCGAACGCACCCAGGTCGAGGCCTCCACGGCCTCCAACGTCGAAAGCCTGGGCGGCGACGGCGACCTGGCCGACCATCCGCACATCCTGATCGTCGACGACAACGCCACCAACCGCGTGGTGGCCCAGGCCCTGTGCGAAATGTTCGGCTGCACCTCCGAGACCGCCGAGGACGGCGTCGAGGCCGTCGAAGCGGTGCAGGAGCGGCGTTTCGACCTGATCCTGATGGACATCAAGATGCCCCGCATGGACGGCGTCCAGGCCACCCAGGCCATCCGCGCCCTGACCGGCCCGGAGCGCGACATCCCCATCGTCGCCCTGACCGCCAACGCCGATCCCGACGATGCGAAGAAATATCTCGCCATCGGCATGGCCGCCGTGGTCGAGAAGCCGATCAAGCCGGAGCGTCTGCGCATGGCGATGAACCTCGCGCTTGAGCAGGCCGCGGCGGCGGCGGCCGTCGAGGCCGCCCCGGAACGCGGCCGCAAGGCCCGCTCGACCGCCTGACGCGCCGGTTCGGCCACGGGCGCCCTTGCGCTCGTTTCCGGACGGCCCGAGAAGCGGATGATGCAGTCTCCGATCCTCGACATCCTGCCCCAGCTGGCCGCCGGCGCCGCCCACACCCATGCCCTGGGCTTCGTCTATGACCGTCTGGACGGCGACCGGGTTCGCATTCGCGTGCCGTGGCGCGAGGATCTGGTCGGCGATCCGGACACCGGCGTCCTGTCCGGCGGTCTGGTCACCACCCTGCTCGATCACGTCGGCGGTCTCGCCGTATGGGTCGCCCTGGCCCGCTTCGAGCCGATCGCCACCCTGGACCTGCGGGTCGACTATATGCGGGCGGCCGAGGCGCGGCGGGACCTGATCGCGGAGGCGCGCTGCTATCACCTGACGCGGTCGGTGGCCTTCGTTCGGGCCTGGGCGTTCGAGGACACGCCCGACGACCCGGTCGCGGCGGCCCAGAGCGCCTATATGCTGGGTTCGAACAGCGGCCGGGTACCGGGCTCCAATCTGAAAGCCCGCGCGGAGGGCGGGCGATGAGCGACCTGCTGGAGCGCCTGCCCTATGCGCGGTTTCTGGGACTGACGACCGCCAGCGAGGGGCCGAACCTGACCGTCACCATGCCGTTCGCGCAGAAGCTGATCGGCAATCCCGTCCTGCCCGCCCTGCACGGCGGGTCGACGGCCGCCCTGCTGGAGCTGACCGCCGTCGCCCAGGTCGCGGCCCTGTACCCCCGGCTGCATCTGCCCAGGCCGATCAATGTCACCGTGGCCTATCTGCGCTCGGGCCGACCGGTCGACGTCCATGCCCGCGCCCGGATCAGCAAGGCCGGACGCAGGGTCGCCCACGTCCTGGCCGAAGCCTGGCAGGACGACGAAACCCAGCCCATCGCCGCGCTCACCGCGCATTTCCTGATGGCCGAAGACGACCATTAGTTGCATTTGAATGCCGCCTGTGATTGTTTCCTTCCCGTGACGCTCGGTCACGGGGAGGTTCCACATGTCCAGACTGTCTGTCGGCGAAGCCCTCGCCGCCCGCCTGTACGCCGCTGAATCGGCGATCGATCAGGCGTTGATCGAAACCGCGACCCTGGCGGCGGCCCTGCCCGCCGCCCGCGCGGGCGCCTGGCTGTCCGCCGTGACGGGGCAGCGCGCGTTCGCGGGGACCGCCGGCGCCATCAGCGCCCTGGCCAAGGCGCGCGCCCATATCGTCCAGACCCACAACACCCTGACGGCCCTGGCCCGCAAGCTCGGGCTGGAGACCCTGGCGGTGGGCCCGCTGGACAAGCCCGGCGACGGCCCGCCCATCGGCGGCGGAGGCGGCGACGGCCCGGGGATCGCGCCGAACGTGGTCAACAAAATCCTACCAAATACAGACAGGTCGTGTTAACGGCTTGTTTACCTGATTTTCAGTGGGAGGCTTACATGAACAAGGCTGATACGATCGCCAGCGTCGCCGGCGACCTGAATTCCGCGGAGCAAGCGCTGGATCTCGCCATCACCCAGGCGACCACCCTGATCCAGTCGATGATCGGCGCCCGCACCGCGCTCAGCCTCTCGCCGGTCTCCGGCGCCGGGTCGCAGGCCCGGGCCATGGAAGCCGTCGCCGCCCTGGCGACCGCCCGCGAGGCCCTCGTCGCCTGCCACGAGGAACTGGCCAAGGACCACCGTCGCCTCGGCTATGGCGTCTATGCGATCGGGACGCTCAACAAGCCGGCCGAAGCCTCGCTCCAGACCGGCGAAGCCGCCCGCGCGAGCCGTCTCCGCGCGGTTTAATTCTCGGTAATGTCCGAAACCGGTCATTCCGGACTGGACAGATTCGGTGATATATCGCCCTCATGCCATGCGGCGTGGGGGCGAATTCATGTTTGACACCCTGCCGGCCCAGATTGGGGCCGGTTTTACGGTAATCGTCGTGGCTTTCGCCTTCTTCAAGGGCGACGAGCCGGAGCGGGTCGGCGCCGGCGCCTATGTCCTCGGCTTTTTCGCCTCGCTGCTGATCCAGGGTGACGGCGCGCTTCAGGGAACCCAGTGGGGCCTGCTCGCGATCGACGTGGTCATGCTGGCGGTCTTCGCGGGCCTTACCTGGAAGAGCCGCCGCGCCTGGCCCGTCTGGGCCTCGGCGCTTCAGTCGCTGACCGTAATGAGCCATCTTCTGACCCTGGTCGATATCCGTCCGCCGGGTTCGGCCTTCATCACCGTGATCAACATGGCGAGCTACGGCATCCTCCTCACCCTCGCCATCGGCACCTTCTGGGCCTGGCAGGAACGGCGCGCCGCCGGACTGGAATAGTCTCCGCCGTTGAACGGAGAGGTATTTATTCCTAGAATGCCGTCGATTCGGCCGTTCCGGCCCCGGCGGACATCATGCCCCTCTCCCACGCCCAGCTCTGGAAGGCGATCGACGGCCTCGCCCGCCATGAGGGGCTCAGCGTCTCGGCCCTGGCCAGACGGGCCGGACTGGACGCGACCAGTTTCAACCCCTCCAAACGGTTCGGACCGGGCGAGCCGCCGCGGCCGCGCTGGCCCTCGACCGAAAGCCTGACCCGGATCCTGACGGCGACCGGCCTGTCACTGGGCGAGTTCGCGGCCCTGGCGCGGGACGGGGCCGAGCGGCCCATGACCGTGCCGATGCTGGGCATGGCCCAGGCGGGACAGGACGGCTTTTTCGACGACGCCGGCCTGCCGGTCGGCGACGGCTGGGAACAGACCGAATTGCCGCGCCCGCGCGACAGTCTGCTGAGCCTGAGCATCATTGGGGACTCCATGGCGCCCCTGTATCGCGAGGGCGACAAGGTCATCGTCGATCGCGAGGCGACGGAGGTGCGCAGGGGCGACCGGGTGGTGGTGCGCACGACGGGCGGCGAGACCCTGGCCAAGGAGGTGGCGGCGCTGACGGCGAAGGCCGTGACCCTGGCCTCGGTCAATCCGGCATTCGCGCCGCGGATCGTGGCCCGGAGCGACATCGTGTGGATGGGCCGTATCCTGTGGGTCAGCCAGTAGGAGTATGTTCGCGCTCAAGCAGCGAGCAACCGCGTTGCGAGCGGTAGCGCCCACAAAAGAGGCCGCCCCTCGCAGGGCGGCCTCTTCGTCAGGCGTCAGTCGCGCCTAGTTGGCGGCGACGTAGCGGGCGTTGACCCAGCCGCCGCCGGCGATCTGGACCCATTCGCCCTGCGAGCCGGTGGCGCTGAACGACTGGCCGGCCGAGAGGCTGCCGACCTGGCGATAGCCGGTGCCGGGGCCCGAACGGATGCGCAGGTTGGAGGTGGCCCGATAGGCCCCGCCCGAGTCAGCACTGTTCACCCGGGCGCGTTGCTGGTTGCAGCCGATGTAGGAACCGGCGGCGGCGCCGGCGCCCGCACCGGCCACGGCCCCGAGGGCCCGTTCATTGGACGAAATCCGGCTGCCGGCCAGGGCGCCCAGCACACCGCCGATAACGGCGCCGGCCTGTTGGCGACCGCCGGGGGCGTCGCAGTTGGTGATGCCGTTGGCCTGCTGGGCCATCGAGGCGGTCGGGACCGCCATGACCAGGGCGGCCAGGGCGGCGGCGGTGGCCAGGGTGGTGTTCATGATCTTCGACATGGCTCTCTCCATTCATCGAGGTTGGTCGATGTCAGGGAGAATGCGCGGTGGCCGATGAAGGCTCCCGGAGCGGCGGCGTTATATTCGGTTCATGTACGTTGCCGGACATCGTTGCGCGCCAGCGCTCGCCGCGCGACGCCTCGCTGCTTGAGCGCGAGGCATGCGCGAATCGACAGGCCAGCCCGAGGACAGGCTCCGGGTCGGGAGGTCCTGAAGGGCCGGCGACTTCGGCGATCAGGAAGCGAGCTCGCCCCTGGCGCCGGCCTCGATCAGCGAAATCGTCTGCGGCAACCCATAGATCGCCGCGAACGAACCGAAGCGCGGCCCCTGGGACGCGCCCAGCAGCACCTCGTACAGTGCGCCGAACCAGCCGCGCAGCGGCTCGAAGGCGTGCTCCTTGCCCACCGCATAGACCTCGGTCTGGATCAGTTCGCCGTCGGTCGTGTCGGCCGGCAGGGCCATCAGCCTGGCCGCGAGGTCCAGCAGCGCCGCCTTCTCCTTGTCGTCGGGCAGGCGATACGACTTCGTCGGCTTCACGAAGTCCTCGTAGTAGTTGAGCGCATGGCCCATCAGCCGGTCGAGCAGCGGCTCGGTCTGCGGCGTCGCGTCCGGCAGATATTTCGCGAAATAGGCCCACAGCTGGTCCTTGTTCGACGCATTGGCCACGGCGACCAGGTTCAGCAGCAGGGCGAACGAGACCGGCGAGGTATGGGTCGGCGGCGATCCGGCGTGGATCGACCAGACGGCGTTGTCGATCCGCTTGGCCGGCTCCTGGGTCTTGTACGCCTCGATGAAGGCCAGATAATCATCGATCGCCCGGGGAATGACGTTGAAATGCAGGCTCTTGGCCGATTTCGGCGACTGGAACATGTACCAGCTCAGCGACTCCGGCGTGCCGTAACGCAGCCATTCGTCCATCGTCAGGCCATTGCCCCTGGACTTGGAGATTTTCTTGCCTTCCACGTCGAGGAAGAGCTCGTAGTTGAAGCCCTCCGGCGGGACGCCGCCCAGGGCCCGGCAGACCTTGGAGCTCTCGCGCACGCTCTCGATCAGGTCCTTGCCCGACATCTCATAGTCGACGTCCAGCGCCGTCCAGCGCATGGCCCAGTCCGGCTTCCACTGCAGCTTCACATGGCCGCCGGTGACCGGGACCTCGGTGCGACCGCCGGCGGGGTCGTCGAAGACGATCGTCCCCTTCCCGACGTTCCGCTCCAGCGTCGGAACCTGCAGCACATGACCGGTGACAGGGCTGACCGGCAGGAAGGGCGAATAGGTCTCGCGCCGCTCGGGACCCAGCGTCGGCAGCATGATCGCCTGCACCGCGTCGAACCGCTCCAGCAGGGTCAGCAGGGTCGCATCGAACCGGCCCGACCTGTACTGCTCGGTCGAGGACAGGAACTCATAGTCGAAGCCGAAACCGTCGAGAAAGGCGCGCAGGCGGGCGTTGTTGTGAGCCCCGAAACTGTCGTGCGTCCCGAACGGGTCGCGCACCACGGTCAGGGGCTTGTGCAGGTCTTCGGTCAGCATCTCCGGGTTGGGCACGCCCTCGGGAACCTTGCGCAATCCGTCCATGTCGTCCGAGAAGGCGATCAGACGCGTCGACCAGTGGTCGCCGGTCAGGGCGCGGAAGGCGTTGCGCACCATGGTCGTGCGCGCCACCTCGCCGAAGGTGCCCATATGCGGCAGGCCCGACGGACCGTAGCCCGTCTCGAAGACGACAGGTTCTTGCAGGGCCTCGAAGGTCGCCAGCGCCTCGTCCGCCTTGCCGGCGTCGATCAGCAGCTTGGCCGCGGTCCACTCGGCGTCGCTGAGCCGCTTCTTCAGCACATGCGTCAGGAGGTTGCGGGCCTGTTCGAACGGCCAGGATCTGGCGTCGCGCGCGAGGATTTCGAGGTTCTGCAGCATGAGTCGGGGTTTGCAGGGTCAGATGCCTGGGGTCAACGCCCCGCTTAGCCGCCGGTGGAGATGTCAGAGTCGCGGGAAGGTCAGCCTGAACCGCGCACCTTCGCCCTTGTTCTTCTGTTCGCACTTCAGCGTGCCGCCCATTTGCGCCGTCAGGCTGACGACCACCTTCATCCCGAGGCCGGTGCTGGCGGCCGGGTCAAACGTATCCGGCAGCGGCGGTCCGTCGTTCGAGACGCAGAGGTCGTGCACGCCATTGACCAGACGATACTCGACGCCGATCTCGCCCTCGCCATATTTGGCCGCGTTGGTGATCAGCTCGTTGGCGACCAGGCCGAGCGATTGCACGGCCCCCGAAGGCAGGAGCGACTCCGCCCCCTCGACGGTGATGTCGCGGTCCAGCGCGCTGGCCAGATCGGCGCACAGCCGCCGGAGGAACCGCAGGACTTCAATCTCGATGCCCGCCTCGGCGTAGAAATTCCGATGAATCCGGGCCACGGTCGCGACCCGGTTGGCGGCGATCCGCAACTGTTCCGGGGCATCCATCGACCCCGGCGCCCGGCTTTGCATGACCAGAAGGGAGGAGACGAACTGCAGACTGTTGGCGACGCGATGATCGATCTCTCGCGACATCAGGTCGGCATGCGAGGCCGCCTGTCGTGAGGCTCGCCTGAGTTCCATCTGATCCATGACCACCGAGGCCAGGTCGGCCAGATCGCTGACGGCCTCCTCGTCGGGTTCGCGAGGCTCGAAATCGATGACGCACAACGTCCCGAGGTTGAAGCCGTCATGGGTGGTCAGCGGCGCGGCGGCATAGAACCGCAATCCGAACTCACCCGCGACCAGCGGATTGGCCAGCGACCGGGGGTCCAGCTTCGCGTCGGTCAGGACATAGGTCTCGGCCGACAGAATCGCGGACGCGCACAAACCGGGCGCCCGATCGATCTCGGAAACATCGAGGCCGTGGTGCGACTTGAACCAGATGCGGTCGTTGTCGACGATGCTGATGATGGCGATCGGCGTCCTGAACCGGCGAGCCGCAATGGCGGCCAGCCGATCAAACGACCCGTCCGGAGGCGTATCGAGGATGTCATAGCGCCTGACGGCGTCAAGACGGAGCGCTTCGCGACCTTCGCCGGCGACATCAATCGGGACAGGCATTCAACGAACTCACAGCGGCACGCAGAACACCTATCGTCCACGGGGTCGAAATCCGCAAACCCCGGGATCACGAACAGGCGTCTGAAGAACAGGGTCGAAGGTCGTTGGTTCCCGACCCGGCCGGCGGATCCTTCAGAGCCTCGCGCCAGCCGCAGCCGCCCCAGTAGGCGACCTTGCCGAGCAGTTCGGCCATGTCCACCGGCTTGGCGACCAGATCGTCCATGCCAGCCGCGACATAGGTCTCGACCTGGGCGGCCAGGGTGTTGGCGGTCACGGCGATGATCGGCACGGCGCCGGCCTCGCCGCCCAGGGCCCGGATGCCGCGCGTCGATTCCACCCCGTCCATCACCGGCATCTGGATGTCCATCAGCACCACATCCCAGTCCCCGCTCGAGGCCGCGGCCAGCCCTTGGGCTCCATCCTCGGCCGTCACGCAGACCATGCCCGGACCGGACAACATGGCGGTCATCAGCATTCGGTTGGTCTGGTTGTCGTCCACACAGAGCACCCGCAGCCGCGCATCGTTGTGCGGCCCGGAGGCGGGCTCGCGCGGCTCGACCTCCGATTCCCGGCGCCCGGCCTCGATCGCGGTTGCTTCGGCCGGATCATCGTCCTGCTCCGACAGATCGATCATCTGATTAACGACTGTAAGCAGCCTCTGGCCCGCTTGGTGAATCCGCTTCGCCTGCTCTTCCTGCGCCGGCTGCAGGCCCGCGCCCGACAGCAATTCGGAGAAGCCGATGACGGCGTTCAAGGGGGTCCGCAGTTCATGCGACATGTCAGTCAGAAACTTCTGTCGCGCCTCCGCCATGGCAGTCTTCTGCTCGGCGGACGCCTGTGCGCCCTCCGCCTCGACCCGGGCGGTGACGTCCTGTTCGTTGAGAAGCACGCCTGACGCGCCGGTCACGGGATCGGCCACCAGGCGCGCATTCACATCGTGCCACCGGCGTCCCAAGCCGGTCTCGACCTCGCAAAGCCGGCTGACCGTCTGCCCCGACAGGGCTTGCGCCAGAAACCAGGCGGCCCGGTCGGGATCGACGAAGCGCAGCGCGAGCGACCCTTCGCCGGGTCCATAGGCGGCGTAGGCAGCCGGGTTGGAGAACAGGATGGCGCCCGCATCATCCAGAAGGGTGATCAGGGTCGATGTATGCCGCAGCGCCTCGACGGCCCGACGTTCCTCGGCCCCCACGTCCAGCGGGGCGGCCTCGAACAGGAGGACCCCGCGGCCGTCATCCATCCGGAACGTCGAGATCGTCGCCTGAACGGTCACCGGCCGTCCGTTGGGATAGAAGGTCCACCGCTCGTCGACTTGATCCCCGCCGGCGGTGGCGTCCCTGAGCCGGTCCGTGCGCGCCTTTACCGCGGGCGACAGGTTGGAAAAGTCCCGCGCCAGCAGTTCTTCGAGGGTCTCGGCGCCCCACAGGGTCAGGGCGGCTGCATTGGCGTAGACGCCCCGCAGGCTGACCGGATCGAACATCCAGACGGGACGGCGCAGCCGATCCCAGCCGCGCACCGCCGATGACAATTCCGGAAAGGCGTCGAGGCTCATCCCTGACTGATAGCCCGAGCAACTGAAGCAAGGTTTAATCGCCTTGACCCCGCCCCGCCCTCGTGGCCTCTGCGCCGCCTGATGAAGACCGCCGATTTCGACTTCGACCTGCCCGACGACCACATCGCGCTCCGCCCCGCCGAGCCGCGCGATTCCGCGCGCCTGCTGGTAGTGAGGGACGGCGGGCTCGAAGACCGGATCGTCCGCGACCTGCCGGACTTCCTGCGCCCCGGCGACGCCCTGGTGTTCAACGATACGCGGGTGATCCCGGCCCGGCTGTCGGGGGTGCGCGAGCGGGTCGGTCCGGAGGGCGAGACACTGACCGTCGCGGTCGAGGCCACCCTGCACCATCGCGACGCCCCCGACGTCTGGTCGGCCTTCATGAAGCCGGGCAAGCGGATCAAGGCGGGGGATCGCGTCCGCTTCGGCGCGGAGAGCGACGGCGTCTGCCTCCTCGGCCGGCTCGACGCCACCGTGGTCGACAAGGGCGAAGACGGCCTCGTCGCTCTGCGCTTCGACCTCGCCGGCCCTGCGCTGGACGAGGCCATTCGCGACGTCGGGGTCATGCCCCTGCCCCCCTATATCGCGGCCAAACGGGCCGAGGACGACCGCGACCGGTCGGACTACCAGACCCTGTTCGCCAAATGGGACGGTTCGGTCGCCGCGCCGACGGCGGGCCTGCATTTCACCCCTGAATTGCTGGCGGCGATCGAGGCCCGGGGCGTCTCGACCCATGCCGTGACGCTGCACGTCGGGGCCGGCACCTTCCTGCCGGTCAAGGCCGACGACACCGCCGACCACAGGATGCACAGCGAGTGGGGCGAGGTCTCGGCCGAGACGGCCGCCGCCCTCAACGCCGTGCGCGCCGCCGGGGGCCGGATCGTCTGCGTCGGCACCACCTCGCTGCGGTTGCTCGAGAGCGCCACGACGCTCGAAGGCGAGGTCCGCCCCTTCCACGGCGACACGGCCATCTTCATCACCCCCGGTTACCGCTTCCGCGCCGCCGATGTGCTGATGACCAATTTCCACCTGCCGAAATCGACCCTGTTCATGCTGGTCAGCGCCTTCGCCGGGCTGGAGACGATGAAGGCGGCCTATGCCCATGCGGTGGCGGAGGGGTACCGGTTCTATTCGTATGGGGACGGGTCGCTGCTGTTCCGCAACGACCTGTAACTCTATATTCCGCTCATCCCGGCGAAAGCCGGGACCCAGTTCTTTGGGCGATCGGTCCGACCGGTTTCGCCTCCCCGTCAATCCGACCATCGTGCGCAACGACAGCACTGGGTCCCGGCTTTCGCCGGGATGAGCGGAGTTAGATTTGCCCTTCCCGTTCGACATCACCGCCACCGAAGGCCGCGCGCGCACCGGCGTGCTGAAGACCCCGCGCGGCGACATCCGCACCCCCGCCTTCATGCCCGTCGGCACCGCCGCCACGGTCAAGGCGATGACGGTGGATCAGGTCGCCCAGACCGGCGCCGACATCATCCTGGGCAACACCTACCACCTGATGCTGCGCCCCGGTCCCGAGCGGATGGAGCGGCTGGGCGGCCTGCACAAATTCATGGGCTGGACCAAGCCCATATTGACCGACAGCGGCGGCTTCCAGGTCATGTCGCTGGCCGGGATATCGAAGGTGAAGGAGGAGGCCGTCACCTTCGCCAGCCACATCGACGGGTCGAAGCACGTGCTGACGCCCGAACGGTCCATCGAGATCCAGGCCGACCGCATCGGCGCCGACATCTCAATGCAGCTGGACCAGTGCGTCAGCTGGCCCGCCGAAGAGCCCGCCGCCCGCGCCGCCATGGAGCTGTCGGCCCGCTGGGGCGCGCGGTCGAAGGCCGCCTTCGGGACCCGCGAGACCCAGGCCCTGTTCGGCATCCAGCAGGGCTCGACCTTCGAGACCCTGCGCCGCGAATCCTCCGACCGGCTGATCGAGACCGGCTTCGACGGCTACGCCATCGGCGGCCTGGCCGTCGGCGAGGGCCATGCGGCCATGTGCGAGGTGCTGGACTATGCGCCCGACATGCTGCCCGCCGACCGGCCGCGCTATCTGATGGGGGTCGGCAAGCCGGTCGATCTGGTCGAGGCGGTGTGGCGCGGGGTCGACATGTTCGACTGCGTCCTGCCCACCCGCGCCGGACGCCATGGCCAGGCCTGGACCTGGGCCGGGCCCATCAACTTGAAGAACGCCCGCTTCGCCGAGGATCAGGACCCGCTGGAGCCCGACATCCCCTGCCCGGCTTCACAGGCCTATTCAAAGGCTTATCTGCACCACCTGATTCGGACCGACGAGATTCTCGGCAAGGTGCTGCTGAGCTGGCACAACATCGCCTTCTTCCAGGCCCTGACAGCGGCGATGCGCGAAGCGATCACCGCGGGGCGGTTCGAGGCTTTCCGCCGCGACTTTCACGCCCGCCATACCTCGAATAACCAGAGCTAGCGCTGGCTGCGGCCTCGCGGGCGGAACCAGCCCGGCGCGGCGGGCGGAGCGCAGTTGCGCTGCATCCCCGTCCCCTTGAGGAAGGCGCGGCGCATCCGACCGGCCTGGATGGCGGACTGGACATGGCGGCTGTGCTGTTCGGCGCCGGACAGGCGGCGGATCCAGCTGCGGCCGGGAATGAAGTCGGTCGTGGCGTCGCGGATGGCGTCCAGCGCCGCCGCCGCAGCCGCATCGGCCGCCCGTTCGCTGAGGAAGGAGCCGTCCGGGGACGGCGGCTCGTCCGTGTCGGGGCCGAGGGCCTCGTTCAGCCGGGCGATCTCGGCCCCGATGGTGGCGCACTGGTTGAGATTGCGCAGGTCATAGGGATTGGCCTCGGCCTGCAGCAGGACGGTCGGAATGTACTGGCGGCGCAGGTTGAGGTCGTCCAGCGGGGCGGTCGCCGCGGCGCCGAGGCCGGCCCCGAACTGCTGCGCCCCGCCCGAAACGGCGCCACAGGCGGCGAGTGGAACACACAGGGCGAGGATCAGGCTGGCGCGATGCATACATCCTTCAATCACGGAGTGACGCGCTTCGGAAGCGCCGCCGTGATCGCAGGAGGGTGATGGTACGCCCTCTCGGGCTCGAACCGAGGACCCTCTGATTAAAAGTCAGATGCTCTAACCAACTGAGCTAAGGGCGCATACCAGACCGGTCGCGTTCGCGGCCCGGCGACGCGCCTTCTGTTGCAAAGCGGCGTCGGGGTCAAGGGCTGGCTCGACGCGCGCCCGGCCTCCGGCTAGGCAATAGCCATGAAACCCCTGTCCGGCCTGCGCATCCTCGAGTTCGACGGCCTGGGTCCGGTAACCTTCGCGGGCATGGTGCTGGCCGACCTCGGGGCCGAGGTCCTGCGGCTGAGTCGCGGCGCGGGCGCGGGCGCGTCGGCGTTCAGCGAGGTCGGCGGCGCCGTGCTCCACCGCGGCCGCGCCGCGGTCGGGGTCAATCTGAAGGATCCGGGCGACCTGGCGGGGGTGCTGGAACTGATCGGAAGCGCCGACGCCCTGATCGAGGGGTTCCGGCCCGGGGTGATGGAGCGGCTGGGTCTCGGGCCAGACGTCTGCGCCGGGCGCAACGCACGGCTGGTCTATGGCCGGATCACCGGCTGGGGCCAGACAGGGCCCATGGCGCAACAGGTGGGCCACGACATCAACTACATCGCCCTGAGCGGGGCGCTGCACGCCCTCGGCGAGCCCGACCGGCCGCCGCGCGCGCCGTTGAACCTGATCGGCGACTACGGCGGCGGAGCCATGATGCTGGTCACGGGCGTTCTGGCCGCCCTGCTGGAGACGAAGACCACGGGCAAGGGCCGGGTGGTGGACGCGGCCATGACCGACGGCTCGGCCCTGCTGATGAGCCTGTTCCAGGCTCTCGGCGCGCGCGGCGTGTGGAGCGAGACGCGCGGGGCCAATCTTCTGGACGGCGGCGCGCCCTTCTATCGCTGCTACGGTTGCAAGGACGGCCGGTTCGTCGCCGTGGGCGCGCTGGAGCCGCAGTTCTATGCCGCCCTGATCGCCGGTCTGGGTCTGGAGCCGGGTTCGGCGCCTCAGTTCGATCTGGCCGGCTGGCCCGGGCTGCATGCGCGGCTGGAAACCGTGTTCGCCTCGCGCGATCGCGACGACTGGGCGGCGCATTTCGAGGGAACGGACGCCTGCGTGACCCCCGTTCTCACCCTGGCCGAGGCGGCCGGGCACCCCCACAACGCCGCGCGCGGGACGTTTGTCGAACAGGGCGTGGTCCAGGCCGCGCCCGCGCCCCGGTTCGAAGGAACCCCTGCCGAGCCCGTGGCCCAGCCCGCGCCGATGTCGCTGGACGAAGCCCGCAACCGCTGGAGTTGACGATCAGGCGACGGCGGCTTCGGCGTCCGCCCGTCCGGCGGCGCGGGCCTGTGCTCCCGATATCGCACCTGCGACACCATGGCGTGGGTCGGGACTGTCATTCCGCGCCTCCGGATTTCACCATGCGCCAATTTCTGGAAGGATTGATCGCCGTGTGTGGTGACCACGCGCGCGTTCAAGGTTATGGAACAGCCAGGCTGGCCACGCGTTGGAAGGCCGTTCCGGGGGAGATGCCGCTGATGAAACGCCTGATCGCCATTCTGGCCCTGACGACCGCCTTCGGCGTCGCCGCCTGCGATGACCCGAATGACTATGAGTCCGAAGTCGCCGAGGCCCCCATGGACGCGCCGATGGCGCCCGCCGCCGAGGACGTCGGCGAGCCCGTCGCCGCGCCCGCCGTCACGACGCCGCCGACCGATTCGACCACCCTGCCCTCCGAGAAGCGGTCGTCCGAGGAATCGGTCCGGCCCGAAAGCGAGACCCTCTTCTATTGATCCCGGCCGACGCCCCATCGGCGCCACAGCGGGATGCGACGGCGTCGATGTCCGCGCCCTGACGAAGGTTCCAGTTTGACGCCACGGCCCGCCCTGTTTCTCATCAGCACGGCGGGCGTCCTGTTGCTGGCCTCCGCGGCAATGGCGGACCCGCGCGCGCAAATTCGCGGGGAGATGGATCCGGCGTTGCGCGCGCAACTGATCCGCGCCGTCGGCGAGGTCGATGAGCCCCCCTCCAACCGGTTCGAGGCCCGCCGTCGCGCGCGCGGCGCGCTGGAGGCGGCGGAGGCCCTGTTGCGATCCGAGGGCTATTATCAGCCCGTGCTCGAAGACATCGTCGAGGGCGAGGAGACGCCGGTCGCCATCGTCAATGTGACCCCGGGCCGCCGCTTCGAGCTGGCCGAGGTTCAGGTGCTCTGGGCCGAACCATCCCCCGACGGAACGACCGAAGCGGCTGTCCGCGACGAGATCGGGCTCACGCCCGGTGAGCCCGGCCGGGCGGTCGAGATCATCGCCGCCGAGGGCAGGGTCGTCGCCGGCCTGACGCGCCGCGGCTATGCCGACGCGGCGGCCCAACCGCGGCGGGTCGTGGTCGACCACGCGACCTTCACCGTCCAGCCCGGCTTCCGCATCGCCTCCGGCCGGCTGGTCCGGCTGGACGGCGTCCGGCTGGAGACCCGCGGCCCGACCAATCCCGCCTGGGTCGCCGGCCTGGCGCCGTGGTCCGACGGTGACGTCTATGATCCCGAGGACGTGGCCGAACTGGAGCGGCGGCTTCTGGAAACCGGCGTCTATGATGGCGTCGGCGTGGCCCTGGCCCCGACCGACCAGACCAACAGCGACGGCAACCGGCCGGTCATCGTCACCCTGACCGACCGCCCGCGCCGCATCCTGGAGGCCGGGGCGACCTTCTCGACCGCCGAAGGGTCGGGCGTGGACCTGATCTGGACCTGGCACAACCGGTTCGGCCGCGCCGACACCCTGGTCTGGCAGGCACGCGCCGCCGACGTCGACAGTCGGCTGGGCGTCAATCTGAGCCTGCCGCACTGGCGACAGCCGGGGGAGACGCTGCGGCTCTCCGCCGCCGTGCTGAACGAGGACACGGACGCCTACCGGCGCACGGCCGCGGCGCTGGCCGCCGACCTGCAGCAGCGGATCGGCAAGACCTCCTGGGTCAGTTACGGCGTGGGCCTCGACGCGGGCCGCTATGACGAAAACCGGTTCGACCCGGTCACTCAACTGCCGATCAATTTCGATCGCGACCTGGTGATCCTGACCGGTCGCGGCAGCGCCTATCTGGATCGCTCGAACGACCCGCTGGACCCGACGACCGGATGGCGGTTGAGCGCCTCGGCCCAGCCCACGGCCGTGACCGGCGCGGACTCGGTGCTGTTCCTGCGCACCGAGGCCCAGGCGACCGCCTATCTGCCTTTGCAGGACGGGGCCAGGACGGTGCTGGCGGGCCGGGTTCGGATCGGCTCGATCTTCGGCGGCGAGGAGCTGACCGTGCCGTCGGACCGGCTGTTCTATTCGGGCGGCGGCGGTTCGGTGCGCGGGTTCGAATATCAGGGCGTGGGGCCGCGCCTGCCCGACAACACCCCGCGCGGCGGGCTGAGCCTGTTCGAGACCTCGATCGAGGTGCGGCGGGACGTGTGGCGGAATTTCCAGGCCGTGGCCTTCGTCGACGCCGGGGCGATCGGCTTTCAGGAGACGCCGAATTTCAACAACCTGCGCTACGGCGCCGGGGTCGGGGTTCGTTACAAACTGCCGTTCGGACCGATCCGGGCCGACATCGCCTTCCCGCTGGAGCGCCGTGACGGCGACGCCGACTTCCAGATCTATGTCAGCATCGGGCAGGCGTTTTGACCGACGCCCCGCCCCCGGAAGAGGCGCCCGACACGCCGGCCGAAACGGCGAAGAAGAAGCGCACGCGGTTGCAGGCCCTCGCCTTCTTCGGCGGCATGGCGGCGGCGGTCCTGGCGGCGCTGCTGATCGTCGTCGCGGTCGGCGGGCGGATGTATCTGCTGTCCGATTCCGGGCGCGATCTGGTGACCAGTTTCGTGGCCGGCAAGAAGATCGGCCGCTATGGCCGGATCAATGTCGAGGGCGTTCGCGGCGACCTGTTCGACGACTTCACCATCGATCGCGTCACCGTCACCGATGCGAGCGGCGTCTGGCTCGAGGCGCGCAAGGTGCGGGTCGACTGGGACTGGTGGCCTCTGATCGCGCGGAAATTCCACGCCACCGGGATCGAGGCCGAGGTCATCCGGCTGATCCGCCGTCCAGAGATGGAGCCTTCCGTCGAGCCGCCCGGGCCACAACCCCTGTCGATCGACATCGACCGCTTTTCCGCCGATGTGGAATTGCTGGAGGGATTCAGCCGGGAATACGGACACTGGAAGCTTTCCGGCGAAGCCAACGCCCCGCGTCGGGGCGCGAAGACGGCCATCGTCAACGCTGTCAGCAACAGCCGCCCGGGCGACTATCTCAGACTCAACGCCACCGTCGGCGACACCCTCGCCGACCTGCGCCTGAACCTGCGGGCCAACGAAGCCCGGGGCGGACCGCTGGCCGGGGCGCTGGGCTATTCGCCGGACCAGCCGTTCGCCGCCACGGCGATCGTCAACGGCGAGATCGTCGACGCGGTCGTGCGCACCGGCGACTTCGTGCCGCTGGTGATCAAGGGCCGCTACGGGCCTGAGCGGACCCGCATCTCCGGCTTCGCGGACTTCTCCGGCTCGGACCTGCTGGCGCCCTTCGCCGAACGGATCGGCCGCACGGCGCGGTTCGGATTCGCCACCTCGACGGACAGCGACAACGACGGGCGGATCGGGGTCGGATGGCGGTTGATGGCCGAGAACCTCGACTCCAGCGCCAGCGGGGAGATCCGCCTCTCCGATCAGAGCAGTCCGAACGGCGTCACCCTGGACATCTCGACCCGCTCGCTGAGCCGGCTGGTCGGGCGGGAGGCGGGGGGGGCGGCGGCCTACCGGGGCGTGTTCCGCGGCGATGCGGCCCGGTGGAGGCTGGACGGCTCGATCGACCTGATCGCGGCCGAGATGGCCAGCTACCGGGCGCAGCGCATTCGTGGGCCGCTGAACCTCCAGATGGCGCGGGGCCGGATGGATATCGACGGCGACATCCGCGCCGCGGGCGGGTCCAGCGCGGGCATCGTCGGAGGCCTGCTGGGCGCGGCGCCGCGCCTGTCGTTCGAGGCGGCGCGTCAGGCGGACGGCGCCGTTCTGCTGGAACGGCTCGACCTGACGGGTCAGGGCCTGACCGTGACAGGCTCGGGCGGACGCAATCTGGTCGGGGCGCTCGGCTTCAGGGGACGGGCCGAGATCACCGACGCCGCCCGGCTGCGCACCGGCGCGCGGGGCCGGTTCGGCGGACCGATCACGGCGTCGATGGCCCGCACCG
>CALRJO020000015.1:0-47639 GCA_943367565.1 Brevundimonas vancanneytii
TGGAAAACATGCAGGTTTATCGCGCACGTCTGAATGGCGGCTCGGCCCCGCTGACCCTGTCGGCCGATCTGCGGCGCGGCGCACCGGCAGGCCCCAGCCCCTACACCTATGCGGCGGACGAAGGCGTGCGGGCGCCCGCGGGCGAACCGACCGAATAGCGGCCGCTCGACAGCAGCGGCCCGTCTGGCCCCTCAACCCAGCGTCCGGCCAGTCCGAACGTCTCCGCCAGAACCTCCGGCGTCAGCGCCGCCATCGGCGCGGCGTCGGCGACGACCCGGCCGGACTCCAGCACGACCACCCGGTCGGCGAACCGCGCCGCCAGCGCCAGATCGTGCAGGCTGACCAGCACCGCCTGCCCCGCCGCCGCCCGCGCCTTCAGCCGTTCCAGCACCATCAACTGGGCCTCGGGATCCAGCCCGCCGGTCGGCTCGTCGGCCAGCAAGGCCTTGGCTCCCGTGGCCAAGGCGCGCGCCAACAAGACCCGCGCTCGCTCGCCGCCGGACATCTCGGCCACGCCACGATCGGCCAGATGCCCCGCCTCGACCTCTTCCAGCGCCGCCCTCGCCTGCTCCAGCGCGTCCCTCAGGAAGGGCGCCCCGAGAGCCGCGACCTCCACCGCCGGCAGGTTCCAGGCGATGCGCCGCTCCTGGGGTAGATAGGCCGCCCGTTCCGCCCGCGCCCGCGATGACAGGCCCGCCACGTCGTCTTCGCCCAGCCGCGCCTGCCCGCCATTCAGCGGAAGCAACCCCGCCAGCGCCCGGATCACGCTCGACTTGCCCGCGCCGTTCGGCCCGACCACCGCGACCAGTTCGCCCGCCGCGACCGACAGACTGACCCCGTCCAGCACCGTCCGCCCGCCCAGCGTGGCCGAGGCGCCGATCAGTTCCAGCGCGTTCACAGCCGCCACTCCCGCGCCGCCCGCCAGGCGATCAGGGCGAACAGGGGCGCGCCGACAAGGGCCGTGAACACGCCCAGCTTCAGCTCCTGATCCGTCGGCGTCATCCGCGCCAGCAGGTCCGCGACCACCAGCATCAACGCGCCAGCCAGCGCCGAGGGCAGCAGCAACCGGCCGGGATCGCCCCGCACCGCGCTGCGCACCAGATGCGGCGCCGCCAGGCCGACAAACCCGATCACCCCGGCCACCGCCACCGCCGCGCCTGTCGCCAGCGCCGTGGCCAGCAGGGCCATCAGCCTCAGCCGCGCCATCGGAAGGCCCGAGGTCCTCGCCGTCTCCTCGCCCAGGCTCAGCATCCGCAAGCCGGGCGCGGCCAGGGCCGACAGCCCGCCCGCGACCAGCACCGCCGGCGCGACCCAGGCCACATCGATCCAGCTGCGGTTCTGCACCGAACCCAGCAGCCAGCTCATCACCTCGGCCGTGGCGATTGGCGACGGCGAAAGGTTGAAGATCAGGGCCGTCGACGCGCCCGCGAAGCTCGAGACCGCCACCCCGAACAGGATCAGGGCCTCGGGGGACCGGACCCGCGCCGAGAACAGGATCAACAGCCCGCCCGCCGCCGCCGCCCCCAGCAGGGCCGAGATTTCCACCAGCCCGGGTATGGCGGCCGCGCCCAGCACGATCGCCGTCGCCGCCGCCAGGGCCGCTGACGCCGAGACGCCCAGCACGCCCGGATCCGCCAGCGGATTGCGCAACAGCCCCTGCATCACCGCCCCCGAGAGGCCGAGGGCCGCGCCCACGATGAGCGCCGTCGCGACGCGCGGCGCCCGGACCTGCCAGAATACTTCCGCCGGGCCAGAGGCGGGGTCGGTCAGGGCCTGGCACATCTGCGCCATGCTGAGGGCCGTCTCGCCCAGCAGAATTCCGAGGACGGACGCGACGGCGATCAGGCCCGCCAGCGCCAGGGTCAGCCGCGACGGCCGGGTCATGCTCCGGCCTTCAGCATCGCCGCCGCATCGGCCGCGAACCAGGCCGGACAGGTCAGGGCCGCCGCCGGCAGCCGCGCCGCCACCCGTCCCCGGGCCGCCCGCCGCACGACCGGATGCCGTCCCGGCCCGCGCCAGTCGCCGCGCGCCTGATCGAAAAAGCCCAGCACGAACCGCGCCGGCGGAAACAGGGCGATCCGCTCGACGCTGACCGGGGCGAAGAACGGCCCCGCCGCGGCATTGCTGAATCCCGCCGCGCCCAGGATGGCGTCCACCAGCGTGCCCTTGCCCGCCGTGAAACCGCCCGCGGTCAGGTACAGGGCCGAGCGTCGGGCCGCCGCTGGCCCTGGCGCCGCGCGCCCCAGCGTCGCATCCATCCGGGCGACCAGGACCTCGCCCCGTTCCGGCACGCCGAGACCCTGCGCGACGGTACGAATATCAGCCCGCACGCCGTTGAAATCCGTCGCGTCTTCAATGGTCACGACCCGTACGCCCGCCGCTTCCAGCCGGGCCAGCAGGCGGGGCTCGCCGCCCCAGTAGCGCACCACCACATCGGGCTTGAAGGCGATGGCCGCCTCGAGCGTCGGCCGCGCGCGCCGCCGTCCCGCCGCCGCTTCGCGCATCCAGGCGTCGGGATCATCGGCCCGGGGCGACAGCGCCAGTTCGGCGTCGGGCCTCAGAGCCAGCACATACTGATCGGCGCACTGATCGAGCGCCATCACCCGCAACGGCCGGGCCTCGGCGACGCCGGCCCCGAGCACCGCCATTCCGGCCAGCGCCCCCGCCAGCCGCCTCACGGTTTCAGCAGACCCGCGAACAACCCTTCCAGCAGGGTGGTCACGAGGGTGTCGCGCTCGACCCAGTCAAAATAGGGCTTGGTGATCACGAGCGAGACCACGCCATGGCACCCGGCCCACAGGACCTGGGCGGTTGTCCGGGCGTCGCCGCGCAGCAGTCCGGCCGTTTCCGCGTCTTCCACGACCTCTTCGAACGACCGGTACAGGGATCCGCCCAGCTCCTGCGCCGCCGACAGGGCTCCGTGCTGAAGCTCCACCGGCCGGGTCATATAAATCAGCCGGTAGGCGTTGGGGTTGGCGAAGCCGAAGTCGATATAGGCCTGCAGCATCCGCCGCAGACGCGCCTCGGGTCCGCCGGGCTCGGCTACGATAGCCTGGTTCATCTCCAGCAGGGCCGCGAATGCCTGGCGGCAGATCTCGTGCAGGATTTCGCCCTTTTCGGAGAAATGCATGTAGAGGGCCGTCGAGGACAGGCCGACCTCGTCGGCGATCTTGCGGATCGTCGCCCCCTCGTAGCCGTGCTCGACGAAGATGCGCTCGGCGGCCGCGAGAATCTCCGCGCGGCGGGCATGGCCTTCGCCCTTGGGCTTGCGTTGCGAACGCAGGGTCAGCGGGGGGGCGAGGGTCACACGGGGAACTCCGGACGTCCTGCTCCTGAATAGCGGCAATCCCCGCCCCACGCCAACCACTTGCGAGACGCGAATCCGCAAGGTAACCCTTGGTGGTGCAACGGGGTGGGATCAGCGATCTGGAGGATCGCCGGCGCGACGCCGCGCGATACGGCCCGCCGTTCGAACAGAGCGCGGTCATGCGACAGCCCGCGCCCTTCCAGATGCTGGTCATCGTGGCGCTCGTCGCCGGCGTCGGCCTCACCCTCTGGTTCTGGCCCGGACAGGCGGCGGGTTGGCTCGTGACCACGGCGGCCTGCGCCTTCCTCGCCATGGCGATCTGGCGGGTCGTCCTGATCCTGCTCAGCGCCGCGCCCCGGCCTGAACCGGCGGCCCCGGAGACCTGGCCGCGCTACACCATTCTGGCCGCACTGCACGATGAGGCCGAAATCGTCAGCCAGCTGGTCGAGCGGCTCTCGCGCATCGACTATCCGCCCGACCGGCTTCAGGGCCTGCTGGTGCTCGAGGCCCACGACCACGACACCATCGCCGCCGCCCTGGCCGCGCCCCGCCCCGACTGGCTGGACGTTCTCGTGACCCCGCCCGGTCGGCCACAGACCAAGCCGCGCGCCCTGAACTACGCCCTGACCCATGCCACGGGCGAACTGCTCACCGTCTATGACGCCGAGGACGCCCCGGATCCCCATCAACTGCGCGAAGCCGCCGCGCGTTTCGACGCTGATCGCGGCGGCCGTCTGGCCTGTCTCCAGGCCCCGCTACGCATCCGGCCCCGGCAAGGCGCGGATAGCGGTTCCCGCTTCCTCGACCGCCAGTTCGCCGCGGAATACGCCAGCCTGTTCGAAACCACCCTGCCCGGCATGGCGCGGCTGGGCCTGCCGTTTCCCCTGGGCGGAACCAGCAATCATTTTCGGGTCGACGCCCTGCGAGCGGTCGGCGGCTGGGATGCATGGAACGTCACCGAGGACGCCGATCTCGGCTTTCGCCTGTGGCGTTGCGGCTGGACCCTCGGTGTGATCGCCCGCCCGACCTCGGAGACCTCGCCCGGAGAACTGGCGCACTGGCTGCCCCAGAGGACGCGCTGGCTGAAAGGCTATCTCCAGACCTGGGGCGTTCACACCCGCCAGCCCTGGCGGCTGGGCTGGCGCGGGGCGTTGGCCCTGGTCATGACGGTGGGAGCCGGACTGGTCTCGGCGGCGATTCACGGGCTGACCCTGGCCTGGGTGGCGGCGGCGGTGCTGGTTTCCGCCATGGCCGGTCTGCCGCCGGAGACGCCGGTTCTGGCGCTCTGCGTTCTTGTGCTCGGCGCCGCCTCGGCCTGGCTGTCCTGCGCCATCGGCGCCCGCCGGGCGCGGACGCCCTATGGAGCCGCGGACATGATGACGGCCCCGGCCTATTGGGCCTTGCTCTCCCTCGCCTTCGTCCACGCCGCATGGCGTCTGGTCCGGGATCCCTTCGCCTGGGACAAGACGCCCCACCCGCGTGAGGCTTCGTCTGAACCCGAAACCCACGACGCGCTGGACGCGACCGCGCCTCTCCGCCTATCAGCGGGTCATGCCGCCGCGTCTGAACCCGTCGCCTGAAACCCTCGTCACCCGCGCTTGGGCGGACTACGCCCTGCTGGACAGCGGCGGCGGTCGCAAGCTCGAGCGCTACGGACGCCACACCGTGGTCCGGCCCGAGGCCCAGTGCTTCTGGTCGCCCCGCGATCCGGCGGCCTTCGACGCCGCCGACGCCGTCTTCGATCCGACGGACGAGGACGAGACCGGACGCTGGCGGTTCGCCGGGAATCCCATAGACAGCTTTCCCCTGGCCTGGCGCGACGTGCGCTTCATCAGCCGGTTCACGCCGTTCCGCCATCTGGCCTTCTTCCCCGAGCAGGCCGCCAACTGGGAATGGCTGGACGGGCGTATCCGGCGGCTGAAACAGCCCAGGATCCTGAACCTGTTCGGCTACACCGGCGTCGCCAGCCTGGCCTGCGCCGCGGCCGGGGCCGAGGTCACCCATGTCGACGCCTCGAAGAAGTCGGTGGCCTGGGCCCGCGAGAACGCGGAACTGTCCGGCATGGCGGATCGCCCCATCCGCTGGATCGTCGAGGACGCCCGCAAATACGTCGCCCGCGAGGTCCGGCGTGGCTCGAAATACGACGGGATCATTCTCGACCCGCCGAAATACGGCCGCGGCCCTACCGGCGAGGTCTGGCGGCTGTTCGAGGACATGCCCGCCCTCCTGAAGGACTGCGCCGCCCTGTTGTCGGACGACGCGTCGTTCCTGCTGCTCAACGCCTATGCCGCCCGCGTCTCGGGCCTGTCCCTCGCCCATCTGATGGCCGAGGCGACGGCGGACCGGGGCGGGGTCATCGACTGGGGCGAACTGGCCCTCGCCGAGGACGGCCCGGCCGGCCGCGCCATCGGTCTCAGCTTCTTCGCGCGATGGTCGGCCAAATGACCGCCCCGACCGATCGGCTGATCACCTCCCTGACCAATGACACGGTCAAGAACGTCCGGGCCCTGCATATGCGCAAGGAGCGGGAGGCGACGGGCCAGTTCCTCGCCGAGGGTCTGAAATTCATCGGCGAGGCGCTGGACCAGAACCGCGCCCCGCGCCTGCTCATGGTCGGCGAGGACGCCCGCCCCCACTCCATTCTCGACCGCGCCCGCGAGGCGACCCGGGCGGCCGGCGGCGAGGTCGTGGTCGTCACCCACGCCATCCTCGAGAAGATCAGCCGGCGCGACAATCCGCAGACGGTGCTGGGGGTGTTCGATCAGGTCTACACTCCGCTGTCCGCCATTGAGCCGGCCACGGCCCCGGCCTGGGTGGCGCTGGAGCAGGTGCGCGATCCCGGCAACCTCGGCACCATCATCCGCACCGCCGACGCGGCCGGCTGTGGCGGCGTCATCCTGATCGGCGACTGCGTCGATCCGTTCTCGGTCGAGGCCGTGCGGGCCACCATGGGATCGGTCTTCGCCGTCGCCATCGCCCGCGCCACGCCCGCCGAGTTCATCGCCTGGCGCCAGATGTGGCCCGGCAGCGTCGTCGGCGCCCGGCTTCAGGCCACGGTCGGCTATCGCGAGGCCGACATCCAGCGCCCGGCCCTGATCCTGATGGGCAATGAACAGGCCGGCCTGACGGACGTCCTGGCCGAGGCCTGCGACGTCAATGTGAAGATCCCCATGCGGGGCCGGGCCGACAGCCTGAACCTGGCCGTGGCCACGGGGATCATGGTCTATGCGGTGACGGACGGGGCCTGAACGGCTCCGGCAGATGACGGGGGATTCACTTGCCGTCTCCCCGGCGACAGGCCAGCCTCGCGCATTCTCCTTCGGGGCCTTCGATGCGCGCCTTGCTGACCGTTCTGTTCGTCCTGATCTGCGCGGCGGCGCCCGTCCAGGCCCGGCAAGCCGGGCCGACGCCCGAAGCGTTCCGCGCTGACGCCCTGTCGATCGAGGCCCTGGTCAACGCCCAATACGCCTATCTCGACCGCTTCCCGGCCGGGGTCATGCCGATGAGCGCGGTCCTTCGCGCCGAAGCGGAGGCGGTGAACGACCAACCCTCCCTGCTTCGCTTCGCCGAACGCGCCGTCGCCGCCCTGGCCGATCATCACGCCATCACCGGCGGCTCCTTCAACGACAGCTGGGGGCTCGCCCCAAGCTATTCGGACCTCTGGATCGAGCCTGACGGCGAGGTCTGGCGCATGACCGCCGTGCGCGAAGGTTCACCGGCGGAAGAGTCCGGCGTCCGGGCCGGCGACACCCTTGTCGCCATCGCGGGGATTCCGACCGGAGCGGCCGTCGCGGCCTTCTGGGCGGATCTGGGTCTGGAGCCGACGGGCGACCGCCCCGGTTACGGCGTCCGTGTGCTGGCGACGGGACGCCGGGACCGCCCTCGCGACCTGACGATCCGCGACGCCGCGGGGGCCGAGCGTCGGCTCACCCTGCCGAACCTTTATCAGGCGAGCGCCGGCGACCGTCCGCCGGTCTCAGCGCACGAGGCCGGCGGCGTGCTGGTCGTCCGGTTCAATGATTCCCTCGGGGACAGCGATACGATCGCCGCCTTCGACGCCGCCATGGCCGGCGCCCGGCCCGGACAGCCGGTCGTGCTGGACCTCAGGGACACCGCCAGCGGCGGCAACACGGTGGTCGCGCGGGGCATCATGGGCTGGTTCGTCGACGCGCCGACCGCCTACCAGATCCACAACTGGCCGGCCGACGAACGCCGGACGGGCATACCGCGCCAGTGGATCGAACAGGTCCTTCCGCGCGCCGGCAAACGCCACCACGGCCCCATCACCGTCCGGGTCGGCCGCTGGACCGGAAGCATGGGCGAGGGTCTGGCGGTCGGCCTGGATGCGCTCGGCGCGGATGTCACCGGCGGCCCGATGGCGGGTCTTCTGGGCGGGATATACGATCACCGCCTGACCAACTCGGGCATGGTGATCAAACTGCCGACCGAGCGTCTCTACGCCGTCGACGGCACGCCGCGAGAGGATTTCTCGCCGCGTCCGGACTGAGCCTCAGAAACTCCGCCCGTCGACCCGCTGCGCCGTCCAGCTGAACGGCTCGATGTCGGTCAGGGTGCGGATGTTGACCGCCACCGTCGGTCCCCTTGGCCCCGTGCCGCGCGCGAATGACTGGACCCCGCAGGTCTCGCAGAACAGGTGGGTGATCTTGTGGGTATTGAACAGATGTTCGGTCTGCGGGCCGTCCGCCGTCACGCGGAAGGCCTCCGGCGCGACGAAAGCCAGCACCAGTCCCTTGCGGTGGCAGTGGGAGCAGTTGCACTCGATCAGCCCGTCGAGGCCGGTATCGACCTCATAGGCCACGGCGCCGCAATGGCAGGAGCCGGTATGGGTCTTCACTTCAGCCATCACGCATCCTCCAGCAGCACCACCCCCGGGGCCGATTTGAGCGCCCCGCGCAGGGCGCCGTCCAGCCGGTAGCGGCCCGGCAGTTTCAGTTCGACCTCGCGGCGGCCGTCCAGCGACGCCACCAGCGACACCTCCCCGCCCTTGCCGCCCGATTTCGCGCGCTCCAGCCGCGACTGGAGCGCCGCCGGATCAACGCCCCTGGCCGAGACATGGATGCGCAACCCCATGGCCCCGTCGTCGATCAGCGTGTCCAGCCGGCTGGCGTCATCGCCGAAGAAGCGCACCTCCCCGTCCGCGGACTTGGCCCGGACCCTGACCATGATCGAGGCCCCGACTTCCAGCACCTCGCGGCATTTGCGGAGCTGTTCGGGCGGGAACAGGCATTCGAACTCGCCGGTCGGGTCCGAGAAGGTGACGAAGGCGAATTTCTCGCCGGACTTGGCGCTGGCCCGCTCCTGACGGCGGCGGACGACGCCGGCCATCAGGAAGGCCTCGTGGCCGCTCTCGGCCAGGGCGGTGGCCTCGGCGACGAAGGTGACGCGCTTGCGCTTCAGGGCCGGGGCCATGTCCTCCAGCGGGTGGCCGGACAGGTAGAAGCCGACGGCGGCCAGCTCCTGATCCAGCTTCTCGGGCCCGACCCAGGGCTCGACGGGCTTGAGCCGCGGGCGGGCGGCGCCGGCCTGGTCGCCGCCGAACAGCGAGACCTGGGATGAGGCCCGTTCGGCCGCCACGCTCTGGCAATAGGCCATCAGGGTGTCGGCCTGTTCGACCAGCTGGCGGCGGTTTGAGTGGAAACTGTCGAAGGCCCCGGCGCGGGCGAGGTTCTCCAGCGCCCGCTTGTTGACGCTGCGCGGATCGACGCGCTCGAGGAAGTCGAAGATGTCGGTGAACCGTCCGCCGGTCTCGCGCACCTCGACCAGATGCTTCATCGCCTCCAGCCCGACGTTGCGGATGGCGCCCAACGCATAGAGAACGGCTCCGACGCCGTCGTCGTAGGCCACGTCGAAATCGGCCGAGGAGCGGTTCACGTCCGGCGCCTTGACCGGCACCTCGAAACGTCTGCAATCCTGATAGAAAACCGCCAGTTTGTCGGTATTGCTGAGATCAAGACTCATGGACGCCGCCATGAATTCGACAGGGTGATTGGCCTTCAGCCAGCCGGTCTGGAAACTGATCAGCGCATAGGCGGCGGCGTGCGACTTGTTGAAGCCGTAGCCCGCGAATTTGGCCACCAGGTCAAAGATGAAACCGGACTGTTCCTCGGAAACGCCCTTGCCTGACGCGCCCTCGACGAAGCGCGCCCGCTGGACGTCCATCTCCTCCTGCTTCTTCTTGCCCATCGCCCGGCGCAGCAGGTCGGCCTCGCCCAGCGAATAGCCGGCCAGGACCTGGGCGATCTTCATCACCTGCTCCTGGTAGATGATGACGCCATAGGTCTCGGTCAGCACCTCGACCAGGGAGGGATGCAGGCAGTCGACGGCCTGGCGTCCGAATTTCCGGTCGATATAGGTGTCGATCATCTCCATCGGCCCGGGCCGGTAGAGGGAGATCAGGGCGGTGATCTCCTCGATCGAACCGCAGCGCATCTTGCGCAGGGTGTCGCGCATGCCCTGGGATTCCAGCTGGAACACCCCGACCGTCTGGCCCGAGGCCATCAGCTCATAGGTTTTCGGATCGTCCAGCGGCAGGCCGTTCCAGTCGACCGCCGCCCCGCGCCGCTCCAGATAGATCCGGGCGCGGTCCAGCACGGTCAGGGTCTTCAGGCCGAGGAAGTCGAACTTCACCAGACCGGCAGCCTCGACCCATTTCATGTTGAACTGGCTGGCCGGGATGGTCGAACGCGGGTCCTGATACAGCGGCACCAGTTCGGTCAGGGGCCGGTCGCCGATGACGATGCCGGCGGCGTGGGTCGAGGCGTTGCGATACAGCCCCTCCAGCTCCAGCGCCGTGTCCAGCAGGGTGCGAACGGAGGCCTCGGAATCGCGCGCCTCCTTCAGCCGGGGTTCGATCTCGATGGCCTGGGCCAGGGTGACGGGGTTGGCGGGGTTGGCCGGCACCATCTTGGCCAGCCGGTCCACCTGCCCCAGCGGCATCTGCAGCACCCGGCCGACGTCGCGCAGCACGGCCCGCGCCTGCAGGGTGCCGAAGGTGATGATCTGGGCGACCCGGTCCTTGCCGTAGCGCTCCTGGACGTAGTCGATCACCTCTTCCCGCCGCTCCTGGCAGAAGTCGATGTCGAAGTCGGGCATGGAGACGCGTTCGGGGTTCAGGAACCGCTCGAACAGCAGGCCGAACCGCAGGGGGTCGAGGTCGGTGATGGTCAGGGCCCAGGCGACCAGCGAGCCGGCCCCCGAGCCCCGGCCCGGGCCCACGGGGATGCCGTGGTTCTTTGCCCATTTGATGAAGTCCGACACGATCAGGAAATAGCCGGGGAAGCCCATCTGCTGGATGATGCCGACCTCCCACTCAAGGCGGGCCCAGTAGTCGGCCTCGGGCGCGACGGGGGTCACCGCCCGCAGCCGCGCCTTCAGCCCCTCGCGGGCCTGATGCATCAGTTCCTCGGGTTCGGTGCGCCCGGCCCCGGCCTCGAAGCGCGGCAGGATCGGCGCGCGCGTGGGCACCAGGAAGGCGCAGCGGCGGGCGATGTCGATGGTCGTATCGCAAGCCTCGGGAAGATCGGCGAACAGTTCGCGCATGGCGGCGGCCGGTTTGAACCAGTGTTCGCCCGTGACGCGGCGGCGGTCCTCCTGACCGGTGAAGGCGCCGTCGGCGATGCACATCAGGGCATCGTGCGACTTCGCCTGCGCCGCCTTCGCATAGTGGACGTCATTGGTGGCGACCAAGGGCGTGTCATGGGCATAGGCCCATTCGACCAGCCCGCGCTCGGCCTGCCGCTCGGAGGCGAGGCCGTGGCGTTGCAGTTCGACATAGAAGCGGTCGCCGAAGACGCGGGCCATTTCGGCGAGGGCGGCGTTGGCCTCGGCCGGCTTGCCCTGGACGAACAGGGGGTCGACGGGGCCGTCGGGGCCGCCGGAGAGCAGGATCAGCCCCTCGGACCGTTCCGCCACCATGGACCAGGGCACGCCGGGCTCGTCCATGGACCCGGCGTCGAGATAGGCCGAGGACGACAGGGCGCACAGGTTCAGCCATCCGGCCTCGTTCTGGACCGCCAACACCACGGTCGGCGTCCTGGCCCAGCGTTCGTTGATCTTGCCGCCGATCCCGGTCACCGGCAGGGCGCAGGCCACGATCGGCTGCACCCCGGCGCCCCTGGCCGCCTCGGAGAACTCCAGCGCGCCGAACAGATTGGTCCGGTCGGCCACGCCCACCGCCGGCATGCCCGCGTCCGCCGCCAAGGTCGCGACCTTGCCCGCCTTGATCGCGCCTTCCAGCAGCGAATAGGCCGAGCGGACCCGCAGGTGGATGAACCCCTGGCTGTTCAGCGTCTCGGTCAAACCGGTCCCGTCTCCTCGCCCGCGCCTGTTGTGAACCGAGTCTCACATCGCCGGCGACCGGAACACCGGAAAGCGGCGCCGCGCCTGCTCCGCCGGACGACCATCTGTGGATAGCCGCGGAGGCCGTCGAGGAGGCTCGGGACCCGCCGGAAAAAACACAGTCCAATAAGTCCAAAGAGTCTATTCGGGGCGCTCAACCGTTTGATTTTGCACGACCCGGGAAATCGACTCTTCGGACTCCCTCAGGTGGCCGAGGTCATCAACGCCGCCTGCCACATCACCCAGACGAAACCGCCGCACGACGCCAGCGACAATGTATCCCGAACCCAACGCGTCATGACGGCCTCCCTTGCGTGTTCCGGTATTGTTCTATGTTGCTTGTTTGTTCCGTGTCAAGTCCGTTCCAGCTCCTCCCCCGCAACCGAACTTGCGTCCCGGCGCTTAAACCGCGAAGCTTCGGCGTTAACCATCGGAGGATTGGCCATGAGCGAGGTCGTCGAGGCCGCCGTCGTCGGACGGAATGATCGGTCCACCCGCAAGCGCAACCCGTTCTTTCGCTACCTGCCGGGTTTCGTGCTGATCCTGATCCTGTTCATCGTCGGCCAGATCATCTTCGCGGATCCGCGCAAGACCCTGTTCGACATCAACGGCTATCGCCTGGCCTGGGTCGAGGTGCTGATGGTCGCCGCGGCCATCGTGGCCATGGCCGAACAGCTCAAGGTCGCCCAGCCCGGTGTGAACAATATCAACGAGGCCCTGCTGATCGGACTGGTGGCCGTGGTGCAGATCGTTCTGTTCACCCTCGGCGCCGCCGGCGTGGCCGGGTTCAGCATCTTCGCCAACACCGAATTCGTGCTGCTGACGCTGATCAACGTGGCCCAGACCGTGGTCGCCTTCCAGATCAACGCCGCCACCCTGATGCGGACGATCAGTTCGGGCTGACGCCGCCGACGGGTCTTCGCGCGATTCCGCTTGGGGCCGGGGCCGGAATGCCCCAAATTGGAAGCGACGCCCCCGCGCCGCCCTCCCCGGGCGGCCGGCGTCGCAGGATGACGGTCATGGCCAAGGGTCAAGTGCGCAGCAACAAGGAAACCCGCAAACCCAAGGCGGAGAAGCCCAAGCCGGCGGTGTCGGCCGGCAGCTCGCCCTTCACCACCCCGCCCGGCAAGAAATAGGCCCCTGGCCGGCCGTCAGTGCGGCCAGGCCTGCTTCAGCACCTCGATCCGGCCGCCGGCGAACATCTCATGGATGACCGCGCCGCCTGATCCCGGCGGCGGGGAGAAGCGAATCCATGTCGGCCATTCGTCTCAGGCCTCGTCGAGCCGCTCCAGCCGGGTCTCGCATTCCGCCACCCCGGCCGCGATCTCCAGGGCGGCGTACAGGTCCCGCGCCTCGGTCCAGACCGTCCTCGCCTGATCGGGCCGTCGCAGCGCGTCCAGCGCCAGGGCGCGCAGCCGCAGCGAATTGGCCATGTCGAGGGAAGCGCCGCCGCCATTCGCCGCATAGAGCGCGGCCGCCTGTTCGGCGTGGGCCAGCGCCTGTTCCGGATGACCCGAGTGGCAGTCGAGATCGGACAGGTGGCGCAGGGCATAGGCCTGAAGCACGGGCGCGCCGCTCTCGCGGCTGAGGGCGGCGGCGCGGGCGTAGGCGTTGCGGGCGTCGACCGGACGATGATCGGCCATCGCCTCGCGCGCCGCGGTCAGGTGGGCCTGGATGGCGTCGGTCATGGGCGGCTCCTTGCGAGCTTCACCCTAGCACGACCCCTAGTAGGCGTGGCTTTCCGCCGGGCGTTCTTCCAGATGGCCGTCCTTGAGGGCGAAGACGCGGTCCATGTGGCCGGCCAGCTCCATGTTGTGGGTGGCGATCAGGGCGGCGACGCCGGTGTCCTTGACGAGGCGGTGGAGGGCCTCGAACACGGTCTGGCTGGTGGCGGGGTCGAGGTTGCCGGTGGGCTCGTCGGCCAGCAGCAGGCGCGGGCGGTTGGCGAGGGCGCGGGCGACGGCGACGCGCTGCTGCTCCCCGCCCGACATCTGGGCCGGCTGGTGGGTCAGCCGCTCGCCGAGGCCCAGGGCGGTCAGCACCTCCGAGGCGCGGGCGCGGGCCTCGGTCTGGTTCACGCCGGCGATGCGCAGCGGCAAGGCGACGTTGTCGCGGGCGTCGAACTCGGCCAGCAGATGGTGGAACTGGTAGACGAAGCCGATGCTGGCGAGGCGGATATGGGTCCGCGCCCGCTCCGGCAGGTCGCCGACGTCCTTGCCGTCGATCAGGATCTCCCCCGAGGTCGGGCGCTCCAGCAGGCCGGCGGCGTGCAGCAGGCTGGACTTGCCCGAGCCGGACGGGCCGATCAGGCCGACCACCTCGCCGGGCATGACGTCGAGATCGACGCCCTTGAGCACGGTCAGGCCGCCGGTGGCGGTGTCATAGGTGCGGGTGACCCCGCGCACGGAGAGAACGGGCTTACTCATAGCGCAGGGCCTCGACCGGATCCATTTTCGCCGCGCGCCACGAAGGCAGCAGGCTGGCCACGCAGGACATGAAGACGGACCACAGGGTGACCCAGATCACGTCCATGGCGTCGACCTCGGCCGGGATGGACTCCAGCATGTAGACGTCCGCGTTGAACAGCTGGACGCCGAGGAGCCACTCCAGGAAATGCTGGATCGCGCCGATGTTGAGGCAGAAGACCAGCCCCAGCACCAGGCCGGTGATCGTCCCCGCCACGCCGATGGCGGCGCCGGCGATGAAGAAGATGCGCAGCATCGACGACTGGCTCGCGCCCACGGTCCGCAGGATGGCGATGTCGCGGGTCTTGTTCTTCACCAGCATGACGATGCCGGAGATGATGTTCAGGGCGGCGATGGCGACGACGAGGCCAAGGATGATGCTCATCGCCACCCGCTCGACCTTCAGGGCGCCCCAGAAGGCGGCGAGGCGGTCCCGCCAGTCGCTGACGATGGCGCTGTCGCCCGAGGCCGCGCGCACCGGCTGGATCAGGTCGGCGACCCGGTCGGGCTCGCGCACCTTCAGCTCGATGACGTCCCAGACGCCCTCCTTGCCGAAGAACAGCTGGGCCTGCTCCAGCGGCATGAAGATGAAGGAGCGGTCGAAGTCGGCGGTGCCCGAGGTGAACACCCCGCCGACGCGATAGGTCTTCTCCAGCCCGCCCAGATTGCCGAAGGCGCTGTCCGCGCCGGTGGGGGAATAGAGGGTGATCGGATCGCCGATGCGCAGCCCCATGCCCTCGGCCAGGGCCTTGCCGATAAGGATGTTGTCGCCGCCGTACGGGCCGTCGCCGAAGGCGCGGCGCGCCTCGGGCGTCAGGCTGTCGAAGACATAGGACATGGAATCCAGGTCCTGGGGACGCAGGCCGCGCACGATGGCCCCGGTCGTCTGGCCGCCGGCCCGCACCAGGGCCTGGTTCTCGGTCAGCGGCGAGACGCTGACCACGCCGGGGACGGCGGCGATGCGCGTCACGGCCGCCTCGCGGTCCGGATCGGACAGAACCTGCCCCTGGACGTACATATGGCCGTTGAACGACAGCATCCGGTCCAGCAGCTCGTTCCTGAACCCGGCCATGATGCTCATGACGATGATCAGGGCCATGACCGCCAGGGCGATGGCGACATAGGAGATGATGGCGATCAGGGCGATGCCGCCCTCCTTCCGCCGGGCGCGCAGATAGCGCAGCGCCAGTTCGAACTCCCAGGCCGAGAAGGGGCCGGCGGGTTTGGTCGGCTTTACCACCGCCGGGATGTCCGTCATGCCTTCACCCTCGCCAGGGCCTCGTCCAGCGGGACCGAGATCTTTTCGCCGGTCGCCCGGCGCTTCAGCTCGACCAGGCCCTCGGCCACGCCCTTGGGACCGATGGTCAGCTGCCAGGGAATCCCGATCAGGTCGGCGGTGGCGAACTTGCCGCCCGGCCGTTCGTCGGTGTCGTCATAGAGGACGTCCTTGCCCAGCGCTTCGAGCTTCGCCACGGCCTCTTCGCAGGCGGCGCAGACGGCCTCGTCATTGACGCGCAGATTGATGACCACCACGTCGAACGGGGCCACGGAGTCGGGCCAGATGATGCCGCCCTCGTCGTGGCTGGCCTCGATGATGGCGCCCAGCAGGCGCGACACCCCGACGCCGTAGCTGCCCATGTGGACGTCCGTGTCCTTGCCGTCGGGTCCGGCGACCTTCGCCTTCATCGGCGCGGAATATTTGGTGCCGAAATAGAAGATGTGGCCGACCTCGATGCCGCGCGCCGTCAGCCGGTCGGCCTCGGCGGTCCGGGTCTCGAACTGGCCGGCGTCGTGCATCTCCTCGGTGGCGGCGTAGAGGCCGGTGCGTTCATCGACGAGGGCCTGCAGGTCGTCCCAATCGACGGCCGCGCCCGGCGCGCCCATCTCGACCAGTTTGCGGTCGCAGAAGACCTGGCTTTCGCCCGTGTCGGCCAGGACGATGAACTCGTGGCTCAGATCGCCGCCGATGGGGCCGGTGTCGGCGCGCATCGGCACGGCCTTCAGCCCCATCCGGGCGAAGGTGTTCAGATAGGCCACGAACATCCGGTTATAGGCCTTGCGGGCCGATGCCTCGTCGATGTCGAAGGAATAGGCGTCCTTCATCAGGAATTCGCGCCCACGCATCACGCCGAAGCGCGGCCGGCGCTCGTCGCGGAATTTCCACTGGATATGAAACAGGTTCAGCGGCAGCGCCTTGTAGCTCTTCACGAAGCCGCGGAAGATGTCGGTGATCATCTCCTCATTGGTGGGGCCGTAGAGGAGTTCGCGCTCGTGCCGGTCGGTGATGCGCAGCATCTCGGGGCCGTAGGCGTCATAACGGCCGCTCTCGCGCCACAGGTCGGCGAGCTGGAGGGTCGGCATCAGCAGTTCGACGGCCCCTGCCCGCTCCTGCTCCTCGCGCACGATCTGCTCGATCCGGTTCAGCACCCGCAGCCCCAGCGGCAACCAGGCGTAGATGCCGGCGGCCTCCTGCTTGATCAGGCCGGCGCGCAGCATCAGCTGGTGCGAGACGATCTGGGCGTCCGAGGGCGCCTCTTTCAGCGTGGGCAGGAAATAGCGCGACAGGCGCATGGGGTCAGAATCTCGACAAGCAAAGCGGGAGCCAAGCTTTAGCCGGGTGACCGGGGCGAAAGCTAGGCCGGGTCGGGGGATTAGGGATGCGGCCGCGCGATCCCGTAGCGCGCCGCCAGATAGGGGATGATGGCCCCGTCCTGCAGGAAACGCCGGCCGGTCGCCTCCGACGTCTCCGCCTCGGGCCAGTCGAACGCCCCGTCCAGCACCAGGATCGGGCAACTCTGGTGGTCCTCGCCGACCAGTTCGATCGCGGGCGGGCGCGGCCGGGGGTGATCGAGATAGACGATCTCAAGCCGGTCGCGGAGCGTCGGATGAAAGGCCAGAACGCCCTCGATGACCGCGCCCGCCGGACAGTACCAGGGTCCGCCCTCGTCGTCGGTCCAGCCGGGGTTGAGCAACAGCAGCCGGTCGGTCATCCAGGCCTCACGGAACGGGGGGCGCCAAGTCGGGCAAGGGCATCCAGCCGATATAGACCAGCACCATCACCAGCACCCAGAGCAGGGCCGAGACCCAGGTCGTGGTGATGAATTTGCGCTTCAGGTCCGGCTTGTCCGGCGCCCCCCACTGCGCCCCGTCGGTCGGCGGCTGATGCCGCTCCTGCGACGTCCCCAGCGGCAGGACCGCGAACAGCACCGTCCACCAGCAGATGATGTAGACGCCCAGCATGGTGACGATACCGATGGGCATCAGCGCGCTCCGCTCTCGTGGTTGGCTTTCGGCGATTCCATCAGTTCGACCAGCACCCCGCCCATGTCCTTCGGATGGACGAACAGGATCGGCGTGCCGTGCGCCCCGATGCGGGGCACGCCCGTGCCCAGGATGGTCGCCCCCTTCGCCCGAAGCGCGTCGCGCGCCGCGAGGATGTCCTCGACCTCGAAACAGACGTGGTGCTGGCCACCCCTGGGGTTCTTGGCCAGGAAGCCGTGGATCGGGCTGTCGTCGCCCAGCGGTTCGATCAGCTCGATCTGGCTGTTGGGCAGGTCCACGAAACAGACCCGCACCCCCTGCGCCGGCAGGTCGAACGGCGCGTGCGCCTTCGTGGCCCCGAGCAGGTCGCGATACATCGCGACGCTGGCCTCGATGGAGGGCGTGGCGACGCCGACGTGGTTGAGTCTTCCGATCATGCAGGAGGACTTAGCCCGTCTGACGCCGGGCGAGAAGGCGGGCGGTTCGACGCGGGCGGACAGGTCGCCGCAGGACGGCAACCTCGGCGCGGCGGGCGGGTTGGTCTTGTGCACCCTCCGAAGGAAAAACCGATGCCAGACAAGGAAACGAAGGCCGCGCCGGCGGCCCAGAAGGCTGAAGCCGCCAGGGCCATGGAGCTGAAACAGGGCGCGCCCGAACCGCGCCATCCGGCATCCGAGCGGACCGCGCATGAAGGCATGAACGACACGCCCAACTCGAAGATCGCCCCTTCCGGCGCCTTTGACGCCGAGGGGCAGAGGCCCGTGCTGGAACGCTCGCGAAAGGTCCGCTGAAGACCGCCGCCCCCTACCCCAACCCGGAGAGATAATTTGGACGTCCAGATCAACACCGCCAACAACATCGACGGCCGCGAGGCGCTGACCCAACAGCTGGAGGAGACGGTTCGCGCGCGCCTGTCCCGTTTCAGCGACCGGCTGACCCGCGTCGAGGTTCACGTCGGCGACGAGAACGGCGATCGCGCCGCGGGCGACGACAAGCGGTGCGTGATCGAGGCGCGGCCGGCGGGGCGCGCCCCGATTTCCGTCACCGAACAGGCTGGCTCGATCGACCAGGCCGCCTCCGGCGCGCTCGGCAAGATGACGACGGCCCTTGAGCGGGACTTCGGCAAGATCACCAGCCGCAAGGGCCACTAGCCGCCGCGGCGGGGACCGGCGCTCGCCGGTCCCCGCCCGTTCGATCGCCCTATTGGAACGGGAACGGATTCGTCGGGGTCGGACGGGTCGGAACCGGCATCCGCGGCAGGGGCTCGTCGCTGTTGGCGGCGTTCAGCAGGAAGCTGGCGAGGATGATCGCGGCCTGACGCAGGTCCTCGGCCCGCAGGTGATCATAGCTGTCGATCGAGGTGTGGTGCAGGCGCGCGCCATAGTCGAGCGGGTCCTGGATGAACTGGAAGCCCGGGACGCCGACGGTCTGCAGATAGACGTGATCGGTCCCGCCGGCGGTGCGCATGGACACCGTCGTCGCGCCCATGGCGTTGAAGGGCTCCAGCCAGTCCTGGAAAATCGGCGCGGCGGCGACATTGCCCTCGGCGTTGATGCCCCGGATCTTGCCCGAGCCGTTGTCGAGGTTGAAATAGGCCACCAGCTGACCGTGCCCCGCGCGCGGCTGGATCGGCCAGCGCTGACGCCAGGTGCGACCGTTCGGCAGGGCGTCGAGCGCGGCGTCGCCCAGAGGCGCGCGGGTCGCCAGATAGCGGTCGACATAGGCCAGCGAGCCCCACAGCCCCTGCTCCTCGCCGTTCCAGAGGGCGAAGCGGATGGTGCGCTTGGGACGGACGCCCAGCGCCTTCAGGATGCGGGCGGCCTCCATGACCACGGCCGAGCCGGCGGCGTTGTCCACCGCGCCGTCCGAGGCGACCCAGCTATCGAGGTGGGCGCCCGCCATCACATATTCGCCCGACCGGCCCGTGCCCGGGATGTCGGCCAGGATGTTGTAGGCGTTGACGTCCTCCTCGTGGAACCGGACCTCGCTCATCAGTTCGAGGGTCGGTTTGGCGTCCTCGGTCAGGGCCAGGCGGGCCAGACGGCGATAGTCCTCGGCTGCCAGTTCCATGCCAGGGGTCAGCCGCTGATCGTCCATGCGGTAGCCCGAACCGGTGCCGTGCAGCAGGCCGCCGTCCCGCTGGGACATGCGGACCCATGCCAGGGCGCCCTCCTCCTGCAGGAAGGCGTCCAGCTGGCGGGCGAAGTCCGGCCCGCCCAGGCCGGCGGTCGAGGGTTCCGCGTGATTGGGCATGTTGTAGGTGTTGGCGTTGCGCAGGTCCTCGTCGGTCAGGCGACGGAAGGCGGGCTGCGTCGGGTCGGTGACCGCGGTCGGACGCGAGACCAGCACGATCCTGCCCGCCAGCTTGCCGCGCCATTTGGCGAAATCGCCGGCATTGGCCATCGGGGCGACGATCACCTCGCCGCTGATCACACCGGGGGTCGACGGGGTCCAGGCGATCGGAATGGCGCGAAGGTCGAGGGGCCGCGGCGCCGTCATGCGCGCGCTGGAGCGAACGATCGACCAGCCGCGCCCGAAGTCGAAGGGATCGGCGCGGACATTGGACAGGCCCCAGTCGCGGAACTGCTGCGCCGTCCACTGCTCCGCCTGCCTCATCTGCGGCGAGTTGGTCATCCGCCCGCCGATCCGGTCGGTCAGCCAGGCGGCGGTCTGCATGACCTCGCTGTGGTTCAGGCCCTGGTCGATGATGCCGTTGATCGCGACCCGGTCCACCTCCTGGGCGGAGACCGGGACGGCGGCGAGAATGGCGAGAGCGGAAACCGCGACGAGCAGACGCTTCATGAACAGACCCCTTGAATCAATCGACGCGCATTTGACCCGAGACGCCCGCCCGCGCAAACGCCGAAACGAAAAAGGGGCCGACGATCGCTCGCCGGCCCCTGTCTTCAATCGCTGATCGCCGGGCCTACTGGCCGGACGTCATCTGGGCGACCTCGGTGGCGAAGTCCGGGCCCTCGACCTTCTCGACGCCTTCGCCGAGGGCGAGGCGGACGAAGCCGGCGAGGTGCAGGCCGGGGTGGCCCAGTTCCTTGCCCGCGTCGGCGACCAGCTGTTCGATGGTCACGTCGGGGTTCATGACGAAGGGCTGTTTGATCAGCACCACGTCCTTCTGGAACTTGTTGATCTGGCCTTCCACGATCTTGGCGATCATGGCTTCCGGCTTGCCTTCTTCCTTGGCCTTTTCGGTCAGGACCTGACGTTCCTTCTCGATGGCCGCGGGGTCCAGATCGTCGGTGTTCAGCGACAGCGGAGCGGTGGCCGCCACGTGCATGGCGATCTTGCGGCCCAGTTCGCGCAGGGCGGTCTTGTCGCCGCCGCCGTGCAGGGCGACCAGCACGCCGATGCGGCCGAGGCCCGGCGACACCGCGTTGTGAACGTACGAAGCGACGACGCCCTCATCGACCGACAGGCGGGCGGCGCGGCGCAGCTGCATGTTCTCGCCGACGGTGGCGATCAGATTGGTGACCTCGTCCTGGACCGTCTTGCCGGTTTCCAGCTCGGCGCCGTGCAGACCCTCGACCGTGGCGTGCTCGAGGCCCAGCTGGGCGAAGGCCTTGGCGGCGTTCTGGAACAGGTCGTTGCGGGCGACGAAATCGGTCTCGGCGTTGAACTCGATGGCGGCGCCGACTTCACCGGCTCCGACTTCCTTCGAGGCCACGGCGACCAGACCTTCGGCGGCGACGCGGTCGGCCTTCTTGGCGGCCTTGGACAGGCCCTTGGCGCGCAGCCAGTCGATCGCGGCGTTGATGTCGCCGTCGGTTTCCTGGAGCGCCTTCTTGCAGTCCATCATGCCGACGCCGGACTTGGCGCGCAGTTCCATCACGAGGGCGGCTGTGATCTCGGCCATGGGTAGTCTCCTTGGTATGCGTATGCGGGAACGGCCGGGTGTTACCCCGGCCTCATGTCAGTTCGCGGTTGGGCACGGTCAGTCCGGGCCAAAAACCTGATCCGCTCATCCCCGCGAAAGCGGGGACCCAGTTCTGTCCAGCGTGATGCTGGTGCTTCAGGACTGGCGATCGATGGTGACGGGAACGACCGGTCACCCAAAACACTGGGTCCCCGCTTTCGCGGGGATGAGCGGGAGATTGAGAGCTAGACCGCGGCCTTCTCGGTTTCGACGGCGTCGTTGGCTTCCGAGGTCGCGGCCTGGGCGGCTTCGTCAGCCACGGCCGGTTCGGCGGGGGCTTCCTCGGCGGCCGGTTCGGCGGCGGCGATCATTTCCTCGGCGACCGCTTCGGCCTCGGCCGGGGCGACCTCGGCTTCAACAACCTTGGCGGCCTTCGGAGCCTTGGCTTCGCGCAGCATCGGCTCGTCCGGGTTCACCGCGGCGCCCAGATCGACGCCTTGCGACGCCTGGCCGGCGGCCAGACCGTCGAGGACGGCGTCGGCGATCAGGTCGCAATAGGTCTGGATGGCGCGGGCGGCGTCATCGTTGCCCGGGATCGGATAGGTGATGCCGTCCGGGTCCGAGTTGGTGTCGAGGATGGCGATGATCGGGATGTTCAGCTTGCGGGCTTCGAGGATCGCGATCGCTTCCTTGTTGGTGTCGATCACGAAGATGATGTCCGGGATCGAACCCATGTCCTTGATGCCGCCCAGCGACAGCTCGAGCTTGTCGCGCTCGCGCTGCAGGTTCAGCAGTTCCTTCTTGACCCGGCCGTCGCCGCCCGACTCCAGCAGGCCTTCCAGCTCGCGCAGGCGGGCGATCGAGCCCGACACGGTGCGCCAGTTGGTCAGGGTGCCGCCGAGCCAGCGGTTGTTCATATAGTACTGGGCGCAACGCTTCGCGGCCTCGGCGACCGGATCGGCGGCCTGACGCTTGGTGCCGACGAACAGGACGCGACCGCCCTTGGCGGCGACGTCGCGCACGGCGACCAGCGCCTGGTGCAGCAGCGGGATCGACTGCGACAGGTCGATGATGTGGATGTTCGAGCGCGAGCCGAAGATGTAGCGTTCCATCTTCGGGTTCCACCGGTGCGTCTGGTGGCCGAAGTGGGCACCGGCTTCGAGCAGCGAACGCATGGAGAATTCTGGCAGAGCCATGAGGGTAGTCCTTTATCCGATTGATCCGCCGCGGGCGCTGTAAAGACCGAAGTCCTCGGATTGGAGCGAACGGGATTTCTCCCCGGTCGCGCCACGCCTGCGTGTGAAGTGGGCGGGCATGTAGGCGGGTTGGGGACAAAAGGCAAGCGGCGCGGTCAAGCCCGGGTCAGGATCAGCCCCGTCAGGCCGGCCAGCAGGATCACGATGGGCGGCGCATAGCGGCTCCTGACCAGATACAGGGCCAGCAGGGCCGCGGCCGTGATGGCGAAAGGCGTCAGCCCCCCGCCGTCCGGATCGTATAGCCCGACCGCGAGGCTGACCGCCGTGGCGGCGATGACGCCGACGACCGCGGCCGCCACGCCGTCCAGGGCCGCCCGTATGCGGGGTTCCGAGACGATGGTCTCAAGCCGCTCATAGAAGATCATGGAGAAGGCGAAGGCCGGCAGGAAGACGCCCGCGGTCATGGCCACGGCGCCGGGCAGGCCGCCGGCGGCGTAGCCCGCGAAGGTGGCGAAGATGATCAGGGGCGCCGGCAGGACGTTGGCCACGGCCACCCCGTCCAGGAAGGTCCCGTCGTCCAGCCACCCCCGGCCGACGAGGTCCTGGCGCAGGAAGGGGATGGCGGTATAGGCGCCGCCGAACGTCAGCAGACCCGCCTTGAGGCCCGAGAGCAGCAGCCCCGGCCAGGCCGCCGTCGGGCCGGGAGCCGCTCCGCCTGCCGTGAACCCGTCCCCGGCGGTTTCCCGGGTTATCACCCAGAGGAAGCCCGCGACCGCGGCCGCCGCCAGAACGGCGAGCGCGGCCTGACGTCGTCCGGTCCGGATCAGGGCATGGATGCCGGCTCCGGCCGGAAGAACGATCCAGAACGGCACGGCCAGAAACGTCGCCACGGCCGCCGTCCCGCCGATCACCCAGAGCGCCCGGTCCAGGAGAATATGCGCGCCGATATGGTGGGTGGCCCGGATGATCAGGGCCACGACGGCCGCCTGGGCCCCGAGCAAGCCCGCCGCGGCCCAGCCCTGGTCGATGTCGAACCGGCTATAGGCCCAGGCGGCCAGCAGGATGAGGACAAAGCCCGGCAGCATGAAGCCCAGTCCGGCCAGAAGCCCGCCCAGCCGGCCCTTCGCCCGGACGCCGAGATGGACGCACAGTTCATGCGCCTCTGGCCCCGGCAGGGCCTGCATCACCGCCAGCAGGCGGTTGAACCGGACGCTCGAGATCCAGCCTTCCTGTTCGACCAGTTCCCGCCGCACCATGGCGATCTGGGCGACCGGCCCGCCGAAGGCGAGACCACCGAACCGCAGGAAGCGCAGGAACAGCGCCGCATACGACAGGTCGGGCGGCCTCGGTTCTTCGGCGTCGATCATCGCCGCAAGATGCACGGGCGCCGTCCCGGCGTCACGCGAAGGGCTCGAAAGTTTCGCGTAACGACGCTATGATCGCGTTCCAGGGGAATTGATCACCTCCGGGAGGGGCAGATGAGCATCCGAACCGGCGCCCTGGCATGCGGCGTCATCCTGGTCGCGGCCCTGGCCGGAGTCGCCACGTCGCAGACGCCACCGCCCTCGCCCGTCGCCGCCGCCCAGGTGGATCTTCCGAGATCTCGCGCCGACGCCGCCGCCCTGGGTCAGGCCCGTCAGGACCCGCTGGCGGCCCGGTTGCGCGGGGTGTTGAGCCAGGATCCCGCGTCCGCGCGCGTTCTGACCGTCGCCAACGCCTCATCCGTGCCGGTCCTGGTCCCGGCGGACCCGGCCCTGCTGCGCACGGCGCGCATCTTCACCGGCGATCGCCACTATATGCTGGTGGTCCAGCGGGGCGACGACGTCATTGAAATCTATGGGGCGACCAAGGCCTTCCGGTCGCCGCTCTCCACACCGACCGGCCAGACCCCGCCCACCGCCGCGCCGACGACAGCAGCGCCGACCGCCAACCGTCCGGCGACCGCCACGGCGGGAGTCGCACAGGGCCCAAGGATCCTCGCCGCCCGGATCCCGAACACGGCGGCCCGCGCCGCCGCCCAGGCGCAGACGCGGGGCCTGACGAACGTCCGCAGCGAGCGCACGGAATACGGGGTCGATGTGACCTTCAACCGCTTCGGCGCCGCCTACAATGTCAGCTTCATCTGCAACGGCCCCGGCGCGCCGGGATGCACCGAGCCCGAAGCCATCGCCTTCGCGGCGACCCTGCAACTGATCGGCGGAGGCGCGTGATGAGGCGGCTGACGCTCGCGGGTCTGCTCCTGCTCACGGCCTGTTCGCCCAACGGCTGTAGTCAGGATCTGGTCACAGCCCCCGCGAAGACCGAACCGCCCGTTCCGGCGACGACGCCGACCCTACCCGCCCCCGAGCCCGGCGAAACCGAGCCCGCGCCCATGCCTGAACCTGAGCCGGTTCCTGAGCCTGAACCTGAACCCGTTCCCGAACCCGTCAGTTGGCCGCACGATCCCAGCGGGGCCCTGCCCTCCGGCTCCGGAACCGGCGCGACGGACCTCACGGTCTGGGCCGCCGGCATGCGCTTCCCGATGGAGGCCGGTCCCGCCTACGCCAACTCCCAGGTTTACGGCTACGGCGGCTACGCCCCGCCCGGCCCCGGGGGCGGGCAGTGTGACCCGCGCAACTACGACTATCCATGGCGCGACAATTTCTGCGAAACCCGGTCCTGGACCAATGGCATGTGCCCCGCCGGCCGCGGCCACCAGGGCCAGGACATCCGCCCGGCCACCTGCGTCAAGAAGGTCCACTGGGTCGTGGCGGCCGAGAGCGGGCGGATCACCTCGATCGGCAGCTATACCGTCACCCTGCTGGGCGATTCAGGCCGCATCTACCGCTATCTGCACATGGACATGGCCGGGGTGAACGCCCTGTTCCCGACCATGGAGTCGCGCAATGTCGAACGCGGCCAGCAGATCGGCAAGGTCTCGGCGGACTTCGGCGGGAACCTCACCACCATCCACCTGCATTTCGAAATCAAGGCGCCCGTCTCGATCGGCGGCAGCCCGGCCAGCGTCAATTTCGTGCCCACCTACACCAGTCTGGTGGACAGCTATGGCCGGCTGCTGAACGGGGCGGCCTGAGACGTCACGTTCCGCGCGGCTTGGCCCGACTGGTCGCTTCGGCCTTCGTCGGGTCTTCCGGCCAGGGGTGGCGGGGGTATCGTCCGCGCATCTCGCTGCGCACCGCCGCCCAGCTGCCGGCCCAGAAGCCGGGCAGGTCTTTCGTCACCTGCACCGGCCGTCGCGCCGGGGACAGCAGGGCCAGGGTCAGGGGAACACGGCCGCCGCCGACGGCGGGATGGGTCGTCACGCCGAACAGCTCCTGCACCCGGATATCGACCCTCGGCCCGCCCTCGGCCGCATAGTCGATGGCCGCCGAGCCCAGAGGCGTCGCCAGCCGCGCCGGGGCCAGGTCGTCCAGCGCCCGCTGGCGATCCCACGGGATCAGCGCCCTCAACTCCGCCTCAAGCGCGCCGTCCTCGATCCGGTCCAGCCCCTGTACCGCATCCAGCAGCGGCCACAGCCAGATCTCGCGCGTCGCCGTCAGTCCCGCATCGGACACATCCGGCCAGCCGCCCTCCAGCCCGCCGACAAAGACCAGCCGCGCCCGTAGCCCCGCCGCCCGCTCGCCCCACCGCAGGCCCGCCAGCCCGTCCCGCTCGACCTCGGCCCGCAGCGCCGCCGTGATCGCCGAGCGGGCCGGCGCGCCGACGATCTTCTCATCGACCACGATCGCCCCGATGCGGCGGATGCGGCGCAGGGTCATCCGGCCCGACGGCTCGCGACCCAGCCGGTCCTCGACCGTGATTCTTCCCTCCAGCGCCGGCGGATCGACCGGAACCGCCAGCCGGATGCGGTCCCGCGCATCCCCGCCGCCCAGTTCCGCCACCGCCAGCCACGGCTCCCGCGCCAGGGCGTCGGTCGGATCGAGGAAGGCGCCCCGCCCTGACGCCAGCAGCACCTCGCCCGGCTTGCCGCGCGCCTTCGCCACACGTTCGGGAAACGCCTCGGCCAACAGGGCGCCGACATCGGCCTCGCCCCCCTGCCCGCCCCCGGCCGCCCGCGCCCAACGTTCGGCCAGCTTGACCGCGTCCCGCGCCCTCGGCGACCGATCGCGCTCCAGACCGCGCAGCCGGTCCCGCAGGTCGCCGTCATTGCCGCCCAGCCCCGGCTCGCTGAGCACCGCCGCGATCCGCGCGCCCAACGCCGCGTCCCCGGCGTCGCTGGCCGCGGCGACCATATGCGCCAGCCGCGGCGGCAGGGGGATGCGGGTCATCCGCCGCCCGTGCGGCGTCAGCGCTCCCGCCTCGTCCAGCGCGCCCAGCCTCGCCAGCACCTTGCGGGCCTCGGCGAAGGCCCCCGCCGGCGGTTGGTCGAGCAGGGCCAGCGCCTCCGTGGAGCGTGCGCCCCATCGCGCCAGATCGAGCGCGAACCCCGTCAGGTCCGCTTCCAGAATCTCCGGCCGCTGATGCGGAACCAGCCCGCGCGTCGCCGCCTCGTCCCACAGCCGGTAGCAGACGCCCGGCTCCGTCCGCCCGGCCCGGCCGCGCCGCTGCTCGGCCGACGACCGGCTGACCCGCACCGTGGCCAGCCGGGTCAGACCGCTGGACGGCTCGAACCGGGGCACGCGCGACAGACCGCCGTCGATGACGACCCGGACGCCTTCGATGGTCAGACTGGTCTCGGCCACCGAGGTCGCCAGCACCACCTTGCGCCGTCCCGGCGCCGCCGGTTCGATGGCCCGGTCCTGCGTCTCCTTGTCCAGCGCCCCGTACAGCGGGACCACGTCCACCGCCGGATCGCGCAGCCGCTCGGCGAGCCGCTGCGTCGTGCGGTGGATCTCCCCCTGACCCGGCAGAAAGACCAGAACCGATCCGCCTTCCTCGCCCAGCCCCGACACAACCGCGCGCGCCACGGCGTCCTCGATCCGCTCGACGGGATTGCGCCCGACATAGCGGGTCTTGACCGGGAACATCCGGCCCTCGGCCTCGATCACCGGCGCGCCGTCAAGCAGTCTGGACACTCCGCCGATGTCCAGGGTCGCCGACATCACCAGCAGCCGCAGGTCACCTCGCAGCAGCCCCTGCGTCTCCCGCGCGAGGGCCAGTCCGAGATCGGCGTCCAGAGACCGCTCGTGGAACTCGTCGAACAGCACCGCCCCGACGCCGTCCAGTCCCGGGTCGTCGAGGATCATCCGTGTGAACACGCCCTCGGTGATCACCTCGATTCGGGTCTTCGGTCCGATCCGGCTCTGCAATCGGGTGCGATAGCCGACCGTGTCGCCGGTCTGTTCGTTCAGCGTCGCCGCCATCCGCTCGGCCGCCGCCCGCGCGGCCAGCCGACGCGGCTCCAGCACCAGGATCTTGCCGCCGCCCAGCCAGTCCTGATCGAGCAACGCCAGCGGCACGACCGTGGTCTTGCCCGCCCCCGGCGGCGCCGCGAGGACGGCGGCGTTGCCCGCCTCGAGGGCGGCTTTCAGCGGCTCGAGGACGACGTGGATGGGGAGCATGCCAGCGGTCTATCCGTCAGGGCCGACCGGGGGAAGGCGTCGGACCGGCGACGCCCTGCATTTGCTCCGTTGACAGCCGAAAGGGTGCGCCTAAACGTCGCGCTGTCGTGTTCGGCCGACTCAAGGGAGGGGGCGCACGATTGGACAAGACATCAATGGCCGCGACAGGTCGCCCGCCGGGGAACCGGTTCTTCCTCAAGAAATCCATCCCCCAGATCCAGAAGGAAGCCGCCAGGAGCGAGCTGAAACGGTCCCTGGGTCCCATCAATCTCATGAGCCTCGGCATCGGCGCCATCATCGGCGCCGGCATCTTCGTCCTGACCGGACAGGTGGCCGCGGCCAACGCCGGTCCGGCCATCATGCTGTCCTTCGTGGTCGCGGGCATCGCCTGCGGCCTCGCCGGCCTGTGTTACGCCGAACTGGCCTCGACCATGCCGGTTTCCGGCTCGGCCTACACCTACGCCTACGGCACCCTCGGCGAGGTCTTCGCCTGGATCATGGGCTGGCTGCTGGTGCTGGAATACGGCGTGGCCGCCTCGACCGTCGCGGTCGGCTGGTCGGGCTATGTCGTCTCCATCCTCAGCGATTTCGGCATCAGCCAGGCCATCTTCCCGTCCATCCAGTACGCCGGAGGCGAAGGGCCCCAGTGGGCCACCCCGCTGGTGCAACTGGTTCAGGACGCCGGAGCGACCTCCTTCCCGCTGACCGGCACCTTCAACCTGGTCGCCGCCATCGGCATAGCCGCGGTTTGCAGCCTGCTGGTGCTGGGTGTCTCGGAGTCGGCAAACATCAACAATGTCATCGTCGTCATCAAGATCGTGGTCCTGCTGACCTTCATCGCGGTCGGGATCCAGTACATCAATCCCGCCAACTGGCAGCCGTTCATCCCCGAGGCGACGGGCCAGCCGGGCCAGTTCGGCGTCGGCGGCATCTTCCGCGGCGCGGCCATCATCTTCTTCGCCTACGTCGGATTCGAAGCGGTCTCGACCGCCGCCGCCGAGGCCAAGAACCCCTCCAGGGACGTGCCGATCGGCATCCTTGGCGCCCTCGTGGTCTGCACCATCATCTATATGGCGGTCGCGGCCGTGATGACCGGCGTGGTGCCCTACCTCCAGTTGGCCAGCCCGGCGCCGGTGGCGGTCGCCATCGACCGCATGGGTCTGGAATGGGCCAATGTGCCGCTCGCCGCCGCCCAGGGCGGACAGCTGAACCTGATCGCCTTCCTGATCAAGATCGGCGCCGTCACCGGCCTGTCCTCCGTCATGCTGGTGCTGTGCTACGGCCAGACCCGGATCTTCTACACCATGGCCCGCGACGGCCTGCTGCCCAGGGCCTTCGCCATGGTGCACCCGAAGTTCCGCACCCCCTGGATCGGCACCATCGTGCTGGGCGTCCTGATCGCCATCGCGGCGGCCTTCCTGCCCATCTCGATCCTCGGCGACCTGGTGTCGCTGGGCACCGCGACGGCCTTCGCCATCGTCTGCCTGAGCGTCATCTTCCTGCGCGTGAAACATCCCGACATGCCCCGGCCCTTCAAGGTCCCGGGCGGTATCTTCACGGCGGTTCTGGGCATCCTGGCCTGCCTGTTCTTGGCCAGCCAGAACCTGATCCCGATGTTCCAGCATGCGGCCGAGGACAATCCGCTGCCGCTGATGCTGCTCGGCGGCTATGCGGCCGTCGGCGCGGTCATCTACGCCGCCTACGGCTTCTGGCACTCCAAGCTGGCCAAGGGCATCGACATCACCGAGGAGACAACGATGTCCAGCCCGGCCGCGGCCCTGGGCGGTGACGTCGACAATGTGAAGGAAGACTGAAGCCTCCCGATCGTCGCAAGACAGGAAAGGCCCGGGCTCACACCCGGGCCTTTCTCAATTCCAGAGCCCCGTCCGGGCACGGCTCGACGGCGGGATCATCGGACCACCAAGCGACAGCATGAGCTGAACGAAAAACGGCCCGGACAGTGTCCGGGCCGCCGCTTCGTGCGTCGATTCAGCCTAGCCCAGCAGTTGCGGGAACAGGCCGATGACCAGGATGGCGAACACCGCCAGCGGGCACAGCCAGGCGATCAGGAACCGCCAGGCGGCCAGACCGCCGCCCTTCAGGCCGGTCTCGCCATTGACCAGTTTGCGGTCGGCGACCCAGCCGACGAAGATCGCCGTGATCAGGCCCGACAGCGGCAACAGCAGCCGTCCGGTGACCCCGTCGATGGCGTCGAACCAGGTCGCGTTCTCGAAACCCGGAATAAACGGAATGGGCCGCTGGTCGGCCAGCACATTGAACGACAGGGCGGACAGCAGGCCGATCAGGAACACCAGCACGCCCATGCCGACCGCCGCCTTCACGCGCGACACGCCGAACTTCTCCATGATCCAGCCGACCGAGATCTCGAGCAGCGACACCGAGGAGGTCAGGGCCGCGAACAGGGCGAGGACGAAGAACAGCAGGCCGACGATCGCCCCGCCCGGCATGGCGTGGAAGGCGGCCGGCAGGGTCTGGAACATCAGGGTCGGGCCGGCGTTCGGCTCCATCCCGACGCTGAACACGATGGGGAAGATGGCCAGGCCGGCGATGATGGCGACGCCGGTGTCGGCGAAGGCGATCATGCCGGAGGTCTGGCCCAGGTTGGTCTCGCGCGAGGCGTATGCGCCATAGGCGATCATGGCGCCGCCGCCGAGGCTCAGCGAGAAGAAGGCCTGGCCGAGGGCCGAGCTCAGCACGCCGGGCTGCAGGGCGCGCTCGAAATCGGGCGTGAACAGGAAGGCCACGGCCGCGGCGAAGTCGCCGATGATCGCCGCATAGATGGTGATGCCGATCAGCAGGAAGAAGAAGGCCGGCATCAGCCAGGTCGCGGCCATCTCGATGCCGCCCTTGACCCCGCGGGCGACGATCCAGACCGTCGCCACCACGAAGGCGAGTTGCAGACCGACCAGCAGAACCGGGTTGGCGAACAGGGCCGGCATCATCTGCTGGATCTGCTCGACGGACTGCTCGCCATAGGCGCCGCGCAACGCGTCGCCGGCCCCGATCGCTCCGATCAGATCGGCGGCGCTGGTCCCGATGAAATAAACCACCCAGCCGGCGACCACGCAGTAGAAGGTCAGGATCGCGGTATTGGCGATCAGGCCGATCACCGCCAGCAGGCTCCACGCCGGACTGGCGCCGGACTGGCGGGCCAGATGGACGGCGCTGCCGATGGTCGAACGCTGGCCATGACGGCCGATCAGGCTTTCGGCGAGCAGCAACGGCAGGGCGATCAGGACGACGCAGAGGATGTACAGCAGGACGAAGGCCCCGCCGCCGTTGGTGCCCGCCTCGGTGGGGAAGCGCCAGAGATTGCCGAGGCCGACGGCGGATCCCGTCGCCGCCAGAACGAATGCGGCCTTCGAGGACCATCGCGCCTGTCCCGGCGCCGCTGTATTGCCTGCCAACTGTCTACTCCCGAACTCGTGACGCGGTTCCGCTGGGGTTGCGCCCTCATGTTGCGGCCAACCTCGCGGGCGGCCGTGGATTGATCAAGGCCCGGGCGGTGCGCCCGGGCCTTGAGACGTCGCTAGTCGTGATCCTTGCCGGCGGTCTTGTTGCCCTTGGCGAGGGCGAAGACGACGCCTGACAGCAGGGCCAGGGCGATCAGGTTCGGCAGGGCCATGGCGGCGTTGGCGATGTCGCCGAGCCGCCAGACCAGCTCGATCTCCTGGAACGAGCCGATGAAGATCATCACCACCCAGAAGAGACGGAACGGAATGGCCAGCTTCATGCCGAACAGATAGGTCGCGGCGCGCTCGCCATAGTAGCCCCAGGTGATCAGGGTGGTGAACACGAACAGGATCAGGGCGATCGAGGCGACAAGGCCGCCAATGGTGACGTTTCCGAACACCAGCCAGGGGAAGGCCGTCGCATAGGCCGCCTCGGTCATGGCGAAACCGCGCAGGTCCGAGGTCCAGACGGTGGTCTGCATCGCCACGACGCCATCCGCGCCGGTGTGGGGGAAGGCCCCCTGCACCGCCAGCATGACCAGACCGGTGGCCGTGCAGATGATGATGGTGTCGATGAAGGTGCCCATCATGGCGAACCGGCCCTGTTTGGCGGGATCGTCGGTCTGGGCGACGGCGTGGGCGATGGGGGTCGAGCCCTGGCCGGCCTCGTTGGAGAACAGGCCGCGGGCGACACCGGACCGGATCGCGAGGATCATGCCCGCGCCCAGGAAGCCGCCGGCCGCGGCGTGGCCGGTGAAGGCGCTTTCGAAGATGGTGGCGAAGGCGCCCGGAATGGCGGTGAAGTTCAGCGCCAGGGCGATGCCGGCCATCAGCAGATAGATCAGGGCCATGAAGGGCACGACCTTCTCGGCGATGGCGCCGATCGACTTGATGCCGCCGATGATGACGGCGAACACGGCGATAGCGACGACGATCCCGGAACCCCATTCCGGCAGGCCGGTGAGACCGCTGAAGGAGTCGGCGAAGGAGTTGGCCTGGATCATGTTGCCGGTGGCGATCGACGAGAACAGCAGGCCGATGCAGAAGACGACCGCCAGCCAGCCCCATTTCTTGCCGAGGCCGTTGCGGATGTAGTTCATCGGACCGCCGCGATACTGCCCGTCCGGCCCCTTCTCGCGATAGCGGATGGCCAGCGAGCCTTCGGCGAAGGCGAGGGACATGCCGATCAGGGCGGTGACCCACATCCAGAACAGGGCCCCCGGTCCGCCGAGGGTGATGGCGGTGGCGACGCCAGCGAGGTTGCCGGTGCCGACCTGGCCCGAGAGTGCGGTCGACAGGGCGGCGAACGGCGAGATCTCGCCCTTTCCCTTTTCGTCATTGCGCTTGAACAGACCGGCGAAGGCCATGCCGAGGTGGGTGATCGGGTAGAAGCGCAGGCCGATCATGATCCAGATGCCGACGCCGAGCAGGATCACGACCATCGGCGGGAACAGAAGCACCTGCTCTCCATGCCAGGTGCCGCCCCAGATGAAGTCGCTGACGTTGGTCACGCCATCGTAGAAGCCCTGCATCGAGCTTGGACTGTTCGCCATTCGGATTCCCCTCAACCCCTTTTGAGCGGCGCAACTATCCACATGGTGAACGGCTTGGCCAGCGGGAATTCCCGGATTTCTCCGTTCCCTGACCGCCTTCCACAGTTGGCGGCCCGCCGCGAGGCCTTGCCGAACCGTCCCGTGCCGCATAGGAGCGCTGCGGACCTATGCGGATGTGGCGGAACTGGTAGACGCACCAGATTTAGGTTCTGGCGCCGCGAGGCGTGGAGGTTCGAGTCCTCTCATCCGCACCATCCTGCTTCGCCCTTCGGGCTTCGCAGGACAGGTCCCTCTCCAATCAACCGGGCGAAGCGGGATGCCCCGCGAAGCCTTGCCGTAGCAGGGCTGCCCCACATTCCGATCGAACCCTGACGCTCCAGGCCGCCGGCACAAGAGTTCTTGCTTTGTTCTCTCCTTCGGTTATGTTCCCCGACATGGCTGAAGTGGCGAAGGGACGAGGCGCCCGATCGAATGCGACGGGTCGGTTCGAACCGGAAACCGTGGAGGCCTTCGATGATGGCTGGACGGGCGACGATGTCGAGGCCGCGCCCCTGCGCACGACCCTGACGCCCGAGCACGCCCGGACCATCATCGCCAGGAACACCAGTCCGGACATCGGTTTCGACCGGTCCATCAACCCCTACAAGGGCTGCGAACATGGCTGCATCTATTGCTACGCCCGTCCGTCCCATGCCTTCATGGGCCTATCCCCGGGCCTGGATTTCGAGAGCCGCCTCTTCTTCAAGCCCGAGGCCGCGCGTCTGCTGGAGCAGGAGCTCTGCAAACCCCGCTACGTCTGCAAACGCATCCACATAGGCGGCAATACCGACCCCTATCAGCCGGTCGAGCGCGAGCTGAACTCGACCCGGTCGATCCTCGAGGTGATGCAGCGGTTCCGGCACCCGTTCAGCATCATCACCAAATCGGTGCTGATCGCGCGGGACGCCGATATCCTCGGACCGATGGGCAGGGACGGTCTGGCGTCGGCCTGCGTCTCCATCACCACCCTCGACCGTGGTCTGGCCCGCGCCATGGAGCCCCGCGCCTCCACCCCGGCGAAGCGGCTGGAGGCGATTTCGAGGCTGGCCGATGCGGGTTGCCCGGTCACGGTCGGCTTCGCCCCCGTCATCCCCGGCCTCAACGACCATGAACTGGAATCGGTGCTCGAGGCGGCGTCGAAGGCGGGCGCGACCTCCGCCATGTATGTGACGCTGCGCCTGCCGCTCGAAATCAAGGACCTGTTCCGCGAATGGCTGGCCGACGCCCGGCCCGACCGCGCCGCCCGAGTCATGTCCCTGATCCGCCAGACCCGCGGCGGCCGCGACTACGATCCCGACTGGAGCCAGCGGATGAAGGGAACCGGCCCGGTCGCCGATCTGATCGCCGCGCGATTCAGGGCGGCGGTGAAGCGGTACGGGCTGGACCGGCCCCGGGTTCCGCTGGACGAGACGCAGTTCCGCGTGCCGGCGGACATGAAGAAGCAGATGGATCTGTTCGACGCACCCCACCCAGTCCCTTCCTCCATTTCGGGGGAAGGTGGGCCGCGAAGCGAGACGGATGGGGGCCTGCCCGATGCAGCCTGAACGGACGATCAGGAGGGTTCGCCGTTTGCGCAAGGCGCCGACCCGCGCGGAGGAACTCTTCTGGACGCTTGTTCGAGACAGGCGCTCGAGGGCCTTCGCTTTCGACGGCAGGTTCCGATCGGGCAATACGTTGTCGACTTCGCCTGCCTGTCCGCCCGTCTGATCATCGAGGCCGATGGCGGCGTGCATGCACTGAGGACGTTCGACGACGCCAAACGCGACCGGTGGCTGAGCTCACAAGGCTTTCAGGTTCTGCGCTTTTCCAACTCAGACATCCTTTCCCGGCCAAACCACGTGCTGGCGGAGATCCGAGAAGTCGTTGGCAAGCCCCCATCCGTCAGGCTTCGCCTGACACCTTCCCCCGAGATGGGGGAAGGAAGTCGAATTTAGTCCCCGTGCGCCGCCGCCGGATCGATGGCGTTCGTGACCAGCTCCCGCCAGGTCGGGTCCGTCGCGTCGACCAGATCCACATCCTCCATCAGGGCCACGGCTCCGCCGCCGTCGGGGAGGATGAGGCCCAGCACCTCCATCTCCTCGCCATCGGGGCCGAGGTGGGTCTCGGCCTGCACGGCCACCGCCGCCTGTTCGCCGTCCTCATCCCACCAGATCACCGGCTGGGGCAGGTCCATGACGATCGGGCGCGGGTCGTCGGTGTCGGCCAGGGCGAAGACCGCCCGGCGCGCCTGTACGTCGTCCAGCGTCGCCACGGCGCCGGTGAAGGGCGTCAGCCGGGTCCAGTCCTCGGCGTCGAAGCCGCCGCCGTCCTCGTCGGGCAGATTGTCGTTCATGCTCATCGCCGGAACACTCCCACCAGCTCCACATGCGCCGACCACAGGAACTGGTCCACCGGGGTGACCCGTTCCAGCCGGAAGCCGGCGTCGATCAGGACACGGGCGTCGCGGGCGAAGGTCACGGGATTGCAGGACACGCCGACCACGACCGCCGCCTTCGTCCCCGCCAGCTGCCGCGTCTGCTCCAGCGCCCCGGCCCGGGGCGGGTCCATCACCACGGCGTCGCAGCCGCGCAGGTCGTAGGGCGCCAGCGGCCGGCGGTACAGATCGCGCGCCTCGGCCGTGACTCCCTTCATCCCCGGCCCCGAGCCGATTCCCGCCTTCAACGCCGCGATCCCCGCCGCCGACCCGTCCGCCGCCAGCACCGGCGCCACGGTCGCGAGCGGGAAGGTGAAGGTCCCCGCGCCGCAGAACAGGTCGGCGATCTTCTTCGCCCCCCTCACGGCCTCGACCGCGCGCGCGACCATGGCCGCTTCCGCCTCGGGCACGGCCTGCAGGAAGCCGCCGGCCGGCAGGGGCACGGTGGCCGGGCCGAAGGCCACCTTGGGCTGCCGCTCCATCATCAGGGTCTCGCCCGCCAGACTCAGTCGCGCCAGTCCGGCCGCGGCGGCCGCTTCGATGGCCCGCATCCGCGCGTCGCCGGACAGCCCGCCCGAGCGCCGCTCCACCCCGGTGACGTCAACGTCCAGCCCGGTCAGGGTCGCCGTCACATGCAGGGTGGGGGCCGATTTCGGATGCTCCAGAAAGGCCTCGGCCACCCGCGCCAGGGCCGGAAAGGCCGCGACCAGCCGGGGATCAGCCACCGGACAGGCGGTCACCTCGACCAGCCGCCAGCTCTTGCGCGCCTTGAACCCCAGCAGGACCCGCCCGTCCTCGCCGCGCCGCGCGTGCAGGGCCAGCCGCCGCCGCGTGCCCGGCGGCACGGCGACCGTCGCCTCGATTTCGGTCTCGATCCGCTCACGCGCCAAAGCAAGCCGCACCTGCTCCCGCTTCCAGTCCAGATAGGGACCGGCGGCCCAGTGCTGCAAGGAACAGCCGCCGCAGTCGCCATAGTGGGGCGAAACCGGCGCGATCCGCTCGGGACTGGCGACCAGGATCTCCGCCCCCTCCAGCCGTCCGTCGCGCACCTCGCCCCGCACCATCTCGCCGGGCAGGGTCAGGGGGGCGAACACCGGTCCGGCGGCCGTCTCGGCGATTCCGTCGCCCTGCCCGCCCACGCGGCCGATGGTCAGCGTCTCCGTCATCGGCCGCTTCTAGGGCCTCCACGCGCGCGGCGAAACCTGAACGAAGATGAACGGGCCGATCAAAGGCCGTTCAGCTTCGCTCACCTATTCCTCGTCCTCACAAACACAGGCGCCGACAACCGGCGCCCGCCCTTGAAGCCAGGATGATGCCGATGTTCGCCCGTCTGCCCCTCAAGACCGCCCTCGGCGCCGCCGCCCTCGCGGCGGCCGGCCTGATGATGACCCCGGCCGCCGCCTCGGCCCAGGCCTATAGCTATCAGGGCGCCCCCCAGGCCTACGGCTCCTACGGTCAGTCCTACGGCTATGATCAACGGTCCGACTACGGCTACGGCCAGCAGCGGGACTACGGCTACGACCGCTCCTATGGCCAGCCCTATGACCAGTGCCGCAGCGACCGCGGCCAGCGTCAGGGAACGGGCGCCGTCGTCGGCGCGACCTTCGGCGCCGTGCTCGGTTCGCAAATGGGCGCCCGCGGCCGGCGCACCGAAGGCAGCGTGCTCGGCGCGGTGATCGGCGGCGCCCTCGGCGCGGCGGTCGGCGGCGACTCGGCCCGCAACTGCAACAGCGGCTACAGCGGCCATGTCCAGTACGACGACCGCCGCTACAGCGACCAGTCCCGCTACGGCTATGACGATCGCGGCTACGGCAGCCAGCCGTACGGCTACGACGATCGCTACGACGACCGGGATTACCGCTACCAGCGGAACGACCGGTACGAGCGGGACTGCCGCCCCGTCGCCGTGAGCACCCGCGACCGGTACGGCCGCGTCGTCACCCGCTACCAGCAGACCTGCTGACAGAATTGCGTCGCCGATTATTTTTCAGCCCCCCTGTCGATCGGCGACGTGACGGAGGCCCCCGGTGGAGAAATCCGCCGGGGGCTTTTCCTTCTTGGGAGGGGGCGCTACCGCTCGCCGCGCGAAGCGCCAGGCCGCGTCGGATCGACAAGGCGGAGCCTTGTGACCGCGGCCCAACAAGGAAGCGGAGCGGCGCCTATCGCCGCGAAGCCCACAGCAGGAACTCCACATTCCCGTCGCCGCCGGTGATCGGACTCTCCGCCGTCGCCTGCACAGCCCAGCCCTCGCCTTCCAGCCAGTCCGTGACCGAGGCCAGCGCCGCCTGTTGGGCGGCCGCGTCCCTGACCACCCCCTTCTTCGTGCCGCCCGGCCCGAACGCCTCGAACTGCGGCTTGACGAGGGTGACCAGGTCGGCGTCCGGCGCGGCCAGCGACAGGGCCGCGGGCAGGACCTTGGCCAGGCCGATGAAGCTGGCGTCGCAGACGATCAGCTGCGGCGTCTCGGGTATCAGCGCGGGCGTAAGGTCGCGCGCATCGGTCTGCTCCAGATTGACCACGCGCGGGTCCGCCGCCACGCGGGCATGCATCTGGCCCGTGCCGACGTCGACGGCGAACACCCGCGCCGCGCCGCGCGACAGGCAGACCTCGGTGAAACCGCCGGTCGAGGCGCCGACATCCAGCACGACCCGTCCCTCGACCACGACCGGCCACAGCGTCAGGGCGTGGTCCAGCTTCAGGGCCCCGCGCCCGACCCAGCGGTGGGCGTCGGCATAGGTGACGACCGCATCCTCGGCCACGGCCTGCGACGCCGCCTTCGCGGGCGCGCCGTCCACCGTCACCCCGCCTGCCTCGATCGCCGCCCTGGCCCGTGAACGGCTCTCGGCCAGTCCGCGCGCGACCAGCAGCTGGTCCAGTCTCATTTTCATGCCCGCTCATCCCGGCGAAAGCCGGGACCCAGTGATTTGGCTGATCGGTCTCAAGGCGCTTTCACCATCCACAATCCCACGCAGTCTGCCTCACGAAAGGACCGGGTCCCGGCTTTCGCCGGGATGAGCGGATGTAAAAATTATCCCACCGCGTCCAGCCGCGCCAGCGCCGCCTGCAGCTTGGCCCGGCCGGCCTCGGCCTCGGCCAGTTTCTCGCGCTGTTCCTCGACCACCTCGGGCGCGGCGCGTCCGACGAAATTCGGATTGCGCAGCTTCTTGTTCACATGGTCGATGTCACTGTCGAAGGCGGCGATCTCGCGGGTCAGGCGCGAACGCTCGGCCACGATATCGACCAGACCCGCGAGCGGCACGAAGGCCGACGCGCCGCCGGTCAGGATCGAGATCGCCCCCTCGGGCTGGATGCTCACCGTGGTGATCGTCTCTAGCCGCGCCAGTCCCCGAATCAGATCGCCATGCCGCTCGAACCGCGCCGCGACGGCCGGGTCCGGATTGTACAGCGCCAGGGTGATCCGCGCGCCCGGCGGCACGCCGATCTCCGCCCGGCTGGAGCGGATCTGGGTCACCGCCTGGATCAGCCAGTTGATCTCTTCGGAGGCTGCGGCGTCGAGCCAGGCGTCGGGCAGGTCCGGCCAGGCCGCGCCGATCAGCGTGGCCTCGGCGCGCGGCGCGCCCTCGGTCGCCAGCTTGTCCCACAGCTCTTCGGTGATGAAGGGCATGACGGGGTGCATCAGCTTCAGGGTCTGATCCAGCGTCCAGGCGGTCATCGCCCGCGTCTCGGCCTTGGCGGCCTCGTCGGTTCCCATGAACACCGGCTTGGCCAGCTCCAGATACCAGTCGCAGAAGACGTTCCAGACGAAGCGGTACAGGGCCGAGGCGGCGTCGTCGAAACGACCGCCCTCGATGGCCGAGGCCACCTCGCGCTCCGCCTTGACCAGTTCGTCGCGGACCCAGCGGTTCAGGGTCTGCTCCACCGCGGACGGGTCGAAGCCCTCGACACGCCGCGCCTCGTTCATCTGGGCGAAGCGGGCGGCGTTCCACAGTTTGGTGCCGAAATTGCGATACCCTTCAATCCTCTGGCGTGACAACTTGATGTCCCGCGTGCCCGACAGAATGGCCATGGTGAAGCGCAGGGGATCGGCGCCCAGCTCGTCGATGATGCTCAGGGGGTCGATGACGTTCCCCTTCGACTTGCTCATCTTCTGGCCCTTCTCGTCGCGGACCAGTCCGTTGATGATGACCCGTTTGAACGGAACCTCATCCATGAAGTGAAGTCCCATCATCATCATCCGGGCAACCCAGAAGAAAATGATGTCGGCGGCCGTCACCAGGTCGGACGTTGGATAGAAGCGCTTCAGGTCGTCCGTCTTCTCCGGCCAGCCCATGGTCGAGAACGGCCAGAGCGCCGAACTGAACCAGGTGTCGAGGACGTCCTCGTCCTGGGTCAGGGGCGTGTCGTCACCGTAGTGACGGCGGGCGGCGGCGAGGGCTTCGTCCTCGCTCTCCTCGACGAAGATCGTCCCGTCCGGCCCGTACCAGGCCGGAATGCGGTGACCCCACCAGAGCTGGCGCGAGATGCACCAGGGCTCGATGTTGCGCAGCCATTCGAAATAGATCTTCTCGTACGACTTCGGCTCGAAGATCGTGTCGCCCTTCTCCACCGCCTTGATGGCCGGCTGCGCCAGGGTGTGGGCGTCGACGTACCACTGGTCCGTCAGCCACGGCTCGATGACCACGCCCGAGCGGTCGCCGTGCGGGATGACGTGACGGGTCTTCTCGATGTCCTTCAGCCAGCCCTCGGCCTCGGCGCGGGCGACGATCGCCTTGCGGGCCGCGAACCGGTCCATGCCCTCGTAGTCGGCGGGCACGTCCGGCGTATCGGCCGCGGTGATGCGCCCGAAGGCGTCCATGATGTTCAGGGCGGCCAGCCCGGCCCGCTTGCCCACCTGGAAGTCGTTGAAGTCGTGCGCCGGCGTGATCTTCACCGCGCCCGACCCCTTGGTCGGATCGGCGTAGTCGTCGGCCACGATCGGGATGCGCCGGCCGACGATCGGCAGGATCACGAACTTGCCGACCAGCGCCTCATAGCGCGCGTCATCCGGATGCACGGCCACGCCGGTGTCGCCCAGCATGGTCTCGGGCCGCGTCGTGGCCACGACGATGTAATCCCGCGTCTCGTATTCCGTCGGCTGGCCGTCCCCGTCATAGGCGACCGGGTGCTCATAAGTGACGCCGTCGGCCAGCGGATAGGCGAAATGCCAGTAGGACCCGTCCATCTCCTTCTGCTCGACCTCGAGGTCCGAGATGGCCGTCTGGAAATGCGGATCCCAGTTCACCAGCCGCTTGTCACGATAGATCAGCCCGTCCCTGTGCAGCTTGACGAACACCTTGCGCACGGCGGCGTTCATGGCCGGGTCAAGCGTGAACCGTTCGCGGCTCCAGTCGCAGCTGGCGCCCAGCCGACGCAGCTGCTGAACAATGGTCCCGCCGCTCTCGGCCTTCCATTCCCAGACCTTGGCCACGAAGGCGTCGCGGCCCATGTCGCGGCGGCCGACGTTGCCGGCGGCCGCCAGCTGGCGCTCGACCACCATCTGGGTGGCGATGCCGGCGTGGTCCGTGCCGGGCAGCCACAGCACCGCCTTGCCGCGCATCCGGTGATAGCGGGCCAGGATGTCCTGCAGGGTGTTGTTCAGCGCGTGGCCGATGTGCAGCGAGCCCGTCACGTTCGGCGGCGGGATCACGATCGAATAGGCCTCGGCGGCGACGCCGGAGTCCTCGGGGGTCTTCGGGGCGAACAGGCCGCTCTCCTCCCACATCGCATACAGGCGGGGTTCGGCGGCGGTCGGGTCGAAGGTCTTGTCGAGCATTGAAAGGTCTTACGGCAAAAAGAGAAAGGGCGGCCCCGACTGGAGCCGCCCCGGAATGATCTAGCCTTGATCGGGTCGCGGGTGAAGTCAGCCGGCGTTGCGGGCGATGCGTTCGACTTCCTTGCGTACCTGGGCCTCGACGATGGCCGGCAGGTTGGCGTCCAGCCACTCCTTCAGCATCGGGCGCAGCAGGCCGCGCACCATCTCGTCGATGGTCGGACCGGACGGGAAGGCGGCGTCGGCCGGCTCGGGCTTCCTCAGGGTCGAGGCGAAACCGGCGAAGGCCGAGGCGGCGCTGGCCGCGGCGCTGTCGCCGACCAGGCCGTCATGGGACGGGGCCGGCGTGGCCGGGGGTTCGGGCGCATAGGCCTCGACCGGCTCTTCATCGAACGCCGGCTCGGCGGCGGGAAACGGCTCCGACGCCGAGATGTCGAGATCGCCGATGCTCTCGGCCGCCGGGGCCTCATAGGCGTCGGTCAGTTCCAGCACGTCCTCCTCGGACGCCGCGGGTTCTTCCATCGACGGGGTTTCGTCCATCAAGGCCGGGGAAACGACGGGTTCGGCGTCCGGCGCGGCCTCCGGCTCGGCTTCCGGCTCAGGCGCGGCGGCGGCCGGCGCGGTTTCAGCCGGGGCGTCGTCTTCGGAAATGATCCGGCGGATCGACGCCAGGATTTCCTCCATCGTCGGTTCCTGGGCGGTCTGGTCGGTCATGTCGAAACCCCGGTGCGCGCGGCGAACGCACGATCAAGTCCAATGGCGGCACGGGAGAGGAGCCCCCTCCCACGCCCTGTCGTCGCATCTCAGCCCGATGGAATCAACGGGCGTTTTTCGCGTCACAGGTTAACGCGCGCCGCGCCAGTCGCGCGACAGGCGACCTGGGGATTATCAGTCGCGCGGCGCCGTCCGGACGGTCTCTGACTTCAGCTGGGCGTCGATCGGCGCGTCCGCGGCGTCGTTGGCGGGGACGATCCCCGGAGATGCGATGCGGTCGATGGCCTCGATGATCCCGTCCCACGGCAGGGCGCCGCGGTTGCGCACCCGGTCGTAGTTGGCGGCCGGATCATAGACGGTCAGGTCGGCGTCCAGATCCTGGCCTTCCAGCCGTCCCATGGCTGCCAGCAGATTGGCCTGGGCGACGTATTCGTTGCGGCGGGCGCTGGCCAGGGTGATCTGGGCGTTGCGCAGCTCCAGCTCCTGGTTCAGCACGTCGAGCGTGGTGCGCAGACCGACCTGGGCCTCCTGCCGCACGCCCTCGGCGGCCACGGTGGCGGCGCGAACGGCTTCCTCTCCCGCCTGGAGCGTGGCGCGGGACGAGATCGACTGGGCATAGGCCGAGCTGACCGCCTGCAGGGTGTTGCGGCGGGCGCCCTCGACATTGATCTGGGCCACATTGGCGCGTTCCAGGGCCTGGGCGACGCGCGACCGGTTCAGCCCGCCGGTGAACAGCGGCACCGAGACGGTGGCGCCGGCCTGGAAGCGGGTATTGTCGGTGATGTCGGCCAGGGAGCCCAGGTCGTTGGTCGAGCCGCCATAGGAGGCCGTCAGGCGTGCCGACGGCATGTATTCCGCCTTGGCCGCCGCCACATTGGCCTCGGCCGCGCGCTGACTGTAGGTAGCCGAGCGGATGGCCGGATTGTCGGCCAGGGCGACGTCCAGCGCATTGTCGAAATCGGTCGGAATGCCCGGCAGCGCCGGCATCGGCGCCAGATCGCCGGGCGCCTGGCCGACGACCGCGGCGTAGACAGCGCGCGACACTGACAGTTGGGCCCGGGCGTTGGCCAGGTCGGCCTCGGACTGGGCCAGCCGCGACTCGGACTGGGCCACGTCCGTGCGGGTGATCTCCCCGACCTCGAACCGGGCCGAGGCCTCCTCCAGCTGGCGTTGCAGCACGCCGAGATTGGACTGGCGGATGGCCAGGATTTCACCGTCGCGGATCACATCGGCATAGGCCTGGATCACCGAGGTCAGAACGGTCTGCTCGATGTCGCGCAGATCCTCGCGACCGGCGAGGATATTGGCTTCCGCCGCCGAGATGCCGTGACCGATCCGCCCGCCGGACCAGAGCGTCTGGGACAGGCCGATGCTGACGCCGCCGCTGTCGCTCTCCACAACGCCGCCCGAGGTGAAGGGCGGGGTCCCCGTGACAGGCGAATCGGTGCGGCTGTAGCTGGCGTTGGCGGTCACATCCAGCGACGGCCGCAGCCCGGCCCGCGCCTGGACGATGGACTCGTCCAGCGCCCGCTGGTTGGCCCGCTGGGCCAGCAGCGACGGGTTGGTCTGATAGGCCAGGGCCAGCGCGTCCCTGAGGGTTTCAGCCCACGCGGGGGCGCCCATGCCGGCGATCACGGCGATGACGGCGACCGAGGCGAGCGCGCGCGTACGTTTCAGCATGTGTGTTCCTGCCTGGCGCGGGGAGGCGCGCCCTTCGTATCTCATAGGTCTGATGCGGGACGGTTCGCGCCCACGCCAGTTAAGTTTTTTTCACGCGTCGGCCGGGGAAGTCCGTCGACCTCCGGGACACTACAGCGCGAAGGTGGCTTCGGGCGAGAGTTCGGCCAGCATGGGCGGGGCGGCGTTGAACAGTTCGCGGCGCGACACCCCTTGCTCGCCCCGTACATACAGCACCGCCTTGCCCACCGGGCCGGTCCGTTCGACGACGGCCATCCGCCCGCCGACATTCAGGACCTTCAGCCAGGCCTCGGGCCGGCCGGGGATCGCGCCTTCGCAGATGATGACGTCATGGCCGCCCTCCGCCGGCTCCGTCAGGGGCGCGACGACCGTCTGGACCCCCTCCTCCGCCAGCACCGCGCCGACCACTTCGAGCACCGCGGCGTCCGATTCCTGGGCGGTCACGGCCAGGCCCAGCCGCGCCAGCACCGCCGCCGCGTACGGGGCCGCCAGGGCCAGGGCCGACTCGCCCGGCCGTGCGTCCAGCGCCATCAGAAGTTTCGACAGGTCGCGCGCCAGCATCAGCCTGCGCCCGCCAGCGATCTCGGGCTCGATCTCGGCATAGGCGGACCAGGCCCGCTCCTGCGGCAGGAACCGCTCACGCGGCACGGCCAGCAGCGCGGCCTGGAGGGCGCGGTCGGTGACGTCGTTCACGCGGATCTGACTGTCGACCATGACCTTGCGGGCGGCGGCGAAATCCATGGAGGCTTGATCCTGCGGCTGGGGGACCGGCGCGGCGCCGGAAATCTCGCGCGCTTATAGGTCTGTGCGTTGCGGGGGACAATCCGATCTGATAGCGAACGCCCCTCGCGATGGCGCGGCCGTTTTCAACGGCCCAGGGCCTGATGGCGGAGTGGTTACGCAGAGGACTGCAAATCCTTGCACCCGAGTTCGATTCTCGGTCAGGCCTCCATCGCGATTTCGTCCCTCCCCTCCCTGCCGGCGGCGCCGACAAGCGCTGATTGCATGCGCCTGTCACAATCCCCGTTTCGGTGGCTCTCCACTCGTGATTTAGTCGCCAAGAGAGCCGGGGGGCGATGGATGCCGAGCCGTAGTGATCGACTGACCGGGCGCGAGCGCGAATGTCTGCGTCTCGTCCACGCGCACATGAACTCCAAACAGATCGCCCGGCGGCTGGGCATCAGGCCGTCGACCGTCGACCGTCACTGCGAGAACGCCGCGCGCAAGCTGAACGCCTCCGGGCGGGTCGATGCCGCCCTCCTCCTGCTGGCCGAACAGGCCGTTCCGAATGACTCGGTATCCGAACCGGTCCCAATCGCCGCCGTCGCCGCCACGGGTCCTTCTGCCCCGGCGAAAGGGGCCATCAATGTCCGATACCGAAGGACAGGTGCCGAGCATCAGCTGGGCGGAGCTTCAGACAGTGCTTCTCTCACTGGCCGATACGCCGGTGAAACAGATGATGGTCAATCACCTGGTCGGGGGAACCCGCAAACAGGCGGCCTTCCTCTCTCCGGAAACCACCTTCAGGGAGATTCTGCACATCGGGGCGGCCCTGCTGGATACCGGCTTCCAGCCTTCGGAATCGGACATGAGATCCTCGGACGCGTCCTGTTCGTCTTCTCCATTGCCGCAATAGCCGCCCTGGTTCTGACGAGCGTCATTGGCGCGGAACGGTTCGCCTTCGTTCTGCAAGGCATCCGGTACGGGACCTGATCCGCGTCCTTCTTGAATAGAGGTGAGCGAATGAAACGCAGCGAACATGCGGCGACCGTTGTCGCGCGCCTGGCGGAGGACCTGTTTCAGGCCGAGGCCAGCCAGGACGAAGCCGTCAGCCAGCTTGGCCGACTGGCCCAGTCCCTGACCCGAAGCCGTCGCGACTCCGGCCTTTCCGCCACGGTGGGACAGGCGGCCTTCGACGCCCTCGCCGACGCCCTCACGGCGCAGATCGGGGCGCAACGCGCCATGGTCGCGCTCCACGAGGCGCTGGCCGATGTGAAGCGGAACACCTCCTATCGGGGCGTCCAGATGGGCGGGCTGGAGAAGTCGGACGAACCGATCCCGCGTCCCACGGGGCTTGCGCTCGTCTCCTGATTTGGCGATGCCGGGGGATGTCGCCGATCTATGCGATCTCCCTGGTCCTGCTCATCCTTGCGGCGGCTCTCGCCTTCTGGCGCGGCGGGCCGTGGGAACGGGCGACGGCGGCCGTTCTGGTCCTGACGTGGATCGGAACGGCGCTCGCGCCGTTTGACCCGACCAGGCCGCCGTGGGTCGCCATCGGGCTCGACGGCGGGACGGTGTTGTTCCTGCTGTATCTCGCCCTGTACTCGAAGCGCCGATGGGCCATCTGGGCGACCGCGTTCCAGTTCCTGCTCATGGCCAACCATCTGGCCTTCATCCGTTTCCACGAACTGGAGCAGTGGGCCTATGTCACGGCCTATTATGTCTGGGGCGACGCCGTGCTGTTGTCGCTGATCGTCGGCGTGATCTGGCGGGCGCGCCAGACCGCGGCCGCGACCGGGCCGGACGAAAGAGCCCTGGACTGAGCCGACTGAACCGCCGTCGCGGTCAGGCCACCGGCGCGGTGATCCAGCCGATGACGCTGGCGGCGCTGACGCCCGCCGCGACGATGCCCACCGCGAGCGCGACGCGCGCATTGCGGTGAATGAAGACGAAAACGCCACCGAACATGATTGAACTCCCCCCGGACGCCCGCACAGCGACACAGCTTTGCCGGTTCATCAAGGTGTACAAGGCGTTAATCGCAATTCCGTGATCGATTCACACCCGTCGGGTGAAATGATGCAGCGCAATTCCACTGGCGACCGAAACATTCAGCGAATCGAAACCGCCTGACATCGGAATTCCGACCGGCCGACAGCGCTCGATCACGGCCGGCGGCAGCCCCGGCCCCTCCGGGCCCAGGACGATGGCGATCCGCCCGCCTCGCGGCGCCGCGTCCAGAGACCCGGATGCGCCCGGCGTCAGCGCCAGCACCTCGAACCCCGCCGCCTTGAGCCCGTCGACCATGGCCACGGCGTCCATACCGACCGCCATCGGCGTCCTCAGCACGGCGCCGACGGACACCCGGATGGCCTTGCGGTAGAAGGGATCGCAACAACGCGCGTCCAGCAGCACGGCTCCGGCTCCGAAGGCCGCGGCGTTCCTGAACACCCCGCCCATATTGTCGTGATTGCCGATCCCGCACGCCGCCACCACCACGGCGTCCGGCCCTAGCAGGCCCAGACAGGCCTCCAGATCCCGCGCGGGCGGCTTCACGCCCAGGGCCAGTATTCCCCGATGCAGGTGAAACCCCGCGATCGCATCGAGCACCGGCGGGTCCGCGACATAGACCGGCGTCTCCGCCGCGATCCTCGCGAGCACGCCCGCCAACCCCTCGACCCGTTTGCTGTCCAGCAAAATCGCGACCGGTCGGCACAGCGATCGGTCCGAGGTCAGGACGTTCAGCACCACCTCGCCTTCGGCCACGAACAGGCCCTGCCTGCCCGTGAGGTCCCGCTCGCGGATGTCGCGGAAGCCGGCGATGCGCGGATCGTCGGGTTGGTCGATGCGGATCACGGCCAAGATCGGATATTTCCCGTTGCGTCAGTCTGACTCGCGCTGCTATAGCGCGCGCCTTCCCGAGAGGAAGTGTTCCGCGGTAGCTCAGTGGTAGAGCAGCCGACTGTTAATCGGCTGGTCGTAGGTTCGAATCCTACCCGCGGAGCCACTCTTTCCCACCACAGCGTCAGTCCGAAAAAAAAGCCCGACGCGAGCGCCGGGCTGAAGAAGTTCGGTGATGGTGGGTGTCCTCGAAAATGGAAGACATTCCTCCGTTGGCGTGAATTGGTTAACGAGCCGTAAACCGGTCACCCGGAATCGGGCAGCCAGGTGGTCTGCCGCCCGCCCGCCGGTCCGCTCCAGCTCACCCTCCAGCCGGCGCCCGCACGGCCGACCCGGAGCGCGGCGTCATCCGGACTCTCGCCCGGCCACAGGAACGCCCGCCCGCCGACGCGGATTTCGTCC
>CALRJO020000016.1:0-44939 GCA_943367565.1 Brevundimonas vancanneytii
CGTCGCAGCCCGCAAGGGCTGCGGCGGTGATCCGGCTAGGCCCGAAACGAGGGCTGCCAACCGGATGGCGCGTGGATAACGGCTGCGCGGGGCAGGTCTGCTTCGTCGACACGGTCAAACTATCAAAGCACCGGGCGAGGCCCGGCCGCCCCGCGCCCTCCCCGACCGCCCGGAAACAGGCGGCCATGAGTCCTGCGTGCACGTTCTCCCTCCCCTTCATGGGGAGGGACGGCGAGGCGAAGCCGAGCCCGGGTGGGGAACGCCAGTCCCGCACCGCCGGCGCCCGGCTTCACACCTCCCCACCCTGTCGCCGCTTCGCGCCGACATCCCTCCCCACTTCGGGGGAGGGAGAACCGCGCCACCCTTCTCCCCCACCCTCCGAAAGGCTATCTCCGACCCATGACCTCCGCCCCGCTTCCCGACGCCCCGACGAACTGGGTCGACCGTCACGCGCCGGAAGGGCTCAAGCCGTGGCTGAAGCTGGGCCGGTTCGACCGCCCGATCGGCATCTGGCTGCTGCTCATCCCCGGCTGGCAGGGGATCGCCCTGGCGCTCAGCCAATACCGCAAGACGCCGGACGCTTATGACGCCTGGCTGTTCCTCGGCTTCGCCCTCGGCGCCTGTCTGATGCGGGCGGCGGGCTGCGCCTTCAACGACATCGTCGACCGCGACATCGACGCGAAGGTGGCCCGGACCGCCCTGCGCCCGATCCCGTCCGGCCGCATCTCGGTGAAACAAGCCTGGGCCTTTGTCATCGGCTGCAGCCTGATCAGCTTGCTGATCCTGCTCACCCTGAACATCGTCGCCGTCATGCTCGGCGTCGCTTCCCTTCTTCTGGTCGCCGCCTACCCCTTCATGAAGCGCGTCACCTGGTGGCCCCAGGCATGGCTTGGCCTGACCTTCAACTGGGGCGTCCTCATGGGCTTCGCGGCGGCGGCCGCGAGCTGGAGGGTTCTGATGGATGACTTCGGGACAGGCTTCGCGGTCGCCTCTGCGTTTGGAGCGCCATCCGGTTGGGCCATGAGCGCCCTCCTCCTCTACGCCGGCGCCGTCTTCTGGACCCTCGGCTACGACACCATCTACGCCCTGCAGGACATCGAGGACGACGCCATGGTCGGGGTCAAATCCTCGGCCCGCCGCCTCGGCGCGAACGTCCGGCGCGGCGTCGGCGTCTTCTACCTTGTCACCGTCATCCTGACCGCCATCGCCGGCGCCGCCGCCGGTCTCGGCCCGTTGTTCTGGCCCGGTCTCGCCGCCTTCGCCGCCCACCTCGGCTGGCAGGTCTTCCGCCTTCCCGGCTCGCGTCGGGTCGAGAAGACGGAGCCTTCTGACCGCCAGCCCAGCCAGGAAGGCCCCGACAACCCCGCCCTCGCCCTGCGCCTGTTCCGGTCGAACCGCGACGCGGGCTTCATTCTGCTTTCCGCCATCATTGTCGGCGCTGTATCGTGGCCGCTCTGAAGGAGTCCCGCATGACCGCTCTTCGCGCCCTGTTGCTGACCGCCGCCCTCGCCGCCGGCCTGTCCGCCTGCAACCGCGACCGGGAGCCGGAGGCGGGCGACGCGCCCGCCGCCCCGGGGGAGGCCCCGGCCGTCACCCCGGCCGACGCCGCCGCGCCCCTGAATTTCGTATCGAAGACGCCCTGGGCCGACGTTCGCCTGACCCTGCCCGACGCCATCCGGCCCCAGACCGACCTGCACGCCCGCCTCTATGCCGAGGAAGTGCGGCTGCTGCGCCAGTTCACCGAGGGCGCCCAGGGAGAGCTGACCGAGGCCGGGGCCGACACCGACCGGCCCAAATACGAGAAGACCATCACGGTCACCGCCGCCCTCGAGACCGGCAAGCTGTTCAGCCTCAAACGGGTTGATTTCGACTATTCGGGCGGCGCCAACCCGAACACCCTGACCAGCGGCGTCCTCTGGGACAAGGCGCTGAAGCGGCGGCTCGGCCTCGCCGACCTGTTCCGCAGGAACGCCGATCTGACCATTCTCGACCAGGCCCTGTGCTCGGCCATCAACGCCGCCAGACGCGCCCGCGTGCCCGACAGCGCCTCGATCAACCTCGGCGGACCGCCCGGCTCGTCCTGCCCCCGCGCCGCCGACACCGCCTTCGTCCTGGCCCCCGGCTCCGCGCCCGGCAAGGCCGCCGGGCTGATCTTCCTCATCAACCCCTATCAGGTCGGTCCACGCGTCGAGGGGGCCTATGAGATCGCTCTTCCGGCCTCCGGCTTCCGCTCCCTTCTGGCCATCGCCTATGCCGACGACTTCGGCGGCGAGCTGCTCAAGGCCGGCGACGTGACCCCGGTCATGGCGCCCGCCCCGGCGGCCACCTGATGCGAGGGATCGTCGTCCTGATGCTCGCCGGCCTCGCCGGCCCGGCCCTGGCCCTGCCGCAGAGCGCGCGGGAACCCGAGGGCCTGCGCATCTACACCCCCGGCCAGTTCGGCGTGGCGGCCGAGACTCCCAGCCGCCTGGCCGGCTCGCGCGAGGAGATGAACCGGGGCCGCAATACGCCGATCGGACCCTCCGTCCAGGACCAGGCCGCCGACGCCGCGGCCCGCGCCGGCCTGGTCTGCACCGTCGCCGAAGCGGCCGTGGTTGGCCGGACCCGTGACGGCGGTTCCCTGATCGAGATCGATTGCGTCGAGGGCGGCGGCGTCATCATCGCCGACACCGATCCGCTTCAGGTCACCGACTGTCTCGACCTGGCGCCCGACACCGGTCAGGCGGGACGCCGCCAGCGGATTGTCGCCGCCTGCCAGTTGCCGGGCAACGCCGGTCTGGCCGAACGGTCCCGGTCAGCCGGGAACTGATCGGCGATCCCGGCGGACGGCGTTTGCTTGACTTTCGATACCGGCCTGTCAGCTTTGACCTTGAGTTGAAGGTGCCTATGAGTTCGCCGACCCTGTAACTGTCTGGCGCTTCGTGGCGGCCATGCCTGCGCCGATGAATTCGGGGGCCGGCGCGCCAGGAACGCGGACGTCGCACCCGCTGGAGGAGATCGCCCATGCCTCGCCTGTCCCACACGCTCATCGCCTCGGCCGCCATGGCCGTCGCCTTCGCCGCCACGCCCGCCCTTGCGCAGATCGGGCCGTCGCCGCTGTCGCCGAACGGCCATATCGAGACCTTCGGCATCGAGGGCACAAGGTCGCCCGGGGGGATTGCTCTGGGCGCCACCACCCCGACCCGCATCGAAAGTTCACGCCGTGAAATGAACCGCGGCTTCCTGGGCGGGGACCGCGGCTTCCGCAGGGATATGACCCGGCCCGAGACGCTTGAGTACGCCGAACGGGTGATCCGTCGCGCCGGGTTCGTCTGCGAGGTCCTCGACGCGGCGGTAGTCGCCCGCTCCAACGCCTTCGCCCCCTTCGTCGAGGTCAACTGCGGCGAGGGCGGCGGACTCGTCGTGGCCGACACCTCGCCCCTTCAGTGGATCGACTGCCTCGATATTCCGGCGGAAGGATTCGAGGTTACGCACAACAATGTCCTCGGCCGGTGCCGGCTGCCCGGCAACGTCGCCGCGGCCGGGCCGACGTATCAGAACAACTCCGCCAACAACTGATCCACCAGCTCGGCGAACCGCGCCGGCTGGTCGGCCATGATGAAATGCCGGCTGCCGTCGACCCGGATCAGCCGAACCCCCGGCAGGGCGGCGTACTCGCGCGTCCACAGGCCGTCGGCCATCGCCGCCGGCGCCCCGCCGTCGGCGTCCGAGGCGTAGACCGCCCAGACCGGGGTCGTCATGGCCGCCAGGCCCGGACGCAGGTCGGTGGTCATCACTTCTCCGATCGCGGCCGCCAGGGCCCGCCGGTCCGAGGCCATCGACCACTCGACCATCGCCGCCCGCGTCGCCGGATCGCGCGCCAGGCCGATCGCGCCCTGCGCCTGGCCGGCGCGGAACCCGGCGTCGTCGGCCGCCAGCATGCCGGCCGCGGCCTGGACGGCGAACGGCCGCGCCGTCTCCGCCGTCACCTGCGGCCCGTACAGGGCGCTGAAGAACGGCAGGCTGTCCACGCTCATGACCCGGCCGATCAGGTCCGGATGTTGCTGGGCCAACATGACCCCGGTCATCCCGCCCATCGAATGGCCGATCACCGTCGGCCGCTCCAGTCCCGCCTCGCGGATATAGCGCGCCAGCTCATCGGCCATCGGCTGCACGAACGGCCCGTCGCCGTGCGTCCAGGGCTCGCCGGCGAACCCCGCCAGTTGCACCAGATGCACCCGGTGCGTCGCCTTCAGCCGCTCCGCCTCGGCCCGCCAGACCTCCCGCGACGAGGCGAAGCCCGGGATCAGGATCACGTCGGGGCCGGATCCGACGACCTCGACCGACAGCCGGTCCGAAACGAAGGCGGCCGGAACGGACGCTTCCTGCGCCAGCGCCTGACCGATCCCGACGACGAAGACCGGGGCACAGACGGCCAGTCCGAACAGGGCCGCGCGCAGACGGGGCCGCGCCTTGAAGAAGGCGTTGAACATTTCAGTCTCCAGATTAAGTAAGGTTCGCTTGACTTGGTCAGGCGTGGGGATTGTCGAAGATCTCTTCCACCGGCCGCGCGAACAGCACGGCGATGCGATAGGCGAGGTCCAGCGAAGGATCGTGTTTCTCGGTCTCCAGGGCGTTGACGGCCTGGCGTGAGACACCCAGAGCCTGTCCCAGCTGCTCCTGGGTCCAGCCTCGCTCGACGCGCAGAAGTTTGAGGCGGTTTTTCATCAGTTCGACGACCTCACAAACGGCGCGATCACCCCGAAACAGGCCCAGAACAGGGGATAGATCATCCAGGCCGGGATGTGGGGCGCGGCGGCGTAGCTCTCGCCGAACCCCCAGACGCTGGCCAGGGCCATGGCGGCCCCGGCCGCGAGAATGAACTGTTTCGCCGTCACCGCCCGGACGAATTCGTCCGACTCGTTCATCAGCGACAGCGTCGCCCAGATCTGGCCGATCACCGGCGCGGAAACGGACAGGGCGAGGGCCCAGGCCGCGACCGGCGAGGCGATGTCGTCGAAGGCGCCGAAGATGGCGGCGACATTGATCGCCACATAGCCGGACATGAAGGCCATGGTCCGGAAGACGTAACGCTTGTGGGCGGAGGTAGTGGATTTTCCGAGGGCCAGCATGGAGGGCGTTCCTGACTTGATGTAAGCCTTACCTTACACCAGAATAATGTCATGTCAACCTGACTTTTTGTCGGGTTCGCGTGACGGGCTCGAATTCCGCTTCGCCGCCTGAAAGCCCAGGCTGCGCTTCCGATCGGCTCCGTCAGGGCCTATCATGAGCCATGCCCGCCGCGCCCCGCATCCGGCCGTCCGACCTGTTCACGCCCGAAGACTGGGCGCCCTTCCAGACCCGTTCGCCCTGGATCGGCTCGCTGCTCGTGCTGCATTGCTGGGCCGTCATCGCCGTCGCGGTCACAGCGGGCGTGGTCTGGCCGTTCCTGGTCCCGCTCAGCGTAGCCGTCATCGGTACGCGCCAGCTGGGGCTGGCCATACTGATGCACGAGGCGGCGCACGGCGGCCTGTCGCCGAACCGGCGGCTGAACGACCTTCTCGGCCACTGGCTCTGCGCGGTCCCGGTCGGGGCCTCGCTGACGGTCTACCGGCCCTATCATCTGGCGCATCACAAATACGCCCAGCAGGCCGAGGATCCCGATCTGGTCCTGTCGGCTCCCTTCCCGGTCACCCGCGCCTCCCTGCGCCGGAAGATCCTGCGCGACCTGACCGGCCAGACCTTCTTCAAGCAGCGGGTGCTGTTCGCCTTTCAGGCCTTCGCCACGCGCCGCGACGAGGACTTGGCCGAAGGCGCCGTCGTCACGGGCCGTTCGGTCGCCCCCTTTCTGCTGGTCAACGCCGCCCTGCTCGCGGCGGCGGTGCTCGCCGGCGTCTGGTGGGCGTATTTCGCTCTATGGCTGCTGCCCATGGCGACGTGGTTCCCCATGGTCACCCGGCTGAGGAACATCGCCGAACACGCCTGCGTCGAGGGCTCGGCCGTCGACGCCTTCCGCGCCGCCCGCACCACCCGCGCCTCATGGTGGGAGCGCGCCTTCATCGCCCCCTACTGGGTCAATTTCCACGCCGAGCATCACCTGTTCATGCACATTCCCTGCTGGAAGCTTCCGGCCCTGCACAAGGCCGTGCGGGCAAGGCCGCCGGGCGAGCGGATGGAGGTCTCGACCGGGTATCTGGAAGTCCTCGGCAAGGCGTCGGCCAGGAGGTGATCTCCGACCCCGCGGCCTTCATCCTCGCCAACACCCGTCTCCAGCCCGTGCCGCACACGCCGGAGATTTCGCTGTGGCTGGCGGACGAGATCACGCCGATCTGGCGACTGACCGAGGAGGAGTTGGGAGAAATGGGCCTGCCGCCGCCGTTCTGGGCCTTCGCCTGGGCGGGCGGTCAGGGACTGGCGCGCTGGCTTCTGGACAACCCCGTCGAGGTCGCCGGCAAACGGGTGCTCGACCTCGCCGCCGGTTCGGGCCTGGTCGGCGTCGCGGCCATGAAGGCCGGCGCGGCCTCGGTCCTGTGCGCCGACGTCGATCCGTTCTGCGGCGCGGCCGTGGCGCTCAACGCCGCCGCCAATGGGGTGAACCTCGCCTTCACGGACGCCGATCTGCTGGATGGCCCACCGCCCGCGGTCGACGTCATCTGCGCGGGCGACGTCTTCTACGAACAGCCGATGGCCGACCGGGTGCTGGCCTGGCTGACAGAGGCCGCGACGCGGGGAAGGCGCGTTCTCGTCGGCGACCCGCTGCGGACCTATTTCCCCCGGGAGGGCTTCGACCTTCTGGCCGAGTACGCGGTCCCGACCACGCGCGAGCTTGAGGACGACGCCGTCAAACGCACCCGCGTCTGGACGCTCTCCCCGACCCGCTGACGGCCACGCTTGAAGATCGGCGGCACAGGCTTCATCTTCGGTCTCATGATGGTCGTCCGCGCAATCCTCGTCCTGACCCTTCTCGCGGCCGCCCCTTCCGTGGCGCAGGCCCAGACGTGGCAGCCACGTCCCGGCGCGCCCGCGGTCGATCCGCATCGACACCAGGCCGACCAGCACCGCCTCGAAATGGAGCGATTGCGCGCCCAGGCCGAGCAGCGCGCGGCCTTCGCCCGCCAACTGGAGCTGGAAACCGGCCTCAACCGTCAGCGGCTCGAGTCCGCCCGCCGCCCCGAACCGGTTCAACCCGCACCCCTGCCCGCCCTGCGCTCCCCCGAGGAAGAGCGGGCTCTGCGCCGGTCGGCCTCGGACCGTCGCCGGGCCACTTCGGGCGAGGTTGGCCAGATCGACGCCTGGCTGGATCGCCCCCGAGACTAGCCGGCGAACGGAGTTCGCCTTTCAGGCTGCATCCCTTCCCCTCGCCCCGCGTTCCGGCCTAGCTTGGATTTCAGGGCTGAGGGAAAACGATCATGCGGTGGCAGGGTGGACGGCGCGGCGGCAACATCGACGACCGGCGCGGCATGGGCGGCGGGGCCATGGCCGGGGGCGGCATCGGCGTCATGATCCTGGCCGCCATCGGCTATTTCATCTTCGATATCGACCCCTCCACCACCACCCAACTGGCCAGCCAGTTCGGCGGAGCTGGCGTCTCCGAAGGCCGTCAGGGCAGTCCGTCCGACCAGGCCGGGGCCTTCGTCGACGTCGTCGGCGCCAATATCGACGATGTCTGGACGACCCGCATCCAGGGTTATCAGCCCCCGACCGTCACCCTGTACGAACAGGGGACCTCGACCGGCTGCGGCTTCGGACAGGCGGCGATGGGGCCGTTCTACTGTCCGGCCGACCGCCACGTGTACCTCGACCTGTCGTTCTGGTCGCAGCTCGAGACCGATCTGGGCGCCTCAAGCGCCGACTTCGCCCGCGCCTATGTCATCGCCCATGAGTACGGCCACCATATCCAGACCCTGACCGGCCTCTCGGCGCAGGTTCGTTCGGCCCAGCAGCGCGCCTCGGGCCAGGCGGAGGCCAACCGCTATTCGGTCGCGCTGGAGCTGCAGGCGGACTGCTACGCCGGGGTCTGGGCCCGCAACGCGGCGACGGTGTCAAATGGCGAAGTCGCGCTGGAGGCCGGCGATCTGGAAGCCGGCATGCAGACGGCCTCGGCCATCGGCGACGACACGCTGCAACGCCGTCAGGGTGGACGGGTCCAGCCGGACGGCTTCACCCACGGTTCTTCGGCCCAACGGGTCGAATGGCTGCGACGCGGCTATGAATCGGGAGATCCGGCGGCCTGCGACACCTTCCAGGCCATGTAAGGTTCAGCTGACAATCAGGTCCAGCGGCCGCGACACGAACAGGACCCCGGCGCCGAGGTCCATGGCCATGCGCCGGCCCGTGAAGGCCTCCATTCCGAGCAGTCCGCCCGGGAAGTTCGGCAGCGGCGGCTGGTCGAACACGCCGACCGATACGCGGCGGTACAGGTGATCGGCGAAGGTCACCGTATCGGCCTCGACCGTCGCCGAACGGATCGCCCCGCCCAGCACCAGGCTGACGCCGCTGCCCTGCGGCCGTCCATCCATCAGGCCCGCGCCTGTCGCGGCCTCGCGGCTGAGCCCCAGCAGGGCCGAGGCGCCGGTGTCCACCACGGCGGTGACCAGGGAACCCTCGACCGTCACCTCCGCCGTCATCGCTCCGCCCTGGCGGCCCACAGTCGCCGGAGAGAGGTCGGGCGGCCGCACGAAGGCCTCGCGCCGGACCAGCCGGGCATGCCGCCGGCCCGGATCCAGCGCCAGCACCGCCTGCCCCAGCACGTCCTGACCGAGGATCAGGGGCGTCCGCAGCCCTTGCTCCGACGCCAGCGGCCCGAGATCGAGTATGGCCGCCCGCAGACCGCGAATGGCCAGCCCCGGCAGATCGACAGACAGGGTGGTCCCCCGCCCCATCTGCGCGCCTCCGCCGACGCCATAGGCCACCAGCGGCATGTCGAACAGCGACCGGCCCGCCGGGGGCAGCGCCTCGACCAACGCCCGGTCGATGACCGAATACTGGGCTCCGCTGTCGATCAGGGCGACGACTTCGCGGTCACCCAGCCGGACCCGCACCGTCGGAACGAGCGCGTTCCGCGCATAGGGCAGCCAAGGCGTCGCGCCTGTCTCCGCGAACGCCAATTCCGGTCGGGGCCACAGCAGGGTCTCGCGCACCCACCAGGCGCCGCCGACGACGGCGGCCAGTCCTGCGGCGCGGATCAGAAGCGAGCGACGGTTCATGCTCGCCAAGGATGGCGCTTGCCTGTCACCGACGCCAGCGTCACTGCATGACGGATGGTCGCGGTCCGGCCGGCGCACCCCCGCCGCCGGCCAGACCGCCACTGCGAACACCCCTCCCCAAGGGTGTCGCGGGCCCGGGCGATACGCGCCGGAGCCCTGTAGAACCTCATCTGACGTCGCGCGGCGGCGGGCGTCGACCGGCTTCCCCGTGCAGGCGAACGCGGTTCCCCTATCGAGGGCCGAAGGGAACCACCTTGTTCTGTCTGTCGTGGCCGATATCGGCGGTCCCGAGATACGGAATCCCGGACCGCTCGCACCAGTAGCGGCAGATCTCTTCCGCGGTCAGCCCGAAGTCGGGGTCATTCTCGACGATGGCCGACACCCGCCCCATCCGGATGCCCGCCACCTTCCGGATCGAGGCCTGGCCGGTCAGGTGGAACATCATCCGGTCGATCCGGTACAACGGCTCGGATACGTCCTCCAGCATCAGCACGTGGCCGGTCAGGTCGGGCTCCAGCGCCGTCCCGACCAGGGCGTCCAGAATACTGAGATTGAAGGCGGCCGCCGGGCGCGGATCGTTCGCCAGCGACGGCTCCCACGAGGACGGATCGCCCGACTTCAGCCAATTCAGCGCCCGCCGGGCTGTGGCGTCGTTGCGCACCGCGTCCGAGGCCATCGGGCCATGCGCCACATGGGGAAATCCGGCCTTGTAGAGCAGGGCCAGGATGCTGCCGGCGTCGGAATAGCCCAGATACCGCTTCTTGCGCGCCGTCGCCGTCAGCCGGGGCAGCACCGCCTCGGCGATGCGGCACGATCCGTATCCGCCGCGCGCGAACCAGACGGCGTCCAGCCGGGGATCATTGGCGTATTCGACAAAGGCGGCGGCGCGGCTGGCGTCGTCGCCGCCGAAATGGCCGTGCTTGCCGAAACTGGCCGGGTGGAAGGTCGCCGTGACCGAGCCGTCGGGAAAATTCGTCGCGAACCAGGCCAGAACGGCCTCGGCCCGCTCCTTGCTGAAGCGCGAACTGGCGTTGACGATGCCGATCTTCATGCTGAGCCGCTGGCCTCTCGCCTCGCCCGTGCTAGTCAGGCCGCCGGACATTCCCCGGTTTCGCCCTCATGAATCAAGACGACTATTTCTTCTGCGGCATCGGCGGATCGGGAATGCTCCCGCTGGCGATGATCGTCCAGGCGCGCGGAGGCCGTATCGAGGGCTCCGACCGGTCCCGCGACCAGGGCCGCACGCCCGAAAAATTCGCCTGGCTGGAAGCCCAGGGCGTGACCCTGCATCCGCAGGACGGCTCGGGCGTCACGCGCGCTAACCAGACCGTCGTGGCCACCGGCGCCATCGAGGACACCGTGCCCGACATCGGCGCGGCCAGGCGCGCCGGCGCCCGCATCGTCACCCGGCCGGAGCTGCTCAGCCAGCTATTCAACGCCGCCCCGACCTCGATCGGCGTGGCCGGCACCAGCGGCAAGTCGACCATCACCGGCATGATCGCCTGGATCCTGCATCAGGCGGGCCGCGAACCGACGGTCATGAACGGCGCGGTGATGAAGAATTTCGCCGACCCCGACCACCCCTTCGCCAGCGCCTTGATCGGGGGGCCCGACCTGTTCGTCTCCGAGGTCGACGAGTCCGACGGCACCATCGCCTGCTACGATCCGACGGTGGCCGTGGTCTCCAACATCTCTCTGGACCACAAGTCGATGGAGGAGCTGCGCGACCTGTTCGGCGGCTTCACCGGCCGGGCGTCGAAGGCGGTGCTCAACCTCGACAATGTCGAGACCCAGGCCCTTGCCCAGTCGCTCCCGGCGGACCAGGTCATCACCTTCGCCCTCGGTGAGGAGTCCGCCACGCTGAACGCCCATGACCTCGAACCGCTGCCGACCGGCATCCGCTTCACCGTGACGGAGCTCGGTGGAGCGAGACATGCGGTGACCCTGAGCGTCCCCGGCGCCCATAATGTCGCCAATGCCCTCGCCGCCCTCGGCGCGGTCCGGGCGATCAACGTGCCGCTGGCCGAGGCGGTCGCCGCCCTGGAAACCTTCAGCGGAATCCGCCGCCGCATGGAGGTGGTCGGGACCGCCGGCGGCGTCACCGTCATCGACGACTTCGCCCATAACCCGGACAAGATCGCCGCCACCCTGAAGACCCTGCACGCCTTCGACGGGCGGCTGCTGATCCTGTTCCAGCCGCACGGTTTCGGCCCCCTGCGGCTGATGAAATCGGAGTTCATCGACGGCTTCGCCGGCCTGCTGCGCGAGGACGACGTCCTGCTGATGCCCGAGCCGGTCTATTTCGGCGGCACCACCGACCGGTCCGTCGGCAGCGAGGACATAGCCTCGGGAATCCGCGCCGCCGGCCGCAATGCCGAGGCCCTGGCCACGCGCGAGGCCTGCGGGAACCGGCTGATCGAATTGGCGCGGCCGGGCGACCGAATCATCGTCATGGGCGCGCGAGACGACACCCTGTCGGTCTTCGCGGCGGAGCTTCTCGACCGTCTGCCCGCCGGCTGACGCCTCGACGGCACACTGTCGCGCCGGGCGGGATGTCGCAGCCATTGCAAATCGTTCGCAACTTCGGCACAAGCCACGCGTGACCGAAGCCGCCGCCCCAGCCAAGCCGCCCAAGGCGCCGAAGACCGCGCTCAACGCGACACGGTCGTTCTGGCTCAAACAACTGCACCAGTGGCACTGGATTTCCGCCGCTATCAGCCTTGTCGGCCTGCTTCTGTTCGCCGTCACCGGCATCACCCTGAACCACGCCGCCCAGATTCCCGCCGAACCCGTCACGGTCGAGCAGACCGGCGCCCTGCCCGCGCCCCTGCTGGCCCGGCTGTCCGACTTTCCGGCCGAGACGACCGATCCCGTTCCCGACGCCGTGGCACGCTGGGCCACGGAGACCTTCGAGGTTCAGATCGCCGGCCGGCCGACCGAGACCACGCCCGAGGAAATCTATGTCGCCTTGGCCGAGCCCGGCGGGGACGGCTGGCTGACCATCGACCGCGCCACCGGCGAGGCCCTGCGCGAACGCACCACCCGCGGCTGGGTCGCCTACATCAACGACCTGCACAAGGGCCGGAACACGGGCGTGGTCTGGTACTGGTTCATCGACGTCTTCGCCGTCGCCTGCATCGTCTTCGCCGTCACCGGCTTCGGCCTGACCTGGCTGCACGCCCGCCAGCGGCCCTCGACCTGGCCCCTGCTGGGCCTCGGCCTGCTGATACCCGTCGTCATCGCCCTCCTCTTCATTCACTGACGAGTCCCATGCGTAAGCTTTCCCTCGCCCTCTCCGCCGCCGCCCTCGGCGCCGTCGCCGCGCCCGCCCTGGCCGCCGATCTGACCGTCTCGGTCGAGATTCCGCGCCTGACGGTCGCCGCCTATCACCGGCCCTATGTCGCCGTCTGGATCGAGCGTCCGGACCAGACCGCCGTGCGCACCCTCGCCGTCTGGTACGAGGTCTCCAACGTCGCCGAGGGCAAGGACTGGCTCAAGGACATGCGCACCTGGTGGCGTCGCGGCGGTCGCGCCATGACGATGCCCGCCGACGGCATATCCAGCGCCACCAAGGCTCCAGGCCGCCATGCCGTCACCGTGTCCGGCGCGCGCCTGTCCAACCTGCCGGCGGGTGACTACTTCATGGTCGTCGAGGCCGCCCGCGAACTGGGCGGACGCGAGGCGGTGCGGGTCCCCTTCCGCTGGGGGGCCGCCAACACCGGCTCGGCCGCCGGCTCCACCGAACTCGGCGCCGTGCGCGTCACCGTCACCCGCTAAGGATCGCTCACATGAAGAAGCCCCTCGCCCTGATCGCCGCCCTCGCCATGCTGGCCATGCCCATGTCGGCCCAGGCCCACCGCGCCTGGCTGGCGCCGACCGCCACCGTCCTGTCAGGCACGGAGGCCTGGGTCGGCTTCGACGCCGGCATGTCCAACGGGGTCTTCATCGCCGATCACGCCGCCATGAACCTGGCCGGCCTGACCATCACGGGGCCGGACGGCTCGACCCTGGCGCCGGAGAACCTGCACCGGGCCCGCTACCGATCCACCTTCGACCTCCGCCTGACCCAGCCGGGCACCTATCGCGTCGCCAATGTCATGGGCGGCGTCATCGTCAGCTACAAACAGGGTGGCGAACAGAAGCGCTGGCGCGGCGCCGAGGCCGACATGGCCGCGAACATCCCGGCGAACGCCACCGAGGTGGTCGCCACCCGCAGCGCCAGCCGCATCGAGACCTTCGTCACCCTCGGCGCGCCGTCGGTCGACGCCCTGGCCCCCACGGGTGAAGGCATGGAACTGGTTCCGGTCAGCCATCCCAACGATCTGGTCTCCGGCGAGGCCGCGACCTTCAGACTGCTGCGCGATGGGCAGCCGGCGGCCGGCCTCGAGGTCACCATCGCCCGCGGCGGCACGCGCTACCGCGACAATCCCGAGGAGATCACCGTCACCACCGGCGCCGACGGCGCCTTCACCGTCACCTGGCCCGAGCCCGGCATGTACTGGATGAACGCCTCGGTCCGCGGCGAGGCCTCGGCCGGCCAGCTGGCCTACAACGCCCAGTACAACGGCGTCGTGGAGGTCCTGCCCTGACGGACAGCGGCTCCGGATCGGCCCGCCGGACCCCGCCCCCGCTGATCGTGGGTGGGGACGCGGCGCCGCGTCCGGACAACCGCGTCCTGATCCCGACCCATGGCCGCAAGCCTTCCCGGCCCCTGGGGGCCCACATCTGGGACTTCGCCGGCGAGACCATGGGCACGACCTGGTCGGTCCGGCTGATCCCGCCGCCCGCCCTCGACCGCGCCGCCTTCCAATCGGCCATTCTGGAAGAGCTGGCGCGGATCAACGCCCTGTTCAGCCACTGGGATCCCCGGTCCGAGCTGTCGCGCCTCAACGCGGCGCCGCCCGGTTTCTGGGCCGTGTCCGAGCCGTTCTGGGACCTGCTCAACAAGGCCATGGACCTGGCTGACGACACCAATGGCGCGGTCGATCCGGCCTTGGGAGCGCTGGTCGATCTGTGGGGCTTCGGCCCGCCCGGACCGCGCCCGCTCAATGGCTTTGGAACCGGCCCGACCGTCCCCTTCGAGGAAGAGGTCGAGGCCGCCCGCGCCCTGTCCGGCTGGGGCATCGTCCGCTTCAATCGCGACGCCCGCGCGGTCCAGCAACTGGGCGGGGTCAAGCTGGACCTGTCGGGCATCGCCAAGGGCCACGCCGTCGACCGCGTCTCCGAACGACTGACCGCCATGGGCGCCACCCATCATCTGGTCGAGATCGGCGGCGAGCTGCGGGGCGCGGGCGTCAAGCCCGACGGCATGCCCTGGTGGGCGGAACTGCAACAGGCCCCCGGCGCGCCCGGTCCCCGCAGCGTCGCCGCCCTGTTCGACCTGGCCTGCGCCACCTCCGGCGACTGGGTCCGTCGCTTCGAGGTCTACGGCCAGACCTACAGCCACACCATCGACGGCCGCACCGGCCGGCCGGTCGAGAACGGCGTCGCCTCCGTCACCGTCCTGGCGGAAACGGCGATGTACGCCGACGCCATGGCCACCGCCCTGACCGTCATGGGGCCCGTGGAAGGTCCCGCCTATGCCGAGGCCCTGAACATCTCCGCGGCGTTCGTGGTGCGGACCGACGGCGGCCTGACCGAGACCGTCACCCCCGCCTTCACCGCCATGTTGTCCGAAGGCGCGTGACCCACGACCCGGTCCGCTGGCTGTGGGCCGCGCTGGCCGTCGGCCTCTGGCTGCTGGTCATCGCCCTCGTGCGATGGGCGCGGACCCGCGCGCGCCGCGCCGACGCCGGCCGATCCGCAGCCCTGGCGCCGTCGGGAGACGCACCCGTCGTCCTCGTCGCCTTCGCCAGCCAGACCGGCCTGGCCGAAGAGCTGGCCTGGATGACCGCGCGCAGCCTTTCAGACGGCGGAACGCCCGCCCGGGTCGCCCTGCTCGGCGATCTTGAGCCCGCCGAACTCAAGACGGCGGGCCGGTTGCTGATCATCGCCTCCACGACCGGAGAGGGCGACGCCCCCGATGCCATGTCCCGGTTCGTGCGCCGGTCGATGAATGCTCCGGCCGATCTGACCGGCCTGTCCTATGGCCTGCTGGCGCTGGGCGACCGGACCTATACCGACTACTGCGGTTTCGGTCGGGCGCTGGACGGCTGGCTGCAGCGCTCGGGCGCCGAACCCCTGTTCGACCGGGTCGAAGTCGACGACGGCGACGCCGGCGCCGTCCGCCATTGGCAGCACCAGCTGGGCTTGCTGACCGGATCCACCGTCCAGCCCGATTGGACCCCGCCGGCCTTCGACCGCTGGCGCCTCGCCGGGCGCACCCTTCTGAACCCCGGCAGTCCCGGCGGGGAGGCCTGGCTGATGGCTTTCGAGCCCGTGGACCACGCCCCCGTCTGGGTCGCCGGCGACATCGCCGAAATCGGCCTGCCCTCGGTCGACGGCCAGCCGGCCCCCGGCAGCCGCGAATACTCCGTCGCCTCCTTGCCGTCCGACGGTCGCGCCGAGTTCATCGTTCGGTTGATGCATCGCCCGGACGGAACCCCCGGACTGGCTTCCGGCTGGCTGACGCGCGGCCTCGTCGTCGGCGGCGAGGTGGGCATGCGCATCCGCACGAACCGCAGCTTCCATGGCCCGTCCCCGGAAACGCCGCTGATCCTCATCGGCAACGGCACCGGACTGGCGGGCCTGCGCGCCCACTGGAAGGCCCGCGCCGGACAGGCCGCCGCCCGGACCTGGCTGATGTTCGGCGAGCGCACCCGCGCCCACGACGCCTTCCTCGACACGGAGCTGCAGGCCGCCCTGGCTTCCGGCGTCCTGACCCGTCTCGACCGGGTTTTCTCCCGCGACGCCGGAGACGGGCGCTACGTTCAGGCCCTGATCGCGGACCACGTCGCGGACCTGTCCGACTGGGTCGAGCGCGGCGCCGCGATTCTGGTATGCGGCAGCCTCGAAGGGATGTCGAAGGGCGTGCACGAGGCGCTGGGGACCGTTCTGGGAGCCGAGGGACTGCGCACCCTCACCGAGACCGGCCGGTACCGCCGCGACGTTTATTAGGCGCCGGCCCACACCAGCTCTTGCCATTCCAGTTGCGATCGATAATGAGAGTCGCTCGCAATTAACGAGACTGGCATGACCGTTCAAGAACTGACCCTGGGACTCCTTCTGGCGACGGGGGCCTCGTCCCTCGCCCTGACCGCTTCGGCCCAGGAGAGGTTCGGTCCGACAGATGGTCCGGTGGAAATCGACGAAGTCGTCGTCACCGCCTCTGGCTTCGAGCAACGGATCGAACAGGCCCCGGCCTCCATCAGCCTGCTCTCGGGCGAGGAGATCCGCGGCCAGCGCGCCGGCTCGATCGCCGAGCTTCTGGCCGCCGTCCCCGGCGTCGATGTCGGCGCGCCCGTCGGCAAGACCGGCGGGATGACCATCAACATCCGGGGTCTCGGCTCGGACTACACCCTGATCCTGATCGACGGCCGACGTCAGAACACCGCCGGCAGCGTTACGCCCAACGGCTTCGGCGAAACCTCGACCAGCTTCCTGCCGCCGGTCTCGGCGATCGAGCGGGTCGAGGTGGTGCGCGGTCCGGTGTCCACGCTCTACGGCTCCGACGCCATCGGCGGGGTCATCAACATCATCACGAAGAAGGTCGGCGACGTCTGGTCCGGAACGGTCTCGGCCAATGCGACGCTCCAGGGCGACGACGAGTTCGGCAATCTCTACGGCGGCGACCTCTACGCCAACGGACCGTTGATACCCGACCGGCTCGGCCTGGCGGTGCGGGGTAGCTATCTGACCCGGGAAGACTCCGATCTGACCTATGAGACCGTCAACGGCGTCCAGACCCCCATCGGCGGCTTCGGCCGCAGCGCCGCCGAAAGCCAGATCTGGACCGCCGGCGGCCGCCTCAGCCTGACGCCGCACCCCGACCGCGACCTGTGGCTGGACGTCGACGTGGCCCGTCAGTGGTACAATAATTCGAACGCCGAACTGGGCACCAACACCACCGCCGGCGGCTATGCCGACGCGCTGGAGTTCAACCGCGACCAGGCCGTGCTCGCCCATGACTGGTCCCTGCCCTTCGGCCGGCTCGAGAACACTCTGTCCTGGGGCCGGACCGAGACCATCGGCCGGATCATCCCGCCGGGCGTGCCGGGCGCCGGCGGCCCGCGAACACTGGAAACCGAAAGCGTCATCCTCGACACCAAACTGTCCTCGGAGTGGCGCAACCACACCTTCACTGTCGGCGGCCAGTACTGGGACGCCAGCATGGTCGACGGCGTCGCGCCCCAGTCGTTCGAGTTCACCCAGTGGGCCCTGTTCGCGGAGGACGAATGGCGCTTCACGGACACCCTCGCCCTGACCGTCGGCGGCCGGCTGGACGACCACTCCACCTTCGGAGACCAGTTCAGCCCGCGCGCCTATCTGGTCTGGAACGCCACCGACCAGTGGACCGTCAAGGGCGGCGTCAGCCGGGGCTTCAAGACCCCGCGGCTTGAGCAGCTTGCCCCCGGCATCAACGGCTTCGGTCAGCAGGGCCGCCTGCCGTTTATCGGCTCACCGGGCCTGCAGCCCGAAACCAGCACGGCGACCGAGGTCGCGGTCTTCTACGACAACCGCGACGATTTCCGCGCCAGCCTGACCCTGTTCGACAACCAGTTCGAGGACAAGATCGCCTCCGGAACACCGGTTGTGAACTGCGCCTTCGGCGTCTCCGCCGCGAACTATGCGGCGGGAAACTACCCCCGGACGGGCTGCACCGACGTCGGCTTCTTCCCCAACGCCCCGACCTTCGGCCAGAGCATCAACATCGACGAGGCGGTCACGCGCGGCGTCGAGATCGCTGCCCGCTGGCGGGCGACCGACGACTGGACGGTCAGTGGAAACTACACCTGGACAGACAGCGAGCAGAAGTCGGGTTCGGGCCAGGGCCTGCCCCTGACCGACACCCCCGCCCACATGCTGAACGCCAGCGTGAACTGGCAGGCCTCGGACCGGCTGTCGCTGTGGCTGCGCGGCGAGCACCGGTCGGAACGCTTCCGTGGCCAGGGCGCGGCCCGCGACGCGCTCGGCGACTACAAACCCTATGAACTGTTCCACCTCGGCGGCGCCTTCGAGATCAACGACCGCGTCACTTTGAACGCCGTGGCCTACAACCTGCTGGACAAGGATTTCGTCAGCCTCATCCCCTACGGAACTCCCGTCGCCTACGGCTCGGAATACGCCAACAACCAGGAGCCGCGCCGGCTCTGGGTGTCGATGCGGGTCAATTTCTGACCCGACCGCGTCGCTGCGACGGCCGCGCGACGGGTTTACGCGGGCTTCACCCCGATGGCCTACGGTGACCGGATGCGCAGTCTGTTCGCATTCCTGCCCGCGCTCTTCTTCGCCGACACGGCCAGGACGCATCTGCGCGACCGCGAGGCGCGGCTCACCCACATGGCGCTGCATGACCAGGAGACCGGCCTCGGGAACCGGCTATCGCTGGAACGGTCGGCGGCCGGACCCGGGAGGACCTACGTCATCCTTCTGTGCGTCGACCGCTTCGAAGTGGTCAGGAACGCCATCGGCTACGATTCCATGGCCCGGTTGCTGGTCACCCTTGGACAAAGGCTGTCCGCCCTCTCCGGCGGAGCTCCGGTCGCCCGCGTCGGAGGCGGGACCCTGGGACTGGTGTTCAGTTCCGACAGCGATGAGTCCGCCGTGACCCTCGCCGCGCGGCTCTGCGAGGCCGCGCATTCGCCGGTGACCCTGAACGGCGCCCCGGTGGACATCGCCCTGACCGCCGGCGTCGCCCGCGTCGGCGAGGTCAACCGCAATGTCCCCTCCCCGGTGGACAGGGCCTCGATCGCGCTGGATCAGGCGCGGGCGACGCGCCGGCGGGCCGCGGCCTTCGACGCTGAACGCTACGGAGACCCGGCCGGTAATCTGTCGCTGATCAGCGAGATGATGGCCGCCCTGGGCAATGGCGAAGTGACTCTGGCCTATCAGCCCAAATACGATTTCCGCGCCGACCGGATCAACGGAGTCGAGGCGCTTATGCGCTGGACGCACCCGCGCCGCGGATGCGTCTCGCCCGACCTGTTCATCGGCATGGCCGAGGAAACGGGCCATATCCGCCCGCTGACCGAATGGGCCATCCGTCGCGCGATCGCCGATCAGAAGACCATGGCCGCCGCCGGACTCGTCCTGACCGTCTCGGTCAATATTTCGGGCCGGCTGTTGTCCGATGAAAGCTTCGCCGACTTCGCCCTGGCCGAGGTCGCCGCCGCCGGGGCCGACCTGTGTTTCGAGATCACCGAGACCGCCGTCGTCGACTATCCCGAACTGGCGCTGCGCATCGTCGAACGGTTCGCCCGGGCGGGCATATCGGTGTCTCTGGACGACTACGGCTCGGGCCTGTCGTCCCTGACCTATCTCAAGCAGATCCGCGCCGATGAACTGAAGATCGACAAGAGCTTCATCCTCGGCCTCGACCAGTCGTCGCGCGACGCCCTGCTGGTCAAGTCGACCATCGACCTGGCCCACAGCCTTGGCCTCAAGGTCACCGCCGAGGGCGTAGAATCGCCGACCGCCCTGGCCCTGTTGCGCGGGATGGGCTGCGACATGGCCCAGGGTTATCTGATCGGTCACCCCGTGCCGCTCGCCGAACTGACCGGACAACTGGCGGCCCCGACCGCCGACCTGGAACTCGCGCGTCAGGCCTGAGCCGCCGCGACCTCCTTCATTGACACGGACCGGTCGGCCAGCCTGCCGGCGTCCACCGCCTGCCCCCGCGAGATCATTTGCCGCCCCGCCATGAACTCGGCCGGCGCGTTCACCGCCTCGACGCAGACGATCCGGTCGCCGGCCAGATGGAAGACCGCGAAGGCGCCGTCCTCGACATCGCCCCGCACGACCTGACGATCCGCGCCGTCGGGCAGGCCCGCGATCTGCAGCTTGATCTCATACTGATCGGACCAGAACCACGGGACCTCGGGCGTCGGCGCCGCGCGTCCGGTGATCGCCGCCGCCGCCTGTTTCGCCTGCTCCAGCGCATTGGGCACGCTTTCCAGCCGATGCCGCCGTCCGCCATGCACCGGGATCGGCCGGAAGGTCATGTCGCCGATGGCCCAGATCGCCGGGTCAGAAGTCCGCGCCGTCTCGTCGACCACCACCCCGTTCCCGCACGCCAGCCCGGCCCCACGCGCCAGCGCGTCACAGGCCAGCGCCCCCACCCCGACCAGCACCACGTCCGCCTCGATCAGCCGTCCGTCGCCCAGCCGCACGCCGCCGTCCTCGAACCCCGTCACCTCGGCCGAAGTCAGCACTTCGACCCCTTGCGCCCGGTGATGAGCCGTGAAGAAGGCCGACAGGGTCTCCGACGCCACCCGCGCCAGCACCCGGTCCATCCGCTCGATGACCACCGCTTCCGCGCCCAGCGCCCGCGCCGAGGCCGCCGCCTCCAGCCCGACATAGCCGCCGCCGACCACCGCCAGACGCCGTCCCGGCCCCAGCGCCGCCTTCAACCGCTCCGCATCCGCCAGCGTTCGAAGTTCCAGCAGATCCGGCCGGTCCGCGCCCGGGATCGCCAGTTTCCGCGCTGTCGACCCGGTGGCCAGGATCAGCGCGTCATACGGTTCGACCGTCCCGTCGGCGAAGGTCACCGTCTTCGCCGCCGCATCGATCCCGGTTGCCGTCACGCCCGTCCGCAGCTCGATATCGTGCTCGGCGTAGAAGACCTCGGGCCGCAGCAGCAGCGCCTCGAGGTCCGCCTCACCCTTCAGCCACGCCTTGGACAGCGGCGGCCGCTGATACGGCGCCGCCGGCTCCTCGCCCGCCAGCACGACCGGCCCCTCATGTCCGTATTGCCGCAGCAGGGCCGCCGCCGTGCCGCCCGCATGCCCCGCGCCGATGATCAGAACCTTGGTCATGGGAGGGAGATAGAGGGGCGAGGGGCGAGGGTCGAGAGGCGTGTGAGACAGGCCACGGCCCGACCGCTTCGGTTCCCTGCCTGGACCCTCGCCCCTCGACCCTCGACCCCTCTTGACCGTTCCACTGTTACAGCATAGTGGAACGCACCATGACCGATACCCTTCCCCGCAACGCCGCCGCCACGGCCAACAGCCGCGTCGCCCTCTATGACGCCCTGTTGTCGCTGAAAACGCGCGACGAGGTCGACGCCTTCCTGGCCGACCTGTGCACGCCCTCCGAGGTGCGGGCCTTCGCCGAGCGCTGGGAGGTCGCCCGCCTGCTCGACGCCGGCGGCAAGTCGTATCGCGAGATCGCCGCCGAGGCCCAGGCCAGCCCGACCACCGTCGTGCGGGTCGCCCGCTTCCTGAAAGAGATGCCGCATCAGGGCTACCGCCTGGTGCTGGACCGCCTGAAACCGAAAGCCTGAGTTCCCCGTCATGAGCACTGTCCAGGGTCGGCTGCGTATCGCCGTCCAGAAATCCGGCCGCCTGTCCGAACGCAGCCTCGACCTGGTCCGCGACGCGGGCCTGCGCGTGGTCAAGGGCAACAATGACCTGCTCTACCGGGTCGAAAACTATCCCATCGACCTGCTGCGCGTGCGCGACGACGACATCCCGACCTTCGTCGCCGACGGTGTCTGCGACCTCGGCATCGTCGGCGAGAATGTGCTGGAGGAGGTCCGCAACGGCGGCCCCGTGGCCGAGGTCCTGATGCCGCTCGGCTTCGGCCGCTGCACCCTGAAGATCGCCGTGCCCCCGACGCTGGCCTACGACGGTCCGACATCGCTCGACGGCCTGCGCATCGCCACCTCCTATCCGAAGATCCTGCGCCGCTTTCTGGACGCGCAGGGCGTCGCCGCGGACATCGTCACCATGCGCGGCGCCGTCGAGGTCGCTCCCCGGCTCAAGCTCGCCTCGGCCATCTGCGACCTCGTCTCGACCGGCGCGACGCTGGAGGCCAACGGTCTGGCGCCGAAGGAGACGGTGCTGGACAGCCAGGCCGTCCTCATCCGCTCGCCCGTTGCGCCCGAACCTGGCCTGCAACACCTGCTGGAAAGCATCATCGAGCGGATGGCCGGCGTGGTGTCTTCGCAGGGGGCCAAATACGTCATGCTCAACGCCCCCCGCTCGGCGCTGGCCGAGATCACCGCCATCCTGCCCGGCGCCGGCGCCCCGACGGTCATGCCGCTGGCCGGCCGCGATGACGCCGTGGCCGTCCACGCCGTCTGTCAGGAGGCCGTCTTCTGGGAGACGCTGGAGCGGCTCAAGGCCGCCGGCGCCTCAGCCATCCTCGTCCTCCCCATCGAGAAGATGATGTGATGCAACGCCTCGACTGGAGCACGCTCGACGCCGCCGGCCGCCTTGAGGCCCTGGCCCGTCCCCGCCGCCGCACCGAGGCCCGGGTCACCGACACGGTGCGGGAGATCATGGAGGACGTCCGCACCCGCGGCGGGGCGGCAGTGACCGACTGGAGCCTCAAACTGGACGGCGCCGCGCCGCGTCGTCTGGCGCTGACGCCCGATCGCATCGCCGCCGCCCGCGACGCCCTGCGCCCCGCCGACACCCGGTCGATCCGCATCGCCGCCGAGAACATCCGCATCTTCCACGAGGCAACCCGACCCGAGGATACGCCCGACGTCGAGATCATTCCTGGCGTCCGCTCGCGCCTCGTCTGGCGGCCGCTTCGCTCGGCCGGCCTCTATGTCCCCGGCGGTTCGGCGCCCCTTTTCTCGTCCCTGCTGATGCTGGCCATTCCAGCCGCCGTCGCCGGCGTCGGCCGCCGCGTCGCCGTGACCCCGCCCTCGGCCTCGGGCGAGCCGCACCCGGCCATGATCTTCGCCGCCGCCGAGGCCGGGCTGGACGCCCTGTGGCTGATCGGCGGGGCCCAGGCCATCGCCGCCCTGACCTTCGGCGCCGAACTGGAAGAGGGTGTCATCGAGCCCTGCGACAAGCTGTTCGGCCCCGGAAACGCCTGGGTCGCCGAGGCCAAGAAGCAGGCGTCAGCCCTGCCCGGCGGTCCCGCCGTCGACATGCCCGCCGGCCCCTCCGAACTGCTGGTCATCGCCGACCGCGACGCCGACCCCGGGATCGCCGCCGCTGACCTGCTCGGCCAGGCCGAGCACGACGCCGACGCCCAGGTCATCCTCGTCTCCGAGAGCCGCGCCAATATCGACGCCATCCTCGCCGAGGTGGATCGCCAGCTGCAGACCCTGCCCCGCGCCGACATCGCCCGCGCCTCGCTCGCCGAAGGCCGCGCCATCCGCGTCCGCGACGTCGCCGAGGCCTGCGAGGTCGCCAACCTCTATGCGCCCGAGCACCTGGCCCTGCAGACCGTGGAGGCCGAAAAGCTGGTCAGCCGCATATCCGCCGCCGGCGCAGTCTTCGTCGGCGCTTTCGCCGCCGAAACGCTCGGCGACTACGCCGCCGGGCCCAGCCACGTCCTGCCCACGGACGGCGCGGCCCGCACCATGGGCGGCGTCGTCACGGCCAGCTTCATGACCTCCATGTCGGTCCAGGCCGTGACCGAGGCCGGGGCCCGCGAACTGGCCCCTGTCGCCGCCCGCCTCGCCCGGCTGGAGGGTCTGGAGGCCCACGCCCGGGCGGCCGATCTGAGGAGCGGCGCATGACCCCGAACAACCTCGCAGCCCCCTTCCCCCCGCTGGTCTCCGGCGGCGAGGGTCTCGACCGCTATCCGGCCGAGCCCCGCGCGCTGGCCGCCCGCATGGCCCAGGTCTATGGCGTCCCGGCCGACAGCGTTCTGCCGGTGCGCGGCCTGACCCACGGGCTGGAACTGGTCTACCGCCTCGCGGCCCGCGACGGGCTGCGCGTCGATGCCCCCGACACCGAACCGTACCGCACGATCGCCGGCCTCTACGCCGCGCCGGCCGCCGCTGCGCCGACCGGGGCGGTAATCGTCCGCGCCGCCGGCGCCCCCGAGGCCGTCGCCGAAATGGCCGCCCGCGTCGCCCCGGCCCTGCTGGTCGTCGACGAAGGGGTGGTCGAGTTCGCGGAGACCGCCTCGGCCGCCAGCGTGGTCGACGACTGCGCCAATCTGGTCGTGTTGCGCAGCCTGTCGCTGGCATACGGCCTCGCCGGGGCCCGGGTCGGGGCCGCCCTCGCCTGGCCCGAGACCCTCGCCCGCCTCGCCGCGGTGCTGGAGCCCTGGGCCCTGTCCGAGGTCTCGGTCCGGCTGGCCCTGCAGGCGCTGGACCCTTCGCGGATGATGGAGACGGCGGCCCGCGTCGCCCTCGTCAGAACGGAACGCGACCGGCTGGCCAGGGGCCTGTCCCGCGAGATGGGGGTCGATCCCGGCTTCGGACCCGTGATCCTGGCCCGCCCCGCCGATCCTGACGCAGTCCTCGCCGCCCTCGCCCGGTTCGGCGTCGCCGCCGAACGCGATGGCGACCGCCTGCGGCTGCCCGTCTCGGCCAAGGCCGAGGTCAACGACCGGCTGTTGACCGCGCTCGGCCTCGCGCCGTCGGGCGGCCGCGCCCACCGCACCGGCGAGGCCGTGCGCGATACGAAGGAGACCCGTATCGTCTGCGCCGTCGACCTCGACGCGACAGGCCCGGTTTCCATCGCCACCGGCGTCGGCTTCTTCGACCATATGCTGGAACAGGTCGCGGCCCACGGCGGCTTCTCCCTGCGCCTCGCCTGCGAGGGCGACCTGCACACCGATCCGCACCACACCATCGAGGACTCGGCCATCGCCCTCGGCCAGGCCCTGAAACAGGCGCTCGGCGAACGCCGCGGCATCGCCCGCTACGGCTTTGTCCTGCCGATGGACGAGGCCAACGCCAGCGTCTCCATCGACCTGTCCGGCCGCCCTTTCCCGGTGTTCGAGGGGACCTTCGCCACCCCCTTCATCGGCGACTACCGCACCGATTTGACCGCCCACGTCTTCCGCTCGCTGGCCGAACACCTCGGCGCCGCCATCCATGTCTCGGTCACCGGCGACGACGACCACCACAAGACCGAGGCCGTCTACAAGGCCTTCGGCCGCGCCCTGCGACAGGCCATCCGCGTCGAGGGCGACGCCGTGCCCAGCACGAAGGGGGTGCTGTGACGGTTCAGGAATTCCGCTCATCCTGGCGAAAGCCGGGACCCAGTTCTGTCCAGCCTGACGCCGGTGCTTCAGGACGACCCACCGCGCCCGAATCCATGGATCAGTCACCCAAAGGACTGGGTCCCGGCTTTCGCCGGGATGAGCGGATATGAAATCCGTCACCGTCCTCGCCTACGGCGCCGGCAACACGGCCTCCGTCCAGTTCGCGCTGGAGCGGCTCGGCGCCAGCGTGCGCCTGACCGACGATCCGGTCGCGGTGGCCGAGGCGGAGCGCCTGATCCTTCCGGGCGTCGGCGCTGCGGGCTACGCCATGTCCCGCCTCCGAGACCTTGGCCTTATCGATCCGATCCGGGGCTTTGCCCGCCCGCTGCTTGGGGTCTGCCTCGGCCAGCAACTGCTGTTCGAGACGAGTGAAGAGGGAGAGCATGTCCCGCTTCTGGGACTCATCCCCGGCCCGGTCCGCCGGCTCACGCCCGGTCCCGGCCTGACCGTGCCGCACATGGGGTGGTCGCGGCTGACCGCGGTCCGCGACGACCCCCTGCTCCAGGGGGTCGAGGACGGCGCATACGCCTATTTCGTTCACGGCTTCGTCTGCCCTGACGGCCCCGCGACCGTCGCCCGCGCCGACTACGGCGGCCCGGTCCCGGCCGTGGTCCGCAGCGTCAACCGCTGGGGCTGCCAATTCCACCCCGAGCGCTCGGCCGCAACCGGCGCCCGCATCCTCAGAAACTTCCTCGAGATCGAGTCATGACCCACTGTCATCGTCATCCTCCGGCGAGGCGCAGCCGAGACCGGGGGACCGCGTGATCGTCTATCCCGCCATCGACCTGAGAGCCGGCGCCTGCGTGCGGCTGATGCACGGCCGGTTCGATCAGGTCACCCGCTATGACGACCACCCCGCCGCCCGCCTCGCCGCCTTCGCCGCGGCCGGGGCATCCTGGGCCCACATCGTCGACCTCGACGGCGCCGAGGCCGGCCGCGCGGTCCAGCACGCCTTGATCGGCGAGCTCGCCCGCGCCATCGACATCCGCATCCAGTCGGGCGGCGGCGTGCGCTCGGCGGCCGACGTCGCCGCCCTGATCGACGCCGGCGTGGCCCGGGTCGTGGTCGGCTCGCTCGCCGTATCGCAGCCGGACGCCGTTGCGGACTGGCTCCGCCGCTTCGGCCCCGACCGCATCACCCTGGCCATCGACGTCAAGGCTGACGGCGAACGCTGGGTGCCGGCCCTCAAGGGCTGGACCGAGGCGGCCGGCGTCGACCTCTGGACCGCCCTCGACCGGTATCCGCCCAACCTCGCGCGGCACCTGCTGGTCACCGACGTCGGCCGCGACGGCGCCCTGACCGGGCCCAACCTCGACCTGCTGGGCGAGATCATTCGCCGCCGCCCCGACCTCAAGGTCCAGGCGTCCGGCGGCGTCGCGACCGTCGCCGACCTCACCGCCGCCGCCGCGCTCGGCTGCGACGGCGCCATCGTCGGCCGCGCCCTCTACGAGAACCGCTTCACCCTCGAAGAGGCGCTCGCGGCATGACGGCCCGCCGCATCATCCCCTGTCTCGACGTCAAGGACGGCCGGGTGGTCAAGGGCGTCCGCTTCCAGGGACACACCGACATGGGCGACGCCGCGGACCTCGCCGCCCGCTATCGCGACCAGGGGGCCGATGAACTGGTCTTCTATGACATCACCGCCAGCCCCGAAGGCCGCACCCTCGACTATGGCTGGGTCCGCGACCTCGCCCGCCTGCTCGACATCCCGTTCAGCGTCGCCGGCGGCATTCGCTCCGTCGATCAGGCCGCCCGCTGCCTCGACCACGGGGCTGACAAGGTGTCGATCAACTCCCCCGCCCTTGAACGCCCGGACCTGATCGGCGAAATGGCCGACCGTTTCGGCAGCCAGTGCGTCGTCGTCGGCGTCGACTCCAGGCGGTCCGGCGAGGACTGGGTCGTTCACCAGTACACCGGCGACCCCGACGCCAGCCGCGCCGCCGGCCGCCGAACCCTCGACTGGATCGTCGAGGCCCAGACCCTCGGCGCCGGAGAGATCGTGCTCAACTGCATGGACGAGGACGGCGTCCGCCGGGGCTATGACATCGCCCAGCTGACCGCCGCCCGCGCCCTTCTGACCATCCCGCTGGTCGCCTCGGGCGGCGCCGGCGCCGCCTCCCATTTCCGCGACGTGTTCGAACAGGCCGATGTCTCCGGCGCCCTCGCCGCCAGCGTTTTCCACACGGGGGCGCTGGCGATTCCGGATCTCAAGGCGTTCCTCGCGGACGCCGGACAGGAGATCAGACTGTGATCGATCCTTCGACCCTCGATTTCGCCAAAGAGCAGGGCCTGATTCCCGTCGTGGTCCAGGACTCGGCCACTCTGCAGGTGCTGACCCTGGCGTACATGGACCAGGCCGCCCTCGACGAAACGATCGCCTCGGGCGAAGCCACCTTCTTCTCCCGCTCCCGCGGCGGCCGTTGGCGCAAGGGCGAGACCTCCGGCGACCGGCTTCACGTCGTCTCCATCACCCCCGACTGCGACGCCGACGCCCTCATCCTCAAGGTCCGGCCGGTCGGCAACGCCTGCCACCTGAACCGCGTCAGCTGTTTCGGCGAGGAGGACGCCCCCGGCCTTGGCCGGCTCGCCCGGCTGGAGACGACCATCGCCGAACGCGCCGCCGCCGACCCGTCCGAAAGCTGGACCGCCCGCCTGCTCGCCGAAGGCGTCAAACGCGTCGCCCAGAAGGTCGGGGAGGAGGGCGTCGAGACCGCGCTCGCCGGCGTCGCGGGCCCGGATTCGGAACTGGCGGCGGAGGCCGCGGATTTGGTCTATCACCTGATGGTGCTGCTTCGGGCGCGTCACATGGTGTTTCAGGACGTGCTCGACGTCTTGGCCCAGCGGGCGGAAGCGGCCAGACACAACCCCGGTCCCCCCGGGACCTGAACGAAGGAGAGCGCATGGCGGCCCTGGTGCTGTTCGGCGGCGGCGGCGACCTCGCCATGCGGATGCTGCTGCCTTCGCTCTATTTCCTCGAGCACGACGGCCTGCTGCCCGACGGGCTGAAGATCATCGGCGCCGCCCGCTCGGACGAAAGCCGCGAGGACTATGTCGCCAAGGTCCGCGCGGCGGTCGAGGGCAAGGCCCATGCCGACGACGCCTGGTCGGACGCATCCTGGGCCCGGCTCGACGCCCGGCTCGACTATCTGCCCGTCGACGCCACCGACCCCGCCAGCCTGAAGCCGCTCAAGGACAGGGTCGGCGACATGAGCGCCGCGGGGGGCGTGACCAGCTTCCTGGCCGTCTCGCCGTCGCTCTACGGTCGGATCGTCACGGCCCTGAAGGCCGCCGGCCTCGCGGAATCGACCGACCGCGTGGTGCTGGAGAAGCCCGTCGGCCGCGACCTCGACAGCTTCCTCGAGATCGACGACGCCGTCGCCCATGCCTTCTCCGAGGACCAGGTCTTCCGCATCGACCACTACCTCGGCAAGGAGACGGTCCAGAACCTGATCGCCCTGCGTTTCGGCAACACCATTTTCGAGCCGCTGTGGAACAGCCTGTCGATCGACCACGTCCAGATCACGGTCGCCGAGACCTTCGGTGTCGGCGACCGCTGGCCCTATTACGACGAGTACGGCGCCCTGCGGGACATGCTGCAGAACCACATGCTCCAGCTCCTCTGCCTCGTCGCCATGGAACCGCCGTCCGACCTCGATCCGGACTCGGTCCGCAACGAGAAGGTCAAGGTAATCCGCTCGCTCCGTCCGATCACGGAGCACGAGGCCGATCGCGTCACGGTGCGCGGCCAGTACGTCGCCGGCGCCAGCGAGGGCAGGCCCGCGCAAGCCTACAGCGAGGAGCGCGGCCAGCCGTCCGACACCGAGACCTTCGTCGCCATGCGCGTGGACATCGACAACTGGCGCTGGGCCGGCACCCCCTTCTTCCTGCGCACCGGCAAGCGGCTGGCCGAGAAACGCACCGAGATCGTCATCCAGTTCAAGCCGGTGCCCCACTCCATCTTCGACCATGGGGCGCGTGGCGAGATCACCGCCAACCGTCTGGTGATCGAACTCCAGCCCGAGGAAGACATCGCCCTGTCGGTGATGAACAAGAAGCCGGGGCTGGACCAGCAGATGAAGCTGCAGCCGATCCAGATGTCCCTGTCCTGGGGCCAGGGCGACAAGGACGCCAGACCGCCCCGCCGCCGCGTCGCCTATGAGCGGCTGCTACTCGACGCCCTCGCCGGCGACTCCACCCTGTTCGTCCGCCGCGACGAGGCGGAACAGGCGTGGAAATGGGTCGATGAGGTCTCCGACGCCTGGCGCGGCGCGGCCTTCAAGCCGAAACAGTACGCCGCCGGAACCTGGGGCCCGGCGGAAGCCGACCTGCTGCTCGAGCGTGGCGGCCGGGCGTGGAACACGGGCCATGGGTGAGGGCTCGCCCGCCATCGAATCCTTCGCCGATGGCGGCGCATGGGCGGGTGCCTGCGCCGCCCGCCTGACCGGGACCCTCGCCATCGCGCTCGCCGAAACGGGCAAGGCCGTGTTCGCCGGCTCCGGCGGCTCTACGCCCGCGCCGATCTACCGCCGCATGGCGCAAGCCGACCTCGACTGGTCCCGCGTCGCCGTCACCCTGATCGACGAACGCTATGTCCCGGAGACCTCGCCCGAGTCCAACGCCGCCCTGCTGAAACAGACCCTGCTGACCGGCCCGGCAGCCGCGGCGCGCTTCGTGCCTCTGTTTCATCCCGCCGTCACCGTCGACCGCGCCGCCGCCCTGGCGGCCCATGCGCTGGCGGCGGAAGGCGGCAAATTGCACGCCGTCCTTCTCGGCATGGGGGAGGATGGCCATATCTGTTCCATGTTCCCCGACAGTCCGACCCTGAAGACCCTGCTTTCGCCCGCGCTCCGACCGACCGTTCTCGGCGTCCCCCCCGGCCGCGACGGCGCCGCGCCCAGCCTCGAGCGGCTGAGCATCAACCTGCCGTATCTGATGTCCGCCCGGCGGGTGGTTCTGGCCATCACCGGCGCCGCCAAACGCGCCATGTTCGAGCGAGAGGCCGCCGGCGACCCGGCCGTCCAGCCCATCGCCGCCCTGATCGCCGCCAACGTCCCGCTCGACGTTCTGTGGACGGAGAACGCCTGATGCCGACTCACCATCCCGTCGTGGCCGAGGTCACCGCCCGCATCGTCGAACGCTCAAAGGTCACCCGCTCCGACTACCTCCGCCGCATGGACGCTGCCGGCTCTTCCGGCGTCGGCCGGGCCAAGCTCAGCTGCGCCAACTGGGCCCATGCCTTCGCCGGCGCCCCGATCAAGGACAGGCTCAACGCCATGTCGGGGACCCAGCCCAATGTCGGCGTGGTCACCGCCTACAATGACATGCTCTCGGCGCATCAGCCGTTCGAACGCTTCCCGCAAATCATCCGCGACGCCGCCCGCGAGATGAACGCCACCGCCCAGGTCGCCGGCGCCACGCCCGCCATGTGCGACGGCGTCACGCAAGGCCGCCCCGGCATGGACCTGTCGCTGTTCAGCCGCGACCTCATCGCCATGTCCACCGCCGTGGCCCTGACCCACGACGCCTTTGATTCCGTTGTCTGCCTCGGCGTCTGCGACAAGATCGTGCCCGGACTGTTCATGGGCTCCCTGGCCTTCGGCCACCTGCCGGTCGTCTTCGCCCCGGCCGGCCCCATGCCCTCGGGCATTCCCAATTTCGAAAAGGCCCGGGTCCGCGCGGAGTACGCGCAAGGCCGCGTCGACCGCGCGACCCTGTTGGAGAGCGAGATCGGCTCCTATCATTCGCCCGGCACCTGCACCTTCTACGGCACGGCCAACTCCAACCAGATGATGATGGAGCTGGGCGGCCTGCACCTGCCCTCGACCGCCTTCGTCCACCCCGAGACCGGCTTGCGCGACGCCCTGACCGCGGCGGCCGCGAAGCGCGCCGTCGAACTGGCCCGCTCGGGAAAAGGCCGTATGGCCGACGTCATCTCCGAGAAGTCGATCGTCAACATGATCGTCGCCCTCCTGGCCACCGGCGGTTCGACCAACCACGCCATCCATCTGGTCGCCATGGCCCGGTCGGCGGGCATGCTGATCGACTGGACCGACATGGACCAGCTGTCCTCGGTGACCCCCCTGCTGGCCCGCGTCTATCCCAACGGCTCGGCCGATGTGAACGCCTTCCAGGCCGCCGGCGGCGTCGCCTTCGTCGCCCGCGAACTGGCCGGCGCGGGCCACATTCACTCCGACGTCGTCACCGTCATGGGCGACGGCATCCATCACTATTTCCAGGAGCCCATGCTGATCGACGGCGAACTGGTCTGGAAGGACGGCGTCACGGAAAGTCTGGACACGGACATTCTCCGCCCCGCCTCCGATCCCTTCGACCGCGAGGGCGGCCTGCGCCTCGTCCAGGGCGACCTGGGTCGCGCCGTGATCAAGATTTCGGCGGTCAAGCCGGAGAACCGGATCGTACAGGCCCCCGCCGCCGTCTTCGAGACCCAGGAGGACGCGCTGCAGGCCTTCCAGGACGGCAGGCTCGACCGCGACGTGGTCGTCGTCCTGCGCTTCCAGGGTCCGCGCGCCAATGGCATGCCCGAGCTGCACAGTCTGTCCCCGGCCCTGTCGGTGCTGCAGGACAAGGGCTTCAGGGTCGCCTTCGTCACCGACGGTCGAATGTCCGGCGCCTCGGGCAAGACGCCCGCCGCCATACACGTGTCACCCGAGGCCCTCGCCGGCGGCCCCCTGGCCCACCTCCGCGACGGCGACATCATTCGCCTCGACCCCGACGCCGGCGTGCTGACCACGATCGGCGTCCCCGATCTCGCAGGGCGGCCGGCCGCCCTGCGCACCCCCGCCCATGCCGCTGGCGCCGCCTCGGGCTATGGCCGTGAGCTGTTCGGCGCCTTTCGCCAGATGGTCGGCACAGCGGAATCGGGCGCCTCGATCTGTTTCGCCTCTCCGACCGGCGAACCGGCCGATGCCGACGCGCCGCCGGACCCCAACCTCGTCGACCGCACGGTGGACGCATGACGGCCGATCCAGAGACCGCGCCGCTTCTGGTCGGCGACGTCGGCGGCACCAATGCGCGGTTCGCCCTCGTCCGGATGGTCGACGGCCGGCCCCTGATCGAGCATCACGAGAGCTTTCCGGCCGAACGCCACCCCACCTTCCTCCAGGGCGTCGCCGCCTTCCTCGACGGCTGCGCGGTCAAGCCGACCGGCGGTGTCATCGCCGTGGCCGGCCCGGTCACCGACGGCGAGATCGACCTGACCAATTCGCCCTGGCGCGTGTCCGAGGCGGAACTCAACACCCTCGGGCTCAATCCCGTCCGCCTCATCAATGATTTCGAGGGCCAGGCCTGGGGCGCGCCGGTCGTGCCGTCCGACCAGCTGGCCTCGCTCGGCGGGCCTGACGAGGGCGACCCCCACGCCGCCATCGCCGTGCTCGGCCCCGGCACCGGCTTCGGGGTCTCGGCCCTTGTGCGCGACATCAACGGCCGCGAGATGGCCATGCCCTCCGAGGGCGGCCATGCCTGTTTCGCCCCCGGAGACGCTGTCGAGGACGAGATCCTCCGCATCCTGCGCCGCCGCTACGGCCGGGTTTCGATCGAACGACTGATCTGCGGTCCCGGCCTGCTCAACCTGCATCGCGCCCTGGCCGAGATCGACGGGCGCGAGAGCCATATCGACGACCCGGCCCGGATCACGACCGAGGCGCTGGAGAACCCCAACAGCCCCTGCGGCGCCACCCTCGCCCGATTCTGCGCCATCCTTGGCTGCGTCGCCGGCGACATCGCCCTGACCACCGGCGCCCGCGGCGGCGTCTATGTCGCCGGCGGCATCGCCCCGCGTATCCTGCCCTTTCTCAAGGCCAGTCCGTTCCGCGAGCGCTTCGAGCGCAAGGGCCGGTACCAGGACTATATGGCCGCCATTCCGACCCGGGTGATCCTGCACAAACACGCCGCCCTGCTGGGCGCGGCCCGGGTGGCGTTCGCGGCGGGAACGTGAGTTCCAACACTTTTTTCTCACGCGGGCGTGAACCCGATCGGGGCGACGGAGTTATGGTGTTTCCACTTTTTGAGGAAGCCACCATGCGTAAACTGATCATCGCCGCCGCAGCCACCTTCGCACTCGCCGGCCTCGCCGCCTGCGGTGAAAGCGCCGCCGACAAACAGGCTGAAATCCAGGCCGACGCGCTGGAAGAACAGGCCGCGGCCGCGCCGACCGAAGCCCAGGAAACGGCCCTCAACGCCGAAGCCGACCGCATCGAGCAACAGGCCGGCAATGCTGACGGCGGCATGACCACCCAGAACACGCCGAACACCTCCCCGTCGACTCCCGCCCAGTAAGGCGGTTCATCCGGGGCGTCATGACCCCCGGTTCAATCAGAAACGGTCAGCCCCCGTCGCGCTCGCGGCGGGGGTTTTCCTTGTCCGTTGCTGGCCTCAAGCAGCGCGAAGCGCGTCAGGCCCGAAGATTGTCAGGGCTTCTTCGGCGGCCAGGGGATGAAGGCGCTGGTCCGGCGCACATAGTCGGCATAGCCCGAGCGCGTGCCGTGAATGGCCTTTTCGGTGATGCCGATCCCCGACCATTTCGTCAGGGTGAAGGTCAGGAACAGCGGCCCTGCGATCGCCCACAACCCCGGGCCGGTCTCGGCCGCGATCAGGAACAAACCCCACCAGACGCAGGCGTCGCCGAAATAGTTCGGGTGCCGGGTGTATCTCCACAGGCCGGTATCCATGACCTTGCCCTTGTTGGCGGGATCCCTTTTGAACGCCGCCAGCTGGGCGTCGCCGAGACTCTCGAAACCGATGCCGACCACCGCCAGCACGGCCCCGGTCCAGCCGATCCAGCCGACCGCCGGCTCAATGGCGACCTGACCCAGCTGCACGGGCAGCGAGGTCAGCCAGGCCAGCACCGCCTGGGGCAGGAACACCACCAGCAGCGCCGTCTTGCCGAAGCCCCAGCCCCGGTTCTTCTCCATCCGCGCCAGCAGATCGAGATAGCGGCCGTCCGCCCCCTGCGTCCGCCAGCGCCGGTACAGATGCCAGCCCAGCCGCAGGGCCCACACCCCGACCAGCCACAGCAGCAGCCATTTTCGCGTCGGGTCGCCGTCGGTGCGCGGAAACGTGGCCAGCGCCAGCAGCAGCATCCCCATCGGCCAGACCGCGTCGATGAAGCTGACGTCCCTGAGCTTCAGGGACAGGGTCCACAGCGCCGCCATCACCGCGACGATCAGCGCCAGGTTCAGGCCCAGCAGGACGGCGATCTCGGTCAGGCTCATGGGTCAGAAACGTCCTTGGAGAAAGGCCGGATGCAGGGCGGTCAGTCGACGCAGATCGTGGCCTCGGCCTTGCCGCCCTCGATCGTGGTGTAGCAGCCGAACCGGCTGCTGTTGGCCTGACATTGGCCGACCGCGTTCGCTCCGGCGGCCGGGGCGTTGGCGACGTCCTCGACGCGGCAGTCGCCGGCGCAGTCGTCTCCGGCCGTGCAGCGCTGTCCGGCGTCGGCATAGGCGATCACGCAGCGCGCCGTCTGCATCCGGCCCTGCGGCAGCATCTTGCCGCCCCGCGCCGCGCAGGCCGCCGCGTCCTCGCTGCCCGCGACCGACTGGGCCGCGGGCGTGACCTCGGCGAGTTCGGTCGAACCGTCGTCCGTCGGCATCGGCTGGCACGCCGCCATCAACACCGCCGCGACGGCGATCAGAATGCGCTTCATGTCACTCGACCCTTTTCGAAACCGGTCCAGACGTCGTCATAGTCCAGCTGCATCGTCGGCGATGTTTGCGCCCATTCCGTGGTCCGGATCGGCGCCCGCGTCTCGAACATGAAGGCCAGGGTGTCGGTGATCTTCACCGGCTTCAGATCGGCGGCCACGGCCTTATCGTAGCTCGCCTGGTCCGGCCCGTGCCCGCTCATGCAGTTGTGCAGCGAGGCGCCGCCGGGGGCGAACCCGCCCTCCTTGGCGTCATATTCGCCGAGCACCAGCCCCATGAATTCGCTCATGACGTTCCGGTGGAACCAGGGCGGCCGGAAGGTGTCTTCGCCCACCATCCAGCGCGGCGGGAAGATGACGAAGTCGCAGTTGGCCGTCCCCGGCGTGTCGCTCGGCGAGGTCAGGACGGTGAAGATCGACGGATCCGGGTGGTCGAAACTGACGGTCCCGATCGTGTTGAACCGGGCAGTGTCGTATTTGTACGGCGCGTGATTGCCGTGCCAGCCGACCACGTCCAGCGGACTGTGGTCGAAGGTCGTGGTCCACAGCCGCCCGCCGTATTTCTGCACGCACTCGGTCGGCCGGTCGACGTCCTCGAACCCGGCCACGGGCGTCAAGAAATCGCGATGATTGGCCAGGCCGTTCGAACCGATCGGCCCCAGGTCCGGAAGGCGGAAGGCCGCGCCGTAGTTCTCACAGACATAGCCCCGGATTGGCCCGCCGCACTCGACCCGGAACCGCACCCCGCGCGGGATGACCACGATCTCGCCGGGCCGCGCCTCGATCCGGCCCATCTCCGTGACGAAAACCTGATCGCCCGCTTGCGGCACGATCAGCAGTTCGCCGTCAGCGCAGTAGAAGACCCGGTCCGTCATGGACCGGTTGGCCGCATACAGATGGATGCCGGTCCCGGTCCCCGCCTCGGGATCGCCATTGCCGCCATAGGTGGCCAGCCCCTCCACCCAGTCGGTGGGCTGGGCCGGCATCGGCAGCGGGTCCCATCGCATCCGGTTCGGCGAAGGCGGCGCATCATGGAACGGCCCCGACCGCACCAGCCCCTGGGCGAACGGCCTGTAGGCCGGATGCTGCGCCGACGGCCGCAACCGGTACAGCCACGACCGCCGGTTCTCGCTCCGCGGCGCGGTGAAGGCCGTGCCCGACAACTGCTCCGCATACAGCCCCATCGGCGCCCGCTGCGGCGAGTTCCGCCCTTCCGGCAGGGCGCCGGGCGCGGCCTCGGTCGCGAAATGATTGCCGAAGCCGCTCAGATACTGGGGCGCGTTGGATCGCGTCGTCATGGTGCGTTTTCTCCCGTCCACCTGACTTAGCCCTTCTCCCCTTGCGGGAGAAGGTGGCAGCCGAAGGCTGACGGATGAGGGGTTGAGCCGCCGTGTCCGCACGACCCCTCATCCGACCTCGCTTCGCTCGGCCACCTTCTCCCGCAAGGGGAGAAGGAAGATTTCAGAATCCCTGCGCCCGCGCCATCCGCTCCTGATGGAAGCCAGCGTCGCCGAGCAGCTCGTTCAGCACCCGCACCCGTTTCATGAACAGGCCGACGTCGAACTCATCGGTCATACCGACGCCGCCGTGCATCTGCACCGCCTCCTGCACCGCCAGTTCCGCGACCCGCCCGGCCTTGGCCTTGGCCACCGAGACGATCAGCCCGGCGTTCTCCCGGCCCGCATCCAGCGCCGTCAGCGCCCCCATCACCGCCGCCCGCGCGATCTCGATCTCGCTGAACAGATGCGCCGAGCGATGCTGCAGCGCCTGGAATTCGCCGATCAGCTTCCCGAACTGCTTGCGCGTCCGCAGATAGGCCATGGTCGTCTGGAAGGCCTGATCCCCGGCCCCGTTGAGAGACGCCGCCGCGCAGGCCCGGCCGAGGTTCAGAGCGCCCTCCAGCAGGGCCTCGCCGCCGTCGACCGCGCCGATCACCGCGTCAGCATCCACCTCGACATCCGTCAGCGTCACCCGCGCGGCGTTGTGGGCGTCGACCATGACGGTGCGCTCGATCTCGACGCCGCTGGTCTTCGGATCGACCAGAAACAGCGTCAGCCCGTTCTCCGTCAGGGCCGCCACGATCACCGCATCGGCGACATGGCCGTCCAGCACGAACCCCTTGGCGCCGTTCAGTTTGAAACCATTGCCAGACCGCTCGGCCACCGTGGCGATCCGCGACGGCGCATGTTTGGCGCCCTCGTCCACCGCCAGCGAAACAATGGCCTCGCCCGCCGCGATCCGGGGCAGCCAGGCCGCCTGCTGTTCCGCCGAACCGCCGTCGACCAGCACCTTCGCCGACAGCACCCCCGACCCCATGAAGGGCGACGGCGTGAGCGTCCGTCCCAGCGCCTCGGCCATCACCCCGGCTTCGACCGCGCCGAGGCCCGAACCGCCGTGCTCCTCGGGGATGATCACCCCCGCGAACCCCATCTCGCCGAAGGCCCGCCACAGGTCGCGCGACACCCCGTCGGAGTCCTTGCTGTCGCGCAGCTTTCTGAGATGGGAGATCGGGGCGTGCTCGTTGAGGAAGCCGTCGGCGGCCTCCTTCAGCATGGTCTGCTCTTCGGTCAGGATCAGGGGCATGGGCTCAGGCTCCCGGAAGCTGAAGCAGGTGTTTGGCGATGATGTTCAGCTGAACCTCGCTGGTCCCGCCCTCGATGGAATTGGCCTTGGTCCGCAGCCAGTCGCGCGCCGCCTTGCCGCCGCGTGACCGCTCGCCCTCCCACTCCAGCGCGTCCGATCCGCCCGCCGCCATCAGCAGTTCGTGCCGCCGCTTGTTCAGCTCGGAGCCATAGTATTTCAGCATAGAGGCGATCGCCGGATGCGCCTGCCCGGCCTTCACCTGATCCCCGGCCCGCTCCATGGCCAGACGGAAGGCGGCGGCGTCGATTTCCAGCTCGGCGATCCGCGCCCGCAGCATCGGCTCGTCCAGCCGGCCTTCGTCGTCCATGCCGATCGAGCCGGTCGCCACCTGGCCCAGCGGCCGGCCGCCGCCGGCCTCGCCCATGGCCCCGATCATGGTCCGCTCATGCGCCAGCAGATGTTTGGCCACGTCCCAGCCGCGGTTCAGCGTCCCGACGAGGTTTTCCTTCTCGACCCGAACGTCGTCGAAAAACGTCTCGCAGAACGGACTCTTGCCGGAGATCAGGGTGATCGGCCGCGTGCTCACGCCATTGGTGGCCATGTCGAACAGGACGAAGGAAATCCCCAGATGCTTGGGCGCCTCCGGATCGGTCCGCACCAGACAGAAGATCCAGTCGGCCTTGTCGGCGTAGGACGTCCACACTTTCTGGCCGTTGACGATCCAGTGGTCGCCCTTGTCTTCGGCCCGGGTCTGGATGGCGGCCAGATCGGACCCGGCCCCCGGCTCGGAATAGCCCTGGCACCAGCGGATCTCGCCGCGCACGATCTCGGGCAGGAAGCGCTGCTTCTGTTCCTCGGTCCCGAAGGCCAGAAGGGCCGGGCCCAGCATCCAGACCCCGAAACTGGCCAGCGGCGCCTGGGCGTCGAGGCGCCGCATCTCCGAATGCAGCACCTTGGCCTGCTCCCGGCTCAGCCCTCCGCCGCCGTACTCGGCCGGCCACTCCGGCGCGGTCCAGCCCCGCGCGCCCATCCGCTCCAGCCAGACCTTGTGCGCCGGGGTCGGGAAGACGGCGTCTCGCCCGCCCCAGACCCGGTCCTCGTCGCTCTCCACCGGCCCGCGGCACTCGGCCGGGCAGTTCGCCTCCAGCCAGGCGCGGGTCTCCGCGCGGAATGTATCGAGATCGGTCATGTCGGCCTCCTCCGTAGAGGTTTAGCAGCGATTCACCGGTGACGTAGCGTCAGCCCCCGCCCGGCAGGAACGGCGAGAAGGTGATGACCGTGAAGGTGTCGCGGATATTGGCCCGGGTCTGCACCGACTTGGTCACGAACGTCCCGATGTCCATCTCCTTCGGCAGCTGGAATTTGGCCAGCAGGTCGTACTGGCCCGAGGTCGAATAGACCTCGGAGACGTATTCGACATTGTCCACCATATCGGCCGCCACGTCGTTGGCGTGGCCCAGCTCGCATTTGATGAAGACGAAGATGGCGGTCATCATGGCGGCGGTCCTTCCCGAGCGTTGGACGGTGTCTAGCGGATGGATGCGTGTCAGGCGAGATCGACTTCGAGGCCGAATACAACAACCGCGCCCGCGTGCCCGACCATCCCGCCGTCATGGAGCGCTGGCGCGAGACCGCCGGGGCCGCCCGCGCCGCCCGGCCGCCGGTGGAGATCGCCTATGGCCGGGGCCCGCGCGAGGTGATGGAACTGTTCTCCGCCGGAGACGAAGCCCCCGTCGCCGTCTTCCTGCACGGCGGCTACTGGCAGGCGCTGGACAAGGACTGGTTCAGCGGGATCGCCCCCGCCTTCCTCGCCCACGGCGTCAGCCTCGCCATCCCCTCCTATGACCTATGCCCCGCGGTCCGCCTCGGCGTCATCCTGCGGCAGGTGCGCGCCGCCGTCGAAACCGTGCGCGAACGCACCGGCGCCCGCCCCGTCGTCTTCGGCCATTCCGCCGGCGGGCACATGGCCGCCTGTATGCTGTCCGAGGGCCGCGCCTCCGCCGCCGTGGCCATCAGCGGCGTCTTTGACCTCGCGCCCCTGATCCCGACCTCGCTGAACAAGGCCCTCGACCTCGACGCGCGCGAGGCCGCCGCCCTGTCGCCGATCCACTGGCCTGTGCCGAACGGTTCGACGCCAGGGGGTACGGTGCTGGACTGTCTCGTGGGCGCCGAGGAGAGCCCCGAATTCCTGCGCCAGTCGAAGATGATGGCCGACCACTGGGCCGCCAACGGCGTCGAAACCCGCCATGAGGCCCTGCCCGGCCTGAATCACTTCACCGTGCTGGACCCCCTGTACGATCCGGAGAGCGGGATGGTGGCGCGGATCACGGGTCTGGCCCGGGCTCTCGCCTAACGACGGTCGCTCGCCTTATGCGCGTGGCATGTGCCGGTCAGCGACAACGGGTCACCCTCCGCCCCAATTCAAAGCTTGACCGCATCGACGAATGGTTGTGTTTGCGGGCGTCCGGTCAGACGTCCCCGCGGCCGGTCGCGTCCTGTAGAGTCTGATGTTCCGCGCCATCTCCCGCTTCTTCCGTCAGCTTCGTTGTCGCCGCCATCGCTGGCGGCCGGACCGCAAGGTTTCGGGGCGCGAGTTCTGCGACCTGTGCGGGGCCAGGCGGAAAGCTGCCTGAACCTCCGCACCGGGGTTCGAAACACAAAGTTCCGCGCACGCTCGCACCGGTGCTTTCCCGGAACGCGGCGGGTGCGATAAGCATGGCGGGCTGCCGGAGCGACCGGCGGAGGAATCCAGACCATGCGCCACGACCGCCTCGCCGTCCTGACCGCCCTCGAAGCCCAGGGCGTGGCCCCGGTCTTCTACCATCCCGATCCGCGGGTCTGCCTCGACGTCATCCGCGCCTGCGCCCGCGGCGGGGCGCCCGTGATCGAATTCACCAATCGCGGCGACTTCGCCTGCGACCTGTTCGGCGACATCGCCCGCGAGCTGCAGAAGACCGATCCCGACGTCATCCTCGGCATCGGCTCGGTGGTCGATGCCGGCACGGCGAGTCTCTATCTCAACCGCGGCGCCCGGTTCGTGGTCAGTCCCTGTCTGGTCCCCGAGGTCGCCCGCGTCTGCAACCGGCGCATGACCGCATATTTCCCCGGCTGCGGCTCGGTGACCGAGATCGGCCAGGCCCATGAACTCGGCTGCGAGATCGTCAAACTGTTTCCCGGGGCCAGCGTCGGCGGGCCCGACTTCATCAAGGCGGTCATGGCTCCCATGCCCTGGACCAAGATCATGCCCACGGGCGGCGTCGATCCCGACGCGGCCAGCATCGCCAAATGGTTCGGCGCCGGCATCGTCGCCGCCGGCATGGGCTCGAAACTGGTCACCGACGCCGCCGTCAAGGCCGGCGACTGGGCGGGCATCGAGGCGAACGTGCGGAAGACCGTGGAAGCGGTCGCCGACTTCCGCGCCTCCCGCTAGAGCCCCAGCGTCGGGCTGTTCAGGTCCAGGTCCGCGGCCGGTATCACCACGACATCCGGATGTGCGGCCCTCAGGGCGTCGATGAATTCGGAGGCCTGTCCGACCACCACCACCCAGGCCTGATCCGCGCTGACGCGGCGCGCGGCCTCGGCCAGGCTTTCCGGCGTGGTCGCCGCGATCCGGGCCGGATAGGTCTCGATCTCGGACAGCGGCAGGCCATAGACCACCGCATCGGCCAGCACCCCGCCCAGACCGCCAGTGGTCTCCAGCGCCCGCGAGAAGCCTCCGGTGATGAAGGTCTCGCGGTTAGTCACCTCGGCGTCCGCCACCGGCTCGACCGCCAGCCGGTCGAACTCGGCCAGCACCAGGGCCACGACCTCGGCCGCGCTCTCGTTCTTGGTCTGGGTCGAGGCGGCCAACAGCCCGCCGTCGATCCGGGCGCCGACCGAGGAATTGGCCCCGTACGACAGACCCCGCTTGGCCCGAATTTCCTGGAACAGCCGCCCGTTCTGGCCCGAGCCCATCACGGCGTTGGCGACCAGCAGCGGATAATAGCCCTCGTCGGACCGGCGCGGCCCGCGCACCGCCGCCGTCACCGCCGCCTGACCGGCGCCGGGCAGATCGACCACCACGATGCGCGGGGCCGGCGCGGTTCCGGCGCGGTTCGCGACGGTCGGCGCCGGTTCCGACGGCCGTTCCCAGCCGCCCAAGGTCCGCTCGGCGAAGGCGAAGGCCGCCTCGGGCTCCATCCCGCCGGTGATGATCAGGGCGGCGCTGTCCGGCCGCCACCAGCGGTCGTGGAAGCCGGCGATCTGGTCACGCGTCATGGCCGCCATCGAATCCGGCGTGCCCGACGCCGGCGCGCCATAGGGGGCGGTGCCGAAGGCCAGCCGGTTCAGCACCAGCGAGGCCAGCGGCCCCGGCTGACGCAGATTGACCCGTAGGGCGTTGACCGCCTGGGTGCGGCTGCGCGCCACCTCTTCCTCGGCGAAGGTCGGGCGCTGCACGACATCGGCGAACACCGCCCCCGCCGCCTCGGCCGAGGCCGTCGGCGCCGACAGGAACAGGGTGGTCGAATCCGCTCCCGCCCCGCCGCCGATATTGGCGCCCAGGGCCTCGAGGGTCCGCGCGATCTCGGGCGCCGAGCGGTCGCCCGCGCCCTGCGTGGCCAGGCCGGCCGTCATCGACGCCAGCCCCGGCCGGTCGGCCGGATCCCCCGCCGCCCCGCCGGCCATGACCAGCTGGACGTTCATGATCGGCAGATCGGTCGATTTCGCCACGATCACCCGCAGACCGTTCGACAGGGTCCGCTCGACGACCTGCGGCGTCGCCATCGCCCGGACCTCGCCCAGCGCCGGCGGGGCCATGCGCCGGTCCTCGGGCGCCAGTTCATTGGCCGCCAGCACCGCGGGCGGCACGGTCAGGAAGGTCGGGACCGGAGCCGGATTGCGCCAGCTGTCGTCGGGCACGCCCGCGGGCCGGGCGCTTTCGTCCTGATATCGGACGGACACCCTCGTCTGGTCGTTCAGATATATCCGCGCCACACGCTGCACATCGGCGGCCGTCACGGCCTGGATGGCCGCCAGCCGCGTATCGGCGGCGCGGGGATCGTTCTCGGACACGAGAGCCTGGCCCAGGATGAAGGCCCGACCCGACGCCGTTTCACGCTGGCGCAGTTCGCTGGCCACGATCTCGGTCCTGGCCTCGGCCAGCTCCGCCGCCGTCACCGGCTCGTCTCGCACCCGCGCCAGTTCGGCGTCCAGCGCCGCCTCGACGTCGGCGATGGCCTTGCCCTGGGCCACGACGGCGGTCGCCGAGATGACGCCGTCCTCCTCCATCGCATTGACGCCGAAGCCGGCGTTCGAGGCCAGCTGAGAGCGATAGACCAGCGACTGGTACAGCCGCGAACTCTCGCCGCGCGACATGATGGCCTGGAGCACGTCCAGCGCCGCATTGTCCGGATGGTCGGCCGCCACGCCGGGATAGATCACGCCCACCGCCGGCAGAGGGACGTTCGGCGCATAGGCGTCGACCCGGCGCGGCGCCGTGCGCGGTGTCTCGACCGGCCGTTCGAACACCGGCACCGGGCGGTCCGGGTTGCGGATGTCGCCGAAATACTGGTCGACCCAGCGGTCCAGCTGGGCCGGATCGAAATTGCCCGAGACGATCATCGTCGCCGTGGCCGGGCGGTAATAGGCCTCGTGGAAGGCCCGGGCGTCCTCGATCTGCGCCGAATCCAGTTCCTCGATCGAGCCGATCACGCTGCGGCGATAGATGCTCTCGTCGAAACTGTTGTCGCCCAGCACGAAGCGCTGGAAGCGGCCGTAGGGCGGGGCGTAGACGCGCTGGCGCAGCTCCTCCTTGACGATCGAGCGCTCGGCGTCGAACACCGCCTGGTCGACCACCGGCCGGGCCATCCGCTCGGCGTGGGTCCACAGCATGGTCTCGAGGTACTGCGGCGGCACCGTCTCATAGTAGTTGGTGAAGTCCTGCCCCGTGGAGGCGTTGCGCGAGCCGCCCGCGTTCTCGACCATGGTCGAGATGCCGCCATAGGGGATGTTGACGGTCTTGCGGCTGAGGATGTGTTCGAACAGGTGGGCGAAGCCGCTGCGGCCCTCCGGATCGTCCTTGCCGCCGACATCGTACCAGAGGGTCACGGTCACCGTGCCCGCCGTGGCGTCAGGCATGGCGTAGACGTCCAGCCCGTTGGCCAGTTCGCGATGGCTGAACTCCAGCGGCGGCACCGAGATCGGCGCCGTCTGGGCGAAGGCTGGCGTGCAGAGGGCCAGCAGCGAGGCCCCCAGGAGTGCGGCGGTGCGGGTCATGTCGGCGGTCCCCAGTCGATCTGTTCTGAACAGGTCCGGGACCCTATCAGCGACCCGCCGCGCCCCTAGTTACGACCCTGTAATGATTGCCTCGACCTCGTCGCGCGTCGGCAGCGACGGCTGGGCGCCCGGCCGGGTCGCCGCGATGGCCCCCGCCGCGCAGGCGAACCGAAGCGCCGCCTCTGGCTCCATGCCTTCCAGCAGAGCGACGCAGATCGCCCCGACGAAACAGTCCCCGGCCCCGGTCGCGTCGACCGCGCGTACCTTGGGCGGCGTGGCCCGGGCGATCTCGCCGCCGCGCTGGTACATGACCGCGCCCCTGGCCCCCAGGGTCACCACCACCTTGCCGCCGCCGTTGTGCAGCAGGTCCCCATAGAAGGCCGCCTCGGTCTCATTGACGATCAACAGGTCGGCCCGGCGCAGCATCTGGTCCGACACCGGCGCGGCCGGAGCCAGATTGACGCAGACGAACTCGGTCGCCCGCCCCACCGCCGCCTCGACCGTCTCGATCGGTAGCTCCAGCTGCAGGATCAGCGGCGTCTCGATCCGCGCCGGCAGCTGTTCGGGCATGGCGCTGTGGTTGGCCCCGGCCGCCACCACGATCTGGTTCTCGCCCTCCGGATCGACCGCGATCAGGGCCACCCCGGTCGGCGCCGTGGCGTCGGTCACGACTCCGCCGACATCGACATCCTCGGCCAGCAGCAGGGCCATCGCCTCCTCGGCCATGCCGTCGCGTCCGACCCGACCGATCATGCAGACCTCGGCGCCCAGCCGCTGCGCCGCCAGCGCCTGATTGGCGCCCTTGCCGCCCGGATGCCGCGCCAGGGTCGCCCCGGTCACGGTCTCGCCCGCCCGCGGCAGGCGCGGCGCCGTGGCGACGAAATCCAGATTGATCGAACCGACGACCGTGATCCTCAAGACGCCCCTCCCCGGTCAGAACAGGCGCGAGACGCCATGGCCCTCGCCGGGGCTGGCCGGCGGCGCCCCGGCGGACCCGATACCATAGGTCCGGGCCCGGCTGCGGCCGCCGATCACCGCCACCGGGGCGACGATCTCTGGCGACAGCCGCATCACCGCCACGGACGAGCCGCTCGGGCAGAAGGCGCGGCCTTCCGGATAGCGTTCGAACACCATCTGGTTCAGCCGTTCGACCTCGGCCGGGTCGGTGATCTCGACGGCCCGCCCCGCCAGGGACA
>CALRJO020000017.1:0-44680 GCA_943367565.1 Brevundimonas vancanneytii
CGGCTCCGTTGATCGCCGCCCGCTGCCACGCCCCCTCGCGCAGGGCCGGTTCGATGGCGAGGAAGACGATGCCCGCGATGTAGATCAGATAGAAGGCGACCGCCGCCTTCATATCCGGCTTGTCGGCGAGGATCGGACCCAGCACCGGCTTGTACAGCCGGTTCGACATGGTGGTCAGCCAGACCGCGTCTATGGCCGCGAAGGTCAGGCCCGCGCCCAGATAGCCGACGACATATTTGATCATCTTTTTCGTCCCTTACGCCGGTTTCAACAGATAGTGGCTGACGGCCCAGGTGTTGCCGCCGTCGTTGCCGAACAGCCCCGCCGTGGCCAGATAGAACCGCCGCCAGCGCCGCCGCCACAGGGCCGCGTCGGCGCCGTAGGTCTCGCGCATCAGCTCCATCACGCGGTCCCCGTTGGCGTCCATATTGGCCAGCCAATGGTCGGCCGTGCGCTGATAGTTGACGCCGTTCCAGGTCCATTCGCACTCGACCCGGAACAGGTCGGGGAACTGCCGCATCAACCCGCGGCTCGGCATCACCCCGCCGGTGAAGAAATGCTGGGCGATGAAGTCGCCGCTGTCCGTGTGGTCGAAGCGGTAGGGCGCGGCGCGATGGGTGAAGATGTGGACGAACATCCGCCCGTCCGGCTTCAGCCAGCCATGGGCCCGCGTCAGCAGGGCGCGCCAGTTGGCCATGTGCTCGAACATCTCGACCGAAACGATCCGGTCAAAGCCGCCGCCCCCCGCGTTGGGCGTGAAATCGTTCATGTCGCAGGTGATCACGGTCAGATTGGTCAGGCCCCGCGCCCTGGCCTGCGCCTCGATATGCCGCCGCTGGCCATGGCTGTTGGACACGGCGGTGATGGCCGAGTCCGGATACCGCTCTGCCATCCACAGGCTCAGCGATCCCCAGCCGCAGCCCAGCTCCAGCACGCGCTGCCCGTCGGCGAGCCCGGCGTGGGCGCAGGTCTCCAACAAGGCCGCCTCTTCCGCCTCGTCCAGGGTCGTGTCGATCGCCGGGTACAGGCAGCACGAATATTTCAGACGCGCGCCGAGGCAGATCTCGAAAAACTCCGCCGGCAGCTCATAGTGCTGGGCGTTGGCCGCCGCCGTGTGTTCGGCGATGGCGCGCCGGGCCATGTCGCGGGCGAACACCGCCTCGTCGTGCGGCCCTTCGCGATCCAGACGCCGCCGCGCCTCGCTGACCAGGCTGTCGATCGCCGGCCGGGCGATGAAATCCGGGAACGGCGCATCCTGCAGCCGACGAATGGCGACGTTCGCGAGAGACATGGGCGCTCCTGACAGGCCTGAAGTGCTGACAGCTACGACGGAACGGACGGTTCGGATGAAGGGCATCCATTCCACCGCCCCGACCGTAGCTGACGCCAATATCATCTGGAGTCGGCATGCCCCCTCATCTCGTCGCCGAGACACCTGCCTCGTCCGCCGGCCGGCGCATCGCCGTGGTCGGTTCGGGCATTTCGGGCCTGTCGTGCGCCTGGCTGCTTTCGCAGGGCCATGACGTCACCCTGTTCGAGGCCGACGACCGTCTGGGCGGACATTCCTCCACCGTGGACGCGCCGGCGCCGCAGGAGCCCGTGGCCGTCGACACCGGCTTCATCGTCTACAACGAGACCAACTATCCCAATCTGACCGCCCTGTTCGCGCATCTGAACGTGCCGACCAAGCCGGCCATGATGTCCTTCGCCGTTTCAATCGACGACGGCGCCTTCGAATACTGCAGCCAGGGTCTCGGCGCCCTGTTCGCCCAGAAGCGGAACTACGCCAGTCCGAAATTCTGGCGCATGATCGGCGACCTGCTGCGCTTCCAGAAACAGGCCCCGCGCGATCTCGCCGCGCTCGAGCGGTCCGGCGAGACGTTGGACGCCTATCTGGCGCGAAGCGGCTATGGCCCCCTATTCCGTGAGGCTCACCTGCTGCCCCAGGCCGCCGCCATCTGGTCCTGCACCATGGGACAGATGGCCGAGTATCCGGCCGCCTCCTTCGTCCGGTTCTACATGAACCACAACCTGCTCAAGGTGGACCTGAGACCGACCTGGCGCACGGTGGACGGCGGCAGTCGATCCTATGTGACGCGGCTGGCCGAGGCCTTCCGGGGCCGGGTCGTCACCAACGCCGGCGTGGTCGGTGTTCTTCGCGGTCTGGACGGCGCCGCCCTCCGGTTCGACGACGGCCGTCTGGAGCGGTTCGACGCCGTGGTTCTGGCGACCCATTCCGATCAGGCCCTGAAGCTGCTGGAAGCGCCGTCGGCCGAGGACCGCCGTCTGCTCGGCGCCATCGCCTATCGCCCCAACCATGTCATCCTGCACCGGGACACATCGCTGATGCCGAAGCGGCGCAAGGCCTGGGCCGCCTGGACCCACCTCGGCTATTCCGACCGCGCCGGCGAGGGCGGCGTCACCTACTGGATGAACGAGCTCCAGTCCCTGCCCGGTCCGCCCCTGTTCGTCAGCCTCAATCCCGCCCGCGCCCCTGACCCGGCGCTGGTGATCGGCGAATGGGACTATGAGCATCCGGTGTTCGACGCCGCCGCGGTCGCCGCCCAGTCCGAGCTCTGGTCGTTGCAGGGCCGCCGCAATGTCTGGTTCGCCGGCGCCTGGTTCGGCTCGGGCTTCCATGAGGACGGCCTGCAGTCCGGACTGGCCGTCGCCGAACAACTGGGCGGCGTCCGGCGTCCGTGGTCGGTCGAGAACGAAAGCGGCCGGATTCAGATGGGCGTGGCCGAGCCCCGGCTCGCGCAGGTGGCGTGAGCGCGAGCGACGATCTCCTTCCCCCCTTGCGGGGGAAGGTGGGCCGCGCAGCGGCCCGGATGGGGGCCCTGTCCGCATCCCGACTGTCGAGGGATGAGCCCGCCGCTGACAGCCCCCATCCGTCAGGCTTCGCCTGCCACCTTCCCCCGCGAGGGGGGGAGGACATCACAAGCGCACTCTACGTCGGCGAGGTCGTCCATCAGCGGTCGCGCACCTTCGACCATCGCCTCCGCTACCGCCTCTGGATGGTGCTGGCCGATCTCGACGAACTGGACGGGCTCCAGCGCCGCCTCCACCTGCTTCGCCGACGCTTCGGCCCCATCACGCTCAGGACCTCCGACCACGGCGACCGCTCCGGCCGCCCGCTGCGCGCCCAGGTCGAGGGCCATCTGGCCAGGGCCGGAATCGACATCGCCGGCGGTCCCATCCGCCTGCTGACCATGCCGCGTATTCTCGGCTACGGCTTCAACCCGATCAGCATCTTCTTCTGCCACACGCCCGACGGCGCCCTCGCCGCCCTGCTCTATGAGGTCACCAACACCTTCCACGAGCGCCACAGCTATCTGGTCGCCGTTCCTTCTCCTCCCCTGGAAGGGAAAGGGGGACCGCCGAAGGCGGTGGAGGGGGCCGGGTCCGCGGTGATCCGCCAGACGGTGGAAAAACAGCTCTTCGTCTCGCCCTTCATGGACCGGGACCTGACCTATGACTTCACCGTCCGTCCACCGGGCGAGGCCGTGTCCGTCGTCGTCGCGGTGCGCCGGGGCGATACGCCGATCCTGACCGCCAGCTTCGCCGGGCGTCGCCGGCCCCTGACCGACCGCCAACTGCTCCACGCCTTCGTCACCCACCCCCTGCTGACGTGGAAGGTGACGCTGGGCATTCACTGGGAGGCGGTGAGGATGATGCTCAAGGGCGCCCGGTATCGCCACCGGGGCGCTCCGCCCATACGGCCGGTGACCGTCGGCCACGACCGATTCTGACGCAGCCGACGGCTACAGTCCCGCGTATCGGCGGCCGAAGGGGCACTATGTACACTCGAAATCGCCGGGTGCGCATTTCGTCCGTTTGGACTGTTTGGACTCTTTGGACTCGCTTTTTTCCCGGCCGGTCCGCCTTGCTCCTGAACGTCCCGCGCGTTAGGGACGGACAAGCGCCGCCAATATTCATCAGGCGGTGAAAATATGAGGAAGCGATGCGGAAAATCTTCCCCGACGCGGCGTCCGCCCTCGAGGGCCTGACCTTCGACGGCATGACGGTGATGTCCGGCGGCTTCGGCCTGTGCGGGATTCCCGAGCATCTGATCGCCGCCCTCCGGGACAGCGGCGCCAAGGGCCTGACCGTCATCTCGAACAACGCCGGCGTCGACGGCTTCGGCCTCGGCCAGCTGCTGGAGACCCGCCAGATCTCCAGGATGATCTCGTCCTACGTCGGCGAGAACAAGGAGTTCGAGCGCCAGTATCTGGCCGGCGAGCTCCAGCTCGAGTTCAACCCCCAGGGCACCCTCGCGGAGCGCATCCGCGCCGGCGGCGCGGGCATCCCCGCCTTCTTCGTCAAGACCGGCGTCGGCACCCTGGTGGCCGAAGGCAAGGAAGAGCGCGAATTCAACGGCGAGCGCTACATAATGGAAACCGGCCTCGTCGCCGACCTGTCGATCATCAAGGCCTGGAAGGCCGACGGACGCGGCAACCTCCAGTTCCGCAAGACCGCGCGCAACTTCAATCCGATGATGGCCACGGCCGGCAAGGTCACCGTCGTCGAGGTCGAGCACATCGTCCCGACCGGAACCTTCGACCCCGACCACATCCACACCCCGGGCGTCTACGTCGACCGCATCGTCCTGACCCGGTCCGAGAAGCGCATCGAACAGCGCACCGTCCGCCAGAGGGAGGCTTCGTAATGGCCCGCACCCGCGAACAACTCGCCGCCCGCGCCGCCCGCGAGTTGCAGGACGGCTTCTACGTCAACCTCGGCATCGGCATCCCGACCCTGGTCGCCAACTACATCCCGCACGGCATGGAGGTCACCCTCCAGTCCGAGAACGGCATGCTGGGCATGGGTCCCTTCCCCTATGAGGACGAGGTCGACGCCGACCTGATCAACGCCGGCAAACAGACCATCACCGAGATCGCCGAGAGCAGCTATTTCAGCTCGGCCGACAGCTTCGCCATGATCCGCGGCGGCCATATCAACCTGTCCATCCTTGGCGCGATGGAGGTGGCCGAGAACGGCGACATCGCCAACTGGATGATCCCCGGCAAGCTTGTGAAAGGCATGGGCGGGGCCATGGACCTTGTCGCCGGCGTCAAGCGCGTCGTGGTGGTCATGGATCACGCCAACAAGCACGGCCAGTCCAAGGTGCTGAAAGCCTGCACCCTGCCCCTGACCGGCACGGGCGTGGTCAGCCGCATCATCACCGACCTGTGCGTCTTCGACGTCAAGCCGGACGGGACCGGTCTGGAACTGATCGAACTGGCCGAGGGCGTCACCCTCGACGAGGTCGCGGCGAAGACCGAAGCGACCTATTCCGTGGCGCCCGGCGTCGGCTGACCGGCGTCAGGCGCTCGCGAACAGGGTCGCCAGCGCCGCCAGCGCCTCCTCGGCCTCGGCGCGGTCCGGCGTCTCGTCCTCGACGCCATAGCCGACCATCTGGCTCCGTCCGTTGGCCTGGATGACGATGCCGTCGGCGCGCGGAATCATGCTGATCGCCCGATAGTAGAGGGCATAGGTCACCTCGGGCTGCGGCGTCAGCCAGGCGATCTGGCCCCGCACCGGTATGACGCTCTCGTCCCCGAACAGGGCCCGCGCGCCATAGCCGGTGCAGTTGACCACCACCGGCTCGGCCAGACCCGCCAGTTCCGACGGATGGTTGAACACCCGCTGCACGATCCGCCCGCCCTCCATCAGGAAGGCCTCGGTCAGTTGCCGCGCATACTCCGCCACGTTGAAGGTCATCTGGGGGAAGACCCTCGCGGAGGCGACGGGGAACGGATGCTCTTCCGGCGTCAGCGCCCGCGATCGCGGCGTCAGGCCGCGTAGCCGGTCGCCATAGTTGGCGAAGGCGACACGCCCGGCTGTCGGCGCCGGCCCCACGGATGCCCCTTCGGGATCGTCGCGCAGATTGTACTGGTCGACGAACGTCACGGGATCGCCGTCCACCCCGACAAAGGCATGGTGATCCACCCACGAGCGTCGGGCCATCGCCTCCCAGCGGGCCGGAAAGTCCGTTGATACGGCGTCCTCGGCCGCGATCCGCGAATCCGGCGACCAGACGCCGGTCGCCCGGGCCGAGCGGGTATAGGGCGTGCGTTCGGCGGCATAGATGACGACCTGTGCTCCCGCCCTCAGGATCTGCAGCGCCGCGGTGAGGCCCAGGGCGCCGCAGCCGATGACGGCGACCTGTCGCTGACCGCCCTCAAGGGCCAGGTCGCGGGCCGCCGAAGCCGATCCCCAGGCCAGGGACCAGCCCGAGCCGCCGTGGCCGTAGTTGTGGACCACCCGCTTGTCGCCGACCGTCTCGGCCTCGATGCGCGGGCCCTGGGCGCGGAACGGCCGGGTGCAGACCGTGATACGGCTGAGCCGACCCGGATCGGTCAGCAGCGGCGCGAAGACCCGGGGCTGGAAGACGGGCCGCGCGGGGGTAGAAACGAGGGCGGGCGCCGTGGCGCAACCCGCGAGCCCCGCATAGCCCAGGCCGGCGAGGACCATCCGACGATGCAACTGAACCTTCGACATTGTCCCCCGCAACAGACCGGCCAAGCGCGTACCATCGGGTGGAGCCACGGGCAAACGCGGGCGACAGGGACAACCTGCACCGTTGCCGCCGGGCTCAAGTCGTAGTCATACTGCGCCCACCGGTCGCAGAACCGGAGGGGTGGAGTAAGAGTGATGGCTGACGGCGCCTATCGCTGGCAGGGCAACTGGCCTGGGCCTGACGCCGCGCGCGTCGCCGAAATCGACGCGGCCTGGGACGATTCACGGGTCGATGTCTTCGCGGAGCCCGCCCGGTCCGCCGCCGTGGAACGTATCGAACGCGCCCTGGCCGCCGCCCGGACCGGAGATCTGACCGAGGCCTCCGCCCAGCTGACCCACGCGCGTTCCGTGCTGGAGGGTCTGGATCCCGGCGCGCTGGAGCCCCGCCGGGGCCTGGCCGGCCTGTTCGACGGGCGCGGCGCGCGGCTGAAGCGTTTCCGCGAGACCTGGAGCCGCGCCGCCGCCGGTCTGACCGAGACCGCGAAAGAACTCTCGGGCCGCGTCGAGGGCGTCGGACAGCGCTCTGGCGCTCTCGACGCCGCCTGGACCGAAATCAGGGATGCGCTCGCCGACCTTGACGCCCACCTCGCCGCCGCGTCCGCCCGCCTCGCGGGCCATACGGAGACCGAAGGCGCCGCCCCGCACCCGCTGGAGGCCCGCCGGGCCACGCTGGACGCCTGCCGCGCCGCCGCCCTGCAGTCCCTTCCGCTGATCCGCAGCGCCCAGAACGCCGACGCCCGCGCCGCCGAGGCGCTGAAGGCCTGCGCCGACGGCGTCGCCTCGTGGCGCGATGACTGGAAGGAGGCGTTGGGCCTGTCCGGCAAACGGCCGAAATCCGTCCGCCCCGATCGCGACCGCATGGCCCGCGTCCGCGACGACCTCAAGGCCCGCATCGACCGGGCTGTCGCCGAACTGACCGCATCACGCGGCCGCCGCGCCGAGGTCGAGAGCCGGATGGCCGAGCTGCGACGGCCGCTCTAGCTCAGCCCGCGCTGGCGTCGGTCCAGGCGACGATCTGGGTGTTCATATCCCGCGTGGCCAGATCGAAGGCTTCCACTATGGAAGACACCCGGTTTGCCGTCGCCGGCTGCTCCACCGTGAACACCCGCTCGGCCGCCACCGTGCGCTCCGGCAACGCCAAGAGACGGGCGCGAGCCGTTACGACGATCGTCGGCGCGAGACCCGGAGCGTCATAGCGGGCCTCGAACGAGCGGATATCGATATCAAGCGACCGCTGGCCCCGAGTCAGCTCGCGCGGACCGATCAGACGCACCCGCGTCGCCTGGGCGGCGAAGGCGTTCTCGATGCTCTCCATATAGAGGTCGGCCGCCGGCGAGACCCAACGGGCGCCGGCGATATAGGCCGTTTCCGTCCCCGTGACGCCCAGCAGCTTGTCGCCCTCGACGGCCTCGGGGAATTCGACCCGGCGCAGGGTGACCTGAACCGGGTTGGCCACGATCGGGGCCGATGACGCCGGCGCCCCGCCGAAGCGATAGGTCTGCACCGGATCGGGCGTCGACAACAGGGCGCAAGCCGAAAGCGCCATGAGCGCCAGGGTCGCCGCGATCGGCCGGATCAGCGAAAAACGGTTCACGGCTGGACCTCCATTTCCTTGGTCGGCGGACGGCCGATGAAGTCGCGGGGGCTGGACCGGACCTCGTCGATCAGTCCCTCCAGCGATCGGGTCGCGTCCTCGAGCCCCTGGATCGACTGCTGCAGCTGGGGCAGGCCGGTCGTGGCGAACTCGTTCAGCGGACCCTCGACATTGGTCGCCGAGCGATTGATCGAGGCCACCGCCGCGCGCGCTTCCTGCGCCGCGGCGTTGATGTTGGCCACGGCCGCGCGCCCGTCGCCCTCGACGATCGCACGCGAACTGACCGCGAGGGCCTCGAACTCCGCCACGGCGGAATTGGCCTTGGTCAGGGCCTGTTCCAGCTGTTCCAGCATGCCCTTGCGGGCCTCCAGTTCGGTGGACAGACTCTCGACATTCTTCAGGCTGGTGGAGAATGAACGGATATTGTCATCCGACAGCACCCGGTTGATCCGGTTCAGGGCATCCACCGTCTGGGCCAGCACCGTGCCCGAGCCGCTGAGCAGTTCCGCGATCGGCGACGGCTGGCTCTGGATCACCGGCACGACATTGGCGGGGTATTGGGTCTTGAGGATCGCGCTCTGCGGATTGCCGGCGGTGATCTGGATATAGTTCAGACCGGTGATCCCCTGCGGCTCCAGCTGGGCCCGCGAGGTGACGCGGACCGGGGTGGTCGCATCGACCCGGATGCGCGCGATGACCTGGTCGCCCTTTTCGGGGTCGAGGTTCAGATCCGTGACCTCGCCGACGCGGATGCCGTTGAAGTGGACCTCCCCGCCTTCCGACAGGCCGCGCACGGGTCCGTAGAAAACGATGTCATAGACATCGTAGTCGTTGTTGAACTGCAGGCGGGCCAACCAGATGGAGAATACCGCCAGCGCCGCCAGAAGGGCGATGGTGGCGATGCCGACGGCGGCGTAGTGGGCGTCTCTTTCCATTCTCGGCTCTCCTTAAGCCGCCTTGTCCGCAGCGCGACCGCGCGGACCAAGGAAATATTCTCGTATCCACGGATGATCGGAACGCTCGAGTTCCTGAACCGTGGCCTTGGCGACGATCCGCTTGTCAGCGACCACCGCGACCTTGTCGGTGATGGCATACAGACTGTCGAGGTCGTGCGTGATCATGAAGACGGTCAGCCCCAGATCGTCGGCCAACCGCCTGATGAGTTCGTCAAACGCCCCGGCGCCGATCGGGTCCAGCCCCGCCGTGGGCTCGTCGAGGAACAGCAGCTCCGGGTCCAGGGCCAGGGCGCGGGCCAGGCCGACGCGCTTGCGCATTCCGCCGGACAGCTCGGCCGGCTTCAGATGATGCGACTCCGGCTTCAGACCGACCATGGCGATCTTCATTTCGGCGAGCTCGCGAATGACGTCCTTGGGCAACCGGGTGTGCTCGACCAAGGGCGAAGCGACGTTTTCAATGACGGTGAGAGCGGAGAACAGGGCGCCCTGCTGGAACAGAATACCCGTGCGCCGCTCTATGTCGGCCTCCTGCGCCGCGGTCATGGTCGCACGGTCATAGCCCAGGACGCTGACCGATCCGCCCTCCGGCTCCTTGAGACCGATAATCGAGTTCAGCAGCACGGTCTTTCCCGACCCCGAACCACCGACCACACCGAGGACTTCGCCGCGTTGCAGTTCAAGATCGAGGTTCTCGTGGATCACGCGCTCGCCGAACTGGCTCAGCAGACCTCGCACCTCGATCAGCAGCTCGGGGGATTTTCCCGGAGCGGCGGTCACCAGTTCAACTCCAGGAAGATCATGGCGAAGACCGCGTCGAGGAAGATGATGGCGAAGATGGCCTGCACCACGGCGGCCGTAACCCGTCTCCCGAGACTCTCGACATCCCCGGCCACGGCCATGCCCTGGCGGCAACCGATAGCGGCCACCACGACCGCAAATACCGGCGCCTTGATCATGCCCACCAGCAGATGGGTGCCCATGTTCGGGTCCTCGCTGACCCTCTGGATGAAGAACGAGGGGCCGTAGCCCAGTTCGCTCCAGGTCACGAGCATGCCGCCGAACATGCCCGTGACCATGCCGATGAAGGTCAGCAGAGGCAGCATGACCAGCATGGCGGCGAGGCGGGGGATCACCAGGGCCTGGAAGGGATTCACTCCCATCACCTGCATGGCATCGACCTCCTGGTTCATCCTCATAGAGCCGATCTCGGCCGCGAAGGACGATGACGAGCGGCCCGCGAGCAGGACGGAGGTGATGACCACGGCGAATTCGCGCAGAACCGCCACGGCGACCAGTTGGACGGTGAAGACGCCGGCCCCGAACTGGGTCAGCAGATTGGCCCCGAGGTAGGCGATGACCGCGCCGATGAAGAAATTGGTGAGGGCGATGATCGGAATGGCGTCGAGCCCGGACCGTTCAGCCTGGCTGACCCAGGCCGGCCACCGAATCGCGTGGGGATGGCGCAGAGCCGCGCCGACCGCCACGATCAACCGACCGAGGAAGGCCATGGAGAGGGTCGCTTCCGCCGCGATGTCGCCGACGCCGCGACCGACCTTGGCGAAGGCCCGCACCCAGCCTGACGCCCGGCGCAAAGGGACAGCGCTTTCGCGCTCCAGCTTTTCCACCATGGCGTAGATGCGCCCGGCCTCCGGGCGCTGGGTCCAGGCCGACTGGGGCAGAACGCAGTTGGCGGCCTGAACGATCGCCAGGGCGCCCGCCGTGTCGAACCGGCCCATATCCGTCAGATCGACCGCGTCGACGCACCGCTCGTGCAGTTCATCGTCCAGCCGGGTCGATATCCGGCCCAATTCGGTCGCGGTCCAGTCGCCGGTCAACCGAAGCGTGAGCCCCGGTCCGCCGTCCTCGATCTGGAAATCCGCTGCGGCCATGCCCCTACCTAGATCGCCCTGTCCGATTTGCCTACGCCGGCCAAACGGCAAAGCTGGGGCAGACTTCACAACGCGGCGCGGGCGTAATCGTTCAGCCACGCTTTCAGGGATTGCGTGCCGAGGCCGGACGAGCGGCCCTTCTCCGCATCAACGCAGATAGTTGAGCAGCGACACCTGCCGGAGCTGGTTGATCACCTGGGCCGAGGCCTCGATCGCGACTTGCGAGAGCTGAAGGTCGGTGATCGCGACGGCCATGTCGGCATCGGTGCGGTCCGCCAGCAGCTCGTCCAGCGCGATCTTCTGCGCCTCATGGCCCCTGGTGATATTGTCGACCTGTTTGGCCAGGGAGCCGGTCCTGGCCATCTTGTCGACCACCGCCGTCTCGGCCTGTTCAAGCCGGACCAACTGCGCCGAAAGGAAGGTTTTCTGCGGTTCGGTCAGGCGCCCGCCCAGAGGGCCCGAGCCCGGCGTGGTATGAAACTCCTGGATGTCGCGCAGGATGGACAGGATATCGGTCCCCAGTTCGTCGGCGAGGAATCCGGTCTCGAGCGTCGTGCCCTCGGCGACCCGGCTGGCGGCCTTGAGCGTGTCGTTGTTGAACAGCGAGGCCACGCTGGGGGCCGCCAGCAACTCGGTCAGGTTGGCGGCCTCGACCGGAGTGGTCGATGTCGAGGCCCCGGCGAACAGATAGCCGCCGTGGTGCCGCATGTTCAGTCCGCCCCGGGCGGACTGGAAATGACCGTCGAGTTCCAGCATCAGCAACGCACCGGAATCCGTGGCAAGTGAGTTGCCCACCGCCTCGCGAACGCCGGAAATGGCGTCCCTGATCTGACTCATGGCCAGATCCTGGGTTGTCAGACGGGCGGTCACGGCGGCGGCGGTGTCGATAAACCCCTGAATCCGGCTCTGGGAGCCCTTCATCGCCGTCAGCGTCTCGGACTGGCGACCGAACCCGGTCAGGTTCGTGGCGTTCTTCTGGGTCGAGATCCGTTCCTGGGCGTCCGCCGCCCTGGTCTGGGCACTCATCAGGTCCAGCAAGGCCGATTGATAGTTTCCGAAGGTGGCGACGCGGGTCATCAGACCATCCCCATCAGCGTGTCGTACATGTCCTTGGCTGCCTGAATGAGGCGGGCCGAGGCGTTGAAGGCTTGCTGATAGGTCGTCATCAGCACCAGTTCCTCGTCCAGATTGACGCCTTCGTGCGCCGTCTGGCGCGAGGACGCTTCGCTATAGAGGGCCTTCGCCGTCTCCATCCGGTTCTCGGCCGCCGCCGCCTTGCCGCCGATCTCGCCCGCCAGTTCAGCGGCGTAACGCGAGACCGAGGTGAGCCCCCCCGACGAGCCGCCGGCCGCCTGGAAGCGCGCGGTGCGCTCGCCCGCATCGGCCAGAGCCAGGGCTCCGCGTCCGTCGCCGGTGCTGAGCGCCTGTGATCCGGGCGCGGCCGACAGGTTCAGCTGGGCGAGCGCCAGGCGCGAGGGGCTTTGCCGGATATCGGCGCGCAAGGTGAAGCCATCCGCCCGCGAGGCGCGCACGCCGCCGCCGATGCCGAACAGTTCGGTCACCGAGACGCCGGACGGGATCTGGGTGGTGCGGTCCTCCAGGACCGACATCGTCGGCGGGGGATTGCCGTAGCCGGTGAAGGACAGTGAACCGTCCGAGGCCAGCGAAAATGTCCCGAAGCGGCCAATCCCCGTCGCGGGATCGTTCAGGGCGGCGACGAGGTCCCCCACCGTGCCGCCGGCCGGCACGGCGACCGGCAGGTCGCGCAGCCGCGAGCCGGTTTCGCCGGTGAAGCGGAATGTAAGGGTTTCGCCGGCGGTGAAGCCGTGCGGGGAACTCGCCGTCAGGCCGTTGTCGTAGAGGGCTGGCCGGTCCGTCGAAACCAGGTCGTTGAGGCCGAAATAGTGCGAGAAGCCCCGGCCTGCCTTGTCGGACGGGCTGGCGGCGTCATCGGCGATGGCCACGCCGTTGGCGCCGGTCGCCGCGATGCTCAACTTGCCGTCGACGAAGCTGGCTGTCGCCGCGCCGCCCAGCTGGGCGTTCAGGACGGTCAGGAAGGTCGCCGGCGTCGCGGCCGCTCCGTTGACCGTCATGGTGGCGCCCGAGAAGACGATGTCGGCCCGGGCCTGGATCACGCCGGCCGCATTGGTCACCGCGACGGTGGTCTGTCCCGAGAAGCCGGCGATCGCGCTCTCGAGAGATTGTCCGACGTTGCGGCCGGTCAGGCTGGTCGGCGCCGGCACAGCGGAGTTGGCGTTGTGCGCCCGGTTCAGTTCGTCGGCGACATGGGCGACCAGTTCGGCGAGCCGTTCCGCCGCGGCGGGGGCCTCGACATCACGCAACTCGACGAGGCCCTTGATTTCGCCCGAGGTGATGTTGTCCAGGAGGGATTTCTTCGGTCCGCCGGGCTCGGTGATCCAGATCTCGTTGAACGCGGTTTCGCCGTTGATCGTCCCCGCGGGATTGTATGACAGCGTCGCGGCGCCCTGCCCGGCCAACAAGGTCCCCGTTCCCGTGCGGATCGACACGCCGCCGACGGGCCGGACCGAAACGCGGATATCCACCAGTTCGGCCAACTGACCGATGAGGGCTGCCTGCGCCGTCTCCGCCCCGGAGGCGTCGCCGTCGATGGCCGTGGCGCGGGCGATCTCGAGATTCAGCCCCTCGATCTGCTGAAGCAGGGCATTGGTCCGTTCGACCGCGCTCTTGATGCGGCTGTCCGCATCCTCACGAACGGCCTGGAGCTGGTTGGCGATACGGCCGGCCTCGTCGAACAGGGCCTGGGTCCTGAACATGGCGTCCTGGCGGCGAGGCGAAGAGGTGGGATCCTCGGCGCTGGCGGCGAAGGCCGAAAAGACCCTGTCGACCTGTGAGAAGAAGCCGGTGTCTCCGCCCGGGTCGCCGAACAGCGACTGGATGCGGTTATACAGTTCATGGCGCACGCCCATGCGCGCGGACTCAGCCCCCGCGTTCAGGCTGGCGGCCTGCAGGAACCGGTCTGTCGCCAGGCGGATGCGCGCCACCTCCACCCCGGACCCCATGCCCTGACTGGTCAGGGTCTGCTGCTCGGCGATCTTGCGGACGTAGCCCGGCGTGTTGACGTTGGACACGTTGTCCGAGACGACGCGCAACTGGGTCTGGGCGGCCGCGAGCCCGGAACTCGCCGTGTTCATGATGGCGCTCAGGGACATCCGCAGGCCTCCAACAAGGCGGCGCCCGGCAAGCCCTGCCAGCCGTTGCGCGCTTTTTGCCCGGCTTCCCGCGTAAGCGAGCCAGCCAAGTTACTGAAATTACGCGCTGTTACGTTTCGCGCATGGGTCATGGGAGGCAAGGAGCGCAAAGGTCGGGCCACTCGGGCGCCGTACACGTCACCCAACGACGGGCGCCGGGCAAGAATCGTCTCCACGCGGCAAGTTTCGACTGAGCCGTGCCGACGGCGCGCAACGTCGGCACGGCAATTTTCCGCTATTGTTCCGTATCTTGTGTGCCGACGCCCGGTTGGCCCGCGACTTGCGCCAAGGGTTCCGAATGTCCGGCGCAGCAGGCGCCCTCGTCCCCCTCGCTTCGGCGACCCGCCTTCCGGGAATCATGTCCGCCCTCACCCTGCTGTCCGTCATCGCGCCAGCCGTCCCCAGCGTCCCGCAAGGGCCGTCGGACGAGGCCGCGTCCGGATTCCGGGCTCTGCTGGCGGCCTTGTCCGGCGAGGCCGCGCCGGGCCTGGAAGGGAAGAGCCCGGCCGAAACATCGATGCCGGACGAAACGCAGGGCGAGGCCGAGGTCGACGCTCCGGCCGTTGAGGGCTTCCTGGCCGCGCCCACGGCGCCCCCGACACCGCTTGTCCTTCCGGCGGCGAACGCCGCCGACGATCTGGATGGGGAGCAGACCACCACCCCCCTGCCTGTGGACAAGGACCAGACATCCACGACCATTGAGCCCGAGGTTCTGCCTCGCGAACAGACCAGTACGCCCCTGCTCACGGACAAGGGGCCGACGACCAAGCCGCCCAGGCCAGAGGTTCTGCCTCCCCTGCCCGACGTCCGCCCCGCCACGGGAGAGACTTCGGAGACCGAGTTGACCCTGGCCGGGACCGCCGCCGCGACGGAGGCCCTTGAGGCCCGCGCCCGGACGGGCGCTACAGCGGCGCCTTCGTCCCCACTCCCGGCTGTTCCGCCCGCCGCGCTCCGCCCGCTGGCCGAGCGCACCTCCCGGCCGCTGGACGCGCCTGTCGCGAAGACCGGCGAGGCCGCACGAGCGACCGATCCGGCTCGGCCAGCCCCCGCGATCGTGAGCGCCGCCCCGTCGGTCCCCGTCAATCAGACGGCCGGTCCGACGGACTTCGCCGCCAGCCTCGCGGCCCGCGAGAGAGCCGGTGGCGGCGCGGCCGACGGCGAAACGCCCGAACGGCCCTTGCCCGTCGAAAGCGGGACCACACAGACCCAGGCCCCGACCGGCGCGCGCGAAACCGGCGTGTCCCAGCTGTCGCGCGCCACGATCGAGGCCACCGCCCAGATCGCCGCCCAGATCCTGCGCCGGCTGGAAGGTCGTTCGACCCGGTTCGAAATGGCCCTGACCCCGGACGAACTCGGCCGCGTGGACGTCAAGCTGGACATCGACTCCGAGGGTCGGCTGCAAGCCCGTCTCGCCTTCGACAATCCGGCCGCCGCCACCGATCTGAGAGGCCGCGCCGACGAACTGCGCCGCCAGCTCGAGGACGCCGGCTTCCATCTGGCCAAGGATGCGTTCGAGTTCGCCGAGCGGGACAGCGGCTCCAGCGCCTTCGACCGCGGACAGGACGCCCGCAAGGGGTCATCCCGGGCTTTCGCCGCGGCGACGCGTCTCAACACCGAAATCGATGTCGCCCAGCCGCCACGCTGGCTGGCGCTCTCCCTTTCGCCCTCGGGCGTGGACATGAAGGTCTAATCCGATGGTCGACTCCATCACCAGCACGACCAATAATGCGACCAACCGGATCGGCGCCGGCACGACCATGCTGGCCTCGAATTTCGAGACCTTCCTGACCCTGCTGACCTCCCAGCTGAAGAACCAGGATCCGCTGTCGCCGGTCGATTCCAACCAGTTCACCGCCCAGCTGACCCAGATGGCCGGCGTCGAGCAGCAGCTGCTGACCAACGATCTGCTGAAGGGGCTTCTCGCGGCCCAGGGCGGCGGCGGCCTGGCCAGCGCGGCCACCTATATCGGCAAGGAAGCCACCGCGGCATGGTCGGCCACGAAATTCACCGGCGGCGAGGCGACCTGGAGCTATGAGCTGGCGTCCAACGCTGCCTCGGCGACGCTCCAGGTGCTGGACGGCTCGGGCAAGGTGGTCTGGTCGGGCAACGCGCCTGACAGGACCACGGGCATGCACGACTTTACCTGGGACGGAAACGCGACCAGCGGCAACAACGGACAGAACGGCCAGGTCTATTCGCTGAGGGTCGTGGCCAAGGACGCCGCCGGTAGAGCGATCGACGCCCAGGTGCTGACGCGGGGCCGGATCACCGGCGTCGAGATGTACAATGGCGAGCCCTATCTGACCGTCGGCAACTCGATCCTGCCGCTCTCCACCGTGATCGCGCTGGAAGAGTCCCGGACCGCCGCGACGCCGCCGCCTGCAAACGATGACGGCGCGGAGAGCCTGCTGGCCTCACTCGCCGCCTCTTTCAACCCATTGAAACTGTTCTCGTAAGGAGCTTAGCGCCATGAGTATCAACAGCGCCCTTCTGGCCGGCGTGTCCGGCCTTACCGCAAACTCCGCCGCCCTCGCGGCGATCTCGCAGAACATCGCGAACGTGAACACCGTCGGCTACAAGCGCACCGCGGGCGAGTTCTCGACGGTGATCAACAGCCAGTCGCAGGGCGCGGGCTATTCCGCCGGCGGCGTCCTGTCCACGGCGCGCCACTTCACCAGCCAGAACGGCCAGCTGCAGCGCACCACCTCGAACACCGACCTCGGCATCGCCGGCCAGGGCTTCTTCGTCGTCACCGAACGGCCCGAGAACCTGCAGGTCACCGACAGCCGTCTGTTCACGCGCGCCGGCGCCTTCACCGTCGACAACCTCGGCTATCTCAAGAATACGGCGGGCCTCTATCTCCAGGGCTGGCCGGTCGACGCCGAGGGCGATATCGCCACGGATCCGTCTGACCTGAACCGCCTGCGAACCATCAACGTCGGTTCGGTCGGCGGCACGGCGGAGCCCACCACCCGCATTCAGCTGAACGCCAATATCCGCTCCAGCCAGCTGGTTTCGGCCGAGGCGACGGACGCCGCGGCGGTCCCTCCCGGCGTCAACGCCTATGACCCCGCCACCAACTCCATGGCCATGTGGAACGCCGAGACGGGCGACGGAGTGAAGCCGGACTTCGAACTGACCATCCCTGTCTCGGACTCCAAGGGCGGCCAGCGGACCGTGGCCATCTCGTTCCTGAAGAGCACCGTTCCCAACCAGTGGTACGCCGAGATCCGCGCCATCCCGGCCTCGGACGTCGTTACGGGCGCAGGCCTGACCAATGGACAGCTCCGGACCGGCCTGGTGGCGTTCACCCAGGACGGCCGCCTGGACGTCGCCGCCATGGAGGCGCTCGGCGCCTCGGCCCTGTTCCCCGATCCATCGACCGCGTCGCTGACGTTCGGGGCGTCCGACGCCGGCGCGCCCGGGGCCGGCGCCTTCAACTGGGCTCCTTCCCTGGGCATCGACGACCAGTCCCTCGCCTTCGACCTGACGGCGGCGACAGGCGGCCTGACCCAGTACGACAGCGGCTCGGTGGTGCAGGCCGTGCTGACCAACGGCACCGCCTTCGGCAACCTGTCCGAGGTCAAGATCGACGAAAGCGGTTTCGTCACCGCCATTTTCGACAACGGCGTCACCCGCCAGATCGCCCAGATCGCCCTGGCCACCTTCCCCAGCCCGGACAGCCTGACCCAGACCTCCGGCAACGCCTATCGCGTCAGCCAGGGCTCCGGCACCTATAACCTCAAGGCGGCGGGCACCGGCGGGGCGGGCCTGATCGGCGCTTCGCAGCTGGAGGCCTCGACGGTCGATCTGTCGGCGGAGTTCACCGGCCTGATCACCACCCAGCGCGCCTATTCCGCCTCATCCAAGATCATCACCACCGCCGACGAAATGCTCGCCGAACTTATCAGCATCAAACGCTGATACTTGAGTAACAGGGCGTAAACCTCAATGAATCCTTTGTTGAATATTGAGACCGTGGGCGGATGGCATTTTAGCCTTTCCTTCACCACGACGCTTAAACGGCCCTTAGCCGCCGACCGCTATGGTCACGTTCCTAGTGGTGGTGGTCAATGAGGCATAAGCCCATGTTGCAAGAGCGACGCCTTAACAATCGAGGCGAACAATACGTGGTCGGGCCGACGGGGACTCCCCTGACGCTTCATGACCTGCCCCCGGCCAATACGGACCGCTGGGTGATCCGCCGCAAGGCGGAGGTCGTGGCCGCTGTTCGCGGCGGGCTGATCAGCCTGGAAGACGCGCTCGCGCGCTATCGTCTCACGGCCGAGGAGTTTCTCGCCTGGCAGAAGGCGATCGACAAATGGGGCATGCAGGGCCTGCGCACGACGCGCATCCAGCACTACGGCCGCCCGTAAGGCGACCGCTCCGACGAGATTACGGCCGCTCCCGGCGACGGGGGCGGCCTTTGTCGTTTCCGGCGGAATGATTGCGGCGATTTAACCTGGCGGGCCGATCACGCCGTTGACACCTTCGATCACAGGCGTAATCAACAGGCAACGATTACGGATGTGAACGGTATGCGGATCAGTGCGGCGGAAAGTCTGGTGATGGAGGCGCTTTGGCGCGCCAGTCCCCTGACGGCGGATCAGATCACCGCCGAGGTCGCCGCCGACCAGGACTGGACCGAGGCGACCGTGAAAAGTCTGCTCAATCGTCTGCTGACCAAGGGGGCGATCGCGGCGGACCGCGACGGTCGCCGCTATCTGTACCGACCACTGACGGCGCGGGGCGACTATGTGCATGCCGAGAGCCGCGGTCTGGTCGACCGCCTGTTCGAGGGACGGCTGGCGCCGCTGGTGGCGCATTTCTCGGCCCGGGAGACCCTCTCGCCCGACGATATCGCCGAGCTGAAACGCCTGATCGAGGAGATTGACGATGGCCGGTGATCTTCTCCTGACGGGTCTGGAGCAGACGGCGGCGCTTACCGTCGCCCTGATCGCCGTTCTGATCCTGCGTCGGCCGGTTCGCGCCGTGTTCGGAGCTCGCGCGGCCTATTCCCTGTGGCTGCTGTTGCCGGCGGCGATGCTCGCTGTCGCCCTGCCCGGCCGGGTCATGGCGCCCGCCCCCGCCGCGCTCGCACCCGTCATGACGGCCCCGGTCGCGGCCGTACCGCCGACCGACAGCCTGACGTTCGCGGATCTGAAGCCCCGTCGACCGGCCGCCATGCCCAATCCCAAGGATTTCGCCGGCCTGCTGCTATTGCTCTGGGGCGCCGGCGCCCTGGCTGGCGGCGTTCTGGCGGCGCGGCGGCAGCGTCGCTTCGTCGCCGGCCTGGGCGCCCTGCGCCCGGAAATTCGCGCCGAAGGTCCCGTCTATTACGCCGACCGCTCCGGCGTGGGCCCGGCCCTCGTTGGCGCGCTCAGGCCTCGCATCGTCCTGCCCGGCGATTTCGACCGCCGGTTTACGCCCGAGGAACAGGCCGTCGTCGTCGCCCATGAGCGGGCGCACCTGACCGGCGGCGACGCCCAGATCAATCTGTTGGTCGCACTGGGTCAGGCCGTCTTCTGGTTCCACCCGCTGGTTCCCGTGGCCGCGCGTCTGATCCGGATGGACCAGGAACTGGCCTGCGACGAAACGGTGGTCTCGCGCCTGCCCCGCGCCCGCCGCCTCTATGCCGAGACCATGCTGAAGGCGCAGCTCTCGCCTCTGCCCGCCCCGCTCGCCTGCCAGTGGCCGGGCGAGGGTCCCGCCCTGCGCCAGAGGATCGCGCGCCTCAGCCAACCTCTGGGTCAACGTCGCCGGGTCTTCGGCGCAGTGCTGACCATGACCCTCGTCGCCGGAGGCGCGGCGACCGCCTGGGCCGCCCAGCCGGCGCGGCTGGTCGAGACCGACCGGCCCGCTCCCCGATCGACCGGCGCCCTGCTCGACGCGATCCGCGACGGTCGCAACAGCGAAGCCGCCGCCATGATCCGTGCCGGGGCCGACGCCGACGCCAATGTCTTCGGCGAAGGCTCGCCGCTCATCATCGCCGCTCGCGATGGCCAGTTGGCCCTCGTCCGACTGATGCTCCAGCAGGGCGCCGATCCGAACCGGACCGTTCCCGGCGACGGCTCGGCGCTGATCGTTGCGGCCGACAACGGCGACGTCGCCATGGTCGACCTGCTGCTGGCGAACCGCGCGAACGCTGACCTGCCTGTGAGCGGCGACGGCAGCCCGCTGATCGTTGCGGCCTCGGGGGGTCATGTCGAGGTCATCGACCGCCTGCTCTCGGCGGGAGCCGGGGTGAACCGCATCGTGCCGGGCGACGAAACCGCCCTGATCACCGCCGCTCGTCAGGGCCAGCTCGAGGCTGTCCGACGACTGGTCGAGGCCGGGGCCGACGTCAATCTGGCCGTCATGGCTCCGCGCCTCGCTGGCCCGGACGAGCGACGAAGTCCGCTCGGCATGGCGCGCCGCGCTGGCCGGGCCGAGGTTGTCGACTATCTGATCGCCCACGGCGCCCGCCCCTAACTCCCGAACACTCCCGCAATTTCACTCACGGAGAAGGCCCATGCCTGTCACCGACGCCCGAACCTTGCCTGACGCCAGCCTGATTGAGGGCGACATCATCATCATAGGCGGTGGTATGGCCGGCCTTGCCATCGCCCACGAGTTCGCCGGAAGCCGCGCCCGTATCGTCGTGCTGGAGAGCGGCGGGCCCGAACCCGACCTCGAGCTTCAGGCCCTGTATGCCGGGACCGGCGTCATGTCGGGACCCGGCGAGCCCGACCTGCCCATCAACGACTATCTCGCCCAGTCGCGCGTCCGGGCGCTGGGAGGGTCGGGCCACGTCTGGGGCGGCAAATGCGGCCCGCTGGACGCCGTCGACTTCGCTCGCCGTCCCTCGGTCGCGCTCAGCGGCTGGCCCTTCGGCCGGACCGAGCTCAAACCCTTCTATGACCGCGCCTGCGACCGGCTGAAACTGCCCCGCTTCCCCGCCGACGCAGGTCCGCCCGATGGCCCGATCCTGCCCTCCGTCGGCAGCCCCGACGGCGCCCTGCGCCCGTCGCCCCGCGCCTACAGCCCGGTGTCCGGCAGGGTCGACCCGGTCACCTTCGCCGCCTTCCGCGACGCGCCCGGCCAGGCTCCCAACGTCCACGTCCACACACACGCCAATGTCACCGACATCCGCCTGACCGCCGACGGAGCCGTCGACCGGCTCGAGGTCCGCTGCCTGACCGGAACCCGCCACGCGGCTCGCGCCGGGGCGTATGTCCTCGCCACCGGCGGCGTCGAGAACGCCCGTCTCATGCTGGCCTCGAACCGCGACCGGCCGGAGGGTGTCGGCAACGTCGCAGGCTGGGTTGGCCGCTGTTTCCAGGGCCACGTCGTCATCACCACCGGCGACAACGACCCGCGCGGCGAGGCCGAGATCGCCTTCACCACCGGCGCCGACCTGTCCCTCTATGACAGTCAGGCCCGGAACCGGCCCCACGCCGTCTTCGTCCTGGCTCCCGAGGTCCAGCAGCGCCTCAACATCGGCAACTGCACCCTCACCCTCTCGACCCGCGCCAAGCCCGGCGCCGAGGCGGGCTCGTCCCGAGCCGCCGTCGAACAGCTCGCCGCCGCGGTTGACGGATCGCCCGCGCGCCGTCTGGACTACTTCCTGATGTCGGAAGAGGAGCCCAATCCCGATAGCCGCATCACCCTGTCGGACCAGACCGACGTCCTCGGCCAGCCCCGCGCCCACCTCGAGTGGCGCTATACCCAGGCGGACTGGGACAGCCTCGCCGCCTCCGCCCGCGGGTTCGCCACCGCCTTCGGCGCCCAGGGCCTGGGCCGGATGTGCTGGCCCGTCGAAAGCGGTCAGATCATCGCCTCCATGGGACCCTCCCGGCACCATATGGGAACCACCCGCATGTCGGTCGCGCCGGACCAGGGCGTCGTCGACGCCGACTGCCGCGTTCACGGCGCGCCCAACCTCTACATTGCCGGAAGTTCGGTCTTCCCGACCTCCGGACTCGTCAATCCGACCCTGACCCTTATGGCCCTGGCCATCCGCCTGGCCGACCATCTCAAGGCCCGTCTGGAGATCGCAAGATGACCACCCTCAGCAAACGCGGCCTGCTCCAGGCCCTCGCCGGCCTCGCCGCCGTCTCCGTCGCCGGCGTGGTTCACGCCCGCACCCCGGAGATCGCCTCCATCGACGCGGTGGGCGCGGCCGGAATCGGCCGGGCCTGGCTGGCCCTTCACCCGTCGGACGCCCCGGCCCTGCGCGCGGCGCTCTTCCCCCGCGACCAGCCGGAAGAATCCCTCCCTCGGCTGGCCCGGAGGGTCCAGGCCGACTTCCAGCGCGGCGACGTCTTCGTCCACAAGGGCTGGTTCCTCTCCGACACCGAAGCCCGGATCTGCGCCCTCATCGCACTCGCCTGAGACATCGTCTGACGTCCCGGCCTCGAATTCGCGCCGCTTTCGCACTACATGGCGGCCCATGACCCTCGCCGAGGACATCTGCCCGGTTCCGACCATCGCCCGCCCAGACATGGACGCGGCGGTCGAGGCCGCGCGCGCGGCGGTCGGCCTGCCCGTTGGGTCCCGCGTGGTTGCGGCCATGTCGGGCGGAGTGGACTCCACCGTGGTCGCGGCCCTGCTGCACAAGGCGGGCTATGACGTGGTGGGGGTGACGCTGCAGCTCTACGACCACGGGGCGGCGTTGAAGAAGAAGGGCGCCTGCTGCGCCGGTCAGGACATCCACGACGCCCGTCTGGCGGCGGAGATGCTGGGCATCCCCCACTATGTCCTCGACTATGAGAGCCGGTTCCGTGACGCCGTCATCGACCAGTTCGCCGACTCCTATCTGGCCGGCCAGACGCCGGTGCCCTGCATCCGCTGCAACCAGACGGTCAAGTTCCGCGACCTGCTCGACGTCGCCCGCGACCTGGGGGCCGAGGCCATGGCCACCGGCCACTATGTTCGTCGCTCGGTCGTCGACGGCCGCCCGCAGATGCGCAAGGCCATCGACCATTCGCGGGACCAGTCCTATTTCCTGTTCGCCACCACGGCGCCGCAGCTGGACTATCTGCGCTTCCCGCTGGCCGATCTGGAGAAGCCCCAAGTCCGGGGCGTGGCCGCCGAGCTGGGCCTGCGCATCGCCGCCAAGCCGGACAGCCAGGACATCTGTTTCGTCCCCAACGGCGACTATCGCACCCTGATCGACAAGCTGCGGCCGCAGGGCCGTGAGGCCGGCGATATCGTGCATATGGACGGCCGGGTCCTGGGCGGCCATTCGGGCATCACCGACTACACCATCGGCCAGCGCCGCGGCCTCAACATCGCCGTGGGCGAGCCCCTGTTCGTGACCCGGCTGGATCCGGTGAAGCGCCATGTCATCGTCGGACCCCGCGAGGCCCTGCTGACGGCGTCGCTGACGCTGGACGAGACCAACTGGCTGGGCGGCGAGGCTTCGATCGGGGCGGCGGCCGAAGACGGCGCGCCGGTGCTGGCCCGCGTCCGCTCGACCCGTCCCCCCTCCCCCGCCCGCCTGTCGCTGGCCGAAGGCGCGGTCGCCGTGACCTTCGCGACCGGCGAGGAAGGCGTGGCCCCGGGTCAGGCCTGCGCCCTCTACGACCCGGCCGATCCGGACCGGCTGCTGGGCGGCGGCTTCATCAAGACGACCACGGCCGTTGTCTGACGGGTCCGGGGAAGTGCTGGCGCTGGTCTCGCGCACCGGCCTGCCGTCCGAACTCCTTTATCTGCGCGACGAATTCCCGCGCGACCGCTGGACCTCACAGCTCGACGAGACCGCTGCCTTCTGGCTGCAGATGCACGCCAGCTTCCGAGCGCATCAGGCCCATATGGACGGGCTGGTCGGCCAGTGGCGGGCGAACGGCGACGCCACGGCCCTGCATCGCCAGCTGATCCCCGCGCTTCAGTCCTTTCTGCAGCACCTCGACGGCCACCACCGCGTCGAGAGCGGCCAGTATTTCCCGATGATGCGGCGGATCGAGCCGAAGATCGGGGCCGGGATCGACCTGCTGGACCGCGACCATGACGCCATCCACGAGACGCTCGAGACGCTGTTCCACGGCGGCCTGGCCTTCCATAGGGCGGTGGTCGCCGACGCTCCTGACGCCGCCGAAAGGGCGCATCGGCTGTCCGATCTGATCGAGCGCGGCGCCCGCCCGTTGTTGCGCCATCTGGAAGACGAGGAGGACATCGTCATCCCCCTGATCCAGCTGCGCGGTTTGCACGACTAGCCGCGGCTGGGCATCAGCTTCCGGCGTTGCCGCACCAGCGCCAGCGGGCGGCCATCCGGCGCATGGGCCACGCCGTCCTCGACCGCCCAGCCGCCGCCGACGTCGCGGCTGGTGAAGTGGAAATACGCCCAGCCGTCAGGCGACGTTTCCGGGGTCAGCTCGGTCAGCAGGTCGGCGCGGAGATCGACGCTGGCCGAGATATGCGGCGGCGCCGGGAAGGCGGTGAAATAGGTCGGGTACAGGCCATCCAGCAGGAACAGCAGCCGGGCCTCGTCCAGCGGCGCGGCGTCGGTGGCGCGCATCCAGCAGCCGAGTTCGGGCGTCCCGCCGGCGTTCTCGCCGAACAATTTTGGGCCCGCCACGAAGCGGTGGTCGATGTGGCGGGTGAACCAGGGGCCGAAGGCGGGATCGAGCGGCGTCGGCTCCAGCGTATCCACCGGCGGAGGCGAGGCGCTCAGCGGCGTCAGCACGGGCCCGGCGACGTCGCGGCCAAAGGTGCCGAGCGCCTGGATCGCGGGCCGGTCGCCCTGACCGCCCGTGACCGAGGCATAGCCGACGTTGCGACCGCCGCGGTTCATCGTCGGGGTAAAGACGGCGTCCTCGAAGCGGGCGGCGGCGAGATACTGGATGGTCAGCGACTGCAGCGGTGTTTCAATGTCCAGTCCCTGCCGCATCGCCCCGGCGGCGAGGGCCGCCATCAGGCCGCCGAAGGGCGCGCCGCGTTCCTGCGGCGCCGATTGGGGCGCATTCGAGAAGCCGCCGGTGAGCCGCGCGATCAGGCCGCCGGCGCCGTCGTTGGTCAGGGACAGGGCTTCGGCCAGGGTCTGCTGGGTCATGCGGTGTCGTTAGCTTGGGGAAAGGACGGGCGGAAGACGGGGAGGCCCTCCGCCCGGAGTCGAGGGGATCGGAAACGCCGCGGCGCGTCCGTAGCCAAACAAGACTGACCTAGTCCGTTCAGATTGGCAACCCTCTTGCCAAACGGCTTACGCGGGGTCACTTTCGTCGCATGGGACGCACCGCAGACTACTCACGCCAGAGCTGTTCGATCGCCGCCACCCTCGAGGTCATCGGCGATCCGTGGACCCTGCTGGTGATCCGCGACGCCTTCCAGGGCGTCAGCCGGTTCGAGCAGTGGCAGGAGCGGCTGGGCGTCGCCCGCAATGTTCTGGCGGCCCGGCTGAAAAGCCTGGTCCAGCACGGGGTGCTGGAGCCGCGGCTGTATTCCGAGCGGCCGCCGCGCAACGAATACGTCCTGACCGCCAAGGGCAAGGATCTGTACGGCGTGCTGGTCACCCTGCACGGCTGGGGCGCCAAACACGTCTATGGCGACGCCGAGTCGGGCTTCGCCATGATTCACAAGACCTGCGGTCATGACCTGATCCCCCGCATCGCCTGCGGCTGCTGCAACGAGATCGTCAAGCCGCGCGACATCGAGCTGACCCGCGTCGGCGCCGGGCCGACCGTGGGCGACATGATGCCGCGCGAGGCCGCCGGCGAAGCGGCGGCCTGAGCCTTGGAGCCCGTCACCATCGTCGGCAATCCGGTTTCGCCCTATGTGCGAAAGGTGCTCGCGGCCTGCGCGCTGAAGGGCGTCGCGGTGGAGCTGGACCCGCTCGTCGGCATGATGGGCAATGACGATTTCGACCGGATCAGCCCGCTGCGTCGCATTCCCGTCTGGGTCGAGGGCGAGGTGTCGCTGTGCGACTCCAGCGTCATCGTCCAGTATATCGAGGAGACCAGGCCCGGGCCGTCGCTGTGGCCGGCCGATCCGGTGCAACGGGCCAGGGCGCGCTGGCTTGAGGAGTTCGCCGACACCCGGCTGTTCGATGTGCTGGGGTGGCGGCTGTTCTTCGAGATCGCCCTGAAGCCCCGGTTCTTCGGCGAGGACGTCGACCAGGCGAAGGTCGAGCACGCCCGCGACGTCGAGCTGCCCGGCATCCTGGACTATCTGGAGAGCCAGACGCCCGAGACCGGCTTCCTGTTCGGCGCCCTGTCGATGGCCGATCTGAGCGTGGCCCCCGCCTTCGTCAACGCGGGGGCGGTGCAGGTGAATGTCGATCCGGCTCGCTGGCCGAAGCTGGCCGCCTGGCTGGAGCGGGTCGAGGCGGAGACGCCGCTGGGACCGCTGAACGCCCTGGCCCGGGCGCTGATGCGCACGCCGGCGAAGGCGCATCGTGACCGTCTGCCGGAGTTCGGCATCGTCGCCGCCTCGCGCAGCTGGGCCGGAGACGTGGCCCGCCGCGGCCCGATGACTCCCGCATAGGCCGACGCTTGCACGTCACGCTCAAAGAGCCGATCTAGCCACCCGTTTTTCCAACGCCCTCCCCAAGGTTGCCTCATGTCCGATCCCGTCGTCATCGTCTCCTTCGCCCGCACGCCGATGGGCGGCTTCCAGGGCGCCCTGTCCGGCGTCAAGGCGACCGAGCTGGGCGCGACGGCCGTTCGCGCCGCTGTCGATCGCGCCGGCATCGCGGCCGAAAAGATCGAGCAAATCTATATGGGCTGCGTCCTGCCCGCCGGTCTGGGCCAGGCCCCGGCGCGGCAGGCGGCGATCGGCGCGGGGCTGGGTCAGCATGTCGAGGCGACCACGGTCAACAAGATGTGCGGCTCTGGCCTGCAGGCGGTGATGATGGCCTCGGACGCCCTGCTGGCCGGCAGCGCCGACGTCATCGTGGCGGGCGGCATGGAGTCGATGTCGGGCGCGCCCTACCTCATGACCAAACACCGCGGCGGGGCCCGGATCGGGCACGATATCGTGGTCGACAGCATGTATATGGACGGGCTGGAGGACGCCTATACGCCCGGCAAGCTGATGGGCGCCTTCGCGGAGGACTCGGCCCGGACCTATCAGTTCACCCGCGAGGCCCAGGACGAATACGCCCTCGAGAGCCTGAGCCGCGCCCGCGAGGCCATCGCCTCGGGCGCCTTCGAGGCCGAGATCACCCCGGTCGAGGTGACGGGCCGCAAGGGCGTGGTCACGGTCAGCGAGGACGAACAGCCCGGCAAGGCCATGCCGGAGAAGATCCCGACGCTGAAGCCCGCCTTCTCGAAGGACGGCACCATCACCGCCGCCAACGCCAGTTCGATCTCGGACGGGGCGGCGGCGCTGGTGATGACGCGCGAGAGCGTGGCGAAGGCGTTGGGCCTGCCGATCGTCGCCCGCATCGTCAGCCACGCGGCCCACGCCCATGAACCGGGCCTGTTCACCACCGCCCCCGTGCCGGCGATGCAGAAGGCGCTCAAGAAGGCCGGCTGGTCCGTTGATGACGTCGACCTGTGGGAGATCAACGAGGCCTTCGCCGTCGTGGCCATGATCGCCATGCGCGACCTGGGCATCGACCGGGCGAAGCTGAACGTCAACGGCGGCGCCACGGCCCTGGGCCACCCCATCGGCGCCTCGGGCGCGCGGGTGCTGACCACCCTGCTGGCGGCGCTTCAGGCGCGCGGCGGCCGGAAGGGCGTGGCCAGCCTGTGCATCGGCGGCGGCGAGGCCGTGGCCGTGGCGGTCGAGCTGGCCTGATCGCATATTGGGTTGTCAAAGACCGGAGCGCGATCTCCCTCCCGGGGCGCTTTCTGAAGCGGCTATGGTGGCATAGCCTCGCCTCATGACCCTCAATCGACGCACCGCCCTGGGCCTCGCCGCCCTGGCCGCCACCGCCCGACCCGCCGCCGCGATGACAGCGGTTTCTCAGGTCGCCCCCGCCGATCCGACGGAGATCATTCGGCTGTGGCCCGGCGCCGCGCCCGGCGGCGAGCGGGTCACCGTGACCCCGCGGGTGACCGAGCGGTCGACCGACCCCGCCTTCCACGACCGGTTCGCCCAATACACCACCGACCCGATCCTGACGGTGCTCAGGCCTGCCCGGCCGAACGGGGCGTCCCTGCTGCTGGTCCCGGGCGGCGGATACAAATGGGCCGTGGTCGACAAGGAAGGGCTGGACTGCGCCCGGGTGTTCGCGGACGCCGGGGTGACCTGTTTCGTCCTGCGCTACCGCCTGCCCGGCGACGGCTGGGCCGCGGGACCGGACGCGCCGTTGCAGGACGCGCAGAGAGCCCTCCGGTTGGTGCGCTCACAGGCCGCCGCGCACGGTCTTGATCCGGCGCGGGTCGCCGTCCTCGGCGCCTCGGCGGGCGGGCATCTGGCGGGGATGCTGACGGCCCGCGCCGACACGACCTACGCCGCCGTGGACGAGGCCGACGCCGTATCGCACCGGCCGGACCTCAGCATCCTGCTGTATCCTGTGGCGACCATGGCCGATCCCCATGTCCATGCCGGATCGCGGCTGGAGCTGCTGGGCGAGGCGCCGACGGCGGGGGCCATGGAGCGCTATTCGCTGGAGCGTATGGACTGGACGGGACGGCCGCCGACCTTCCTGCTGCATGCCATGGATGACGAGGCCGTGCCGGTCGAGAACAGCCTGCAGCTGCTGACGGCGCTGAAGGCCGCGGGCGTGCCGGCGGAAGCGCACCTGTTCCAGGAAGGCGGGCACGGGTTCGGGATCCGGCTGATCGAGGGGCGCCCGGCGGCGGTCTGGCCGGAGCTGGCCCTGGCGTGGGCGGCGCGGCATGGATTCGAAGGCTAGTCCTCGTCGACCGCCGCCAGATCCGCCGGGTCGAAATCGTAATCGAGCAAATCCTTCGGCCGGCATTCCAGCGCGGCGCACAGCTTGGCCAGGGTGCGGAAGCGGATGCCCTTCACCTTGCCCGAGCGGAACAGGGAGAGCTGGGTCTCGCTGAGCCCCACCTGCTGGGCGAGGTCGCGGGCCTTGAGGCCCTTCTTCACGATCAGCTGGTCGAGGGTGACGCGGATCGGCATCAGATCATCTCGTCCAGCTCGGCCTGGACCTTGCCGGCCTGTTCGGCCACGCGGCCCAGCAGGAACAGGGCGGCGCCGATCATGCCCAGGGTCATGCCGGGCACGTCGAAATGCAGATATCCGCCCGTTGTCAGACCGGCGACACGCAGGACATTGGTGACGACAAAGACGCTCAGCACCCCGCCGATCCACAGGGCCAGACCCACACGGCGCAGGGCGTCGGCGAGGATCGGCTGGATCAACCGCCCCTTGGCCAACTGCCCCATGGCCTGACCGATCGACCAGACCCCGAACAGATAGCAGGCGGCCGGGAGACCCATGAACGCCGTCCGGTAGAAGGTCCGCGGATAGCCCGGCTCGCCCCGGTCCCAAAGAACCAACGGGGAGGCCACGTGGATCAGGGTGAGCAGACCGCCGACGCTGATCACCATGAAGATCGCCAGCCAGCGGAATTGCGCGCAGCGCCGGCGGAAGCGGTCGATGTCGGTCTGGCTCACGGGTCGGTCTCCAGGGTCGAAAGTCTGACTTATTTTTAATCTTGACTTAAAGACGCGCTGTTTGCAACTTTATGTCTTAGTTAAACGATCATGAGCGCCGACGATGCCTGCCGCCATCGAAACCCGGGCCCTGACCCGCCGCTTCAAACGCCATCTGGCGGTCGACGCCGTCTCGCTGACCGTGCCGGCCAAGGCCGTCTATGGCTTCCTCGGCCGCAACGGAGCCGGCAAGACCACGACGTTGAAGATGCTGCTGGGCCTGATCCGGCCCAGCACGGGAACGGCCCGCATCTGCGGCATAGACGTGGTCCGTGACCGTCTGGGCGCCGCGCGTCAGGTCGGGGCGCTGCTGGAGGCGCAAGGCTTCTACGGCAATCTGTCCGGGGCCGAGAATTTGGACCTGACCCGGACCCTGATCGGCCTGCCCCGCACGGAGATCGACCGGGTGCTGGAGGTGGTCGAGATGAGCGACCATGCCCGGCGCCGGGTTTCGGACTATTCGCTGGGCATGCGCCAGAGGCTGGGTCTGGCGCGGGCCATGCTGGGCGCGCCGCCGGTGCTGGTCCTCGACGAGCCGACCAACGGACTGGATCCGGACGGCATCGCCGATATGCGCCGCTTCCTCGGCGAGCTGCCGGCCCGGACAGGGGCGACGGTGCTGCTGTCCAGCCACCTGCTCGGCGAGATCGAACAGACGGCGACCCATGTGGGAATCATCCATGAGGGCCGGCTGGTGCTGGAGGGCGAACTGGCGCGGCTGAAGGCGGACCTGGCCCCGGAGATCGCGGTCGAGACCGATGACCCCGTGCGCGCCGCCGAACTGGCGCGGGCGCGAGGCTTTGCGGTCTCGCCGTCGCCCGACCGGATCGTCGTCGGCCTCAAGCCCGGCGAGGACGCCCGCGCCGCCTCGGCCGTTCTGAACCGCGCGCTCGTCGAGGCCGATATCGCCGTCTTCGCCATCGGGCCGCGGGCCCGGACCCTGGAAGGCATCTACCGCGAGGTTTCGGCCCCGCACTCCGCCCACCCCCTCATGCAGCCGGAGCTGGTCTGATGTCCGCCGCCCCCTTCTTCGCCCCCCTCGCCGTCGAGGTCCGCAAGCTGAACCGATCCCTGGCGGCCCTGCTCGCCGTCGCCGCGCCGGCGCTGATCGCCGTCTTTGGCTTCTTCATGGTTCTGAGGGCCGACAAGGCCTCAGCCTGGGACCTGTGGATGATGAACGCCGCGGGCGTCTGGGCCTTCTTCATGATGCCGATGAGCGTCACGGCCCTGGCCGCCCTGGTCGCCCATATGGAGCACGGGCCGCGCAGCTGGGATCACCTGCGCGCCCTGCCCCTGCCCCGCTGGCGCCTGTATGCGGCCAAGACCGTCTGCGTGCTGATCGTCGTGGCCCTGAGAGCGTGGGCGTGGTCGCCTTCAGCTGGGCGGGGGTCAGTCTGGCAGGCGCGATCAAGCCCGAGGCGGCGCCGACCGGGGTGTTCGACCTCGCGGCCTATGCCCGGCTGATGGGTATGATGTTTCTCGCCGGCCTGTTGCTGATCGCCATCCAACTGTGGACCGCCTTGCGCTTCGCCAGCTTCGTGCCCGGCCTCGTGCTCGGCATCGCGGGCACCTTCTTCGCCGTCGTCGCCACCTCGGCCAGACAGGGCGTCTTCCTGCCGTGGCAGATGCCGGTGAACATGCTGGCGTCAGAGGCGTGGCGGGTGAACACGGCCCTTGGGCTGGGCTGCGGACTGGGTGTCGTCGCCCTGATCCTGATGACCGTCCACCTGTCGCGGCGCGAGGTGTTGTGAAGCGTCGTCCCGCCGCATGAGGCGGGCCAGCGACGCCGGGCCTGTGGTCAGCACGATCATGGCCGACTCCTGCGATTGCGAACGGTTCGCAGATTTGCGCGGATCACCCCCGCATGGCAAGCCCGAAGACGGACAGCGATCCGTTCGGAGCATCACCCATGCGTGAAGACGGCGCGTCCCCTGTCACCGCCAAGAGCTGCGGCGACTGCGGTCTGTGCTGCAAGCTGATGGGGGTGACCGCGCTGGACAAGCCCGCGGGCAAATGGTGCCGTCATTTCAGCAAGTCAGCGGGCTGCGCCATCTACGATGATCGGCCCGGCGACTGCCGCATCTTCAACTGCCTGTGGCTGCTGACCGAGGCCCTGGACGAAGACTGGAAGCCGACCACGGCCGGCTTCGTGCTGCACAGCGAACAGGGCGGGGCGCGGCTGGTGGTCGAATGCGACGCCGCCCGGCCGCACGACTGGCGGCGCGAACCCTGGCAGTCGACACTGCGCCGCTGGGCCGCCGCGCCGGGTCAGGAGGTGCTGGTGTTCGCCGGATCGCGCGGCGTGCGACTGGGCGAGCCGGACACGCCGGTGCGCCGGGTCTGACGCCCCGCTAGCGGAGATCCACCGACTGGGCGATCTGTTCAGCCAGGTCGCGGTCGGCGCCGTCCAGACTCATGGTCCAGATGTGGATCTCGCTCGGCGTCGCCGACCGCTGGAACAGATGCTCCACGGCGCGGCGCACCCCGTCCACATTCGAGAGAATCGAGGCGCGGCCCCCCGCCTCGACCATCTGGCCGCTGTAGATCGGGAACTGCGACGCCGGGCCCGTATAGACCATGACGAAGGACTGGCCGCCGCGCCGGATCGTATAGATGCGGAAGTCCGGGCCGGGACGGCCGGTGACGATCTCGAACCCCGACGGCAGGTCGGCGGTGAACGGCAGGGCGGCGCGGGCGGCGCTGTCCAGCACGGTGAGGGCCGGAGCAGGCGGCGGCGGCGGCGCGAGCTCTTCCAGAGGAACCGTCGGCGGGGGCGCGGGCGACGCACCGGGCGGCGTGAAAGGCGCGGAAGGCGGCAGGACCGGACTGGGCAGGGCGGAACGCGGCGGCGTGATCGGGACCATCCTGGGCTGCGGCGCGGGGTCGGTCGGGATCGGCGTCAGTCTCGGCGTGATCCCGCCCGGCGGAGGCGTGAAGGGCTGTGACGGCGGCAGGACGGGGGTCGGCGCGACGGACCGCGGGGGGGCGCTCGCCGGAGGTTGGGCCGGATCCGGCGCGGGACGCGGCGACGGCGTGACTGTCGCGGCCGGCGGCGGAGTCGCGGAGGCGCTCAGCGGCTCATCCGCTGTCACTGGAGCCGGAACCGGCGCCAGATAGGTCGCCGGCGCGGGAGGGCCGCTGTTCAGGTCGAGGGTCACACTGCTGGTCGGCGGGGCGGGCGCGGGCTGGGCCGGCGGCGGCGTCTGGGCCTGGGCGGCTCCGGCGAGCAGCAGGGCGGCGGCGGTGACGAGGACTTTCATGGGGCGACTTTCCCCCTTCACCCCGCGAACGGCAAGGCCCTGAGCACATAGGCGACCACCGCCGTCACCGCCGAGGCGGCCACGGCGAGGCCCGCGAACCAGGCCAGCCGCTTCCACAGCGGACCGGACGCCTCGCCGGACTCGGGGGGTGGAACGGGGTCAATGATGATAGCCGGACTCCGTGTCGACCTTGCCGCGGAACACCCAATAGACCCAGGCCGTGTAGCCGAGGATGGCGGGCAGGATCGCCAGCGTCCCGACCAGCATCAGGCCGAGGGCGTTGTCGGGCGCCGCCGCCTGACGGAAGTCGAGGGCATAGGGGACGACATAGGGCATGAAGCTCGCCGCCAGACCGATATAGCCCGACAGGAAGACCAACAGCGCGCCGATGAACGGCCAGACGTGAGACCCCTTGCGCGCCATCACCAGCACGGTCCCGAGCCCGATGAGCCCCAGCGCCGGAATGGCCAGCAAGGGCATGAGCGCCGCCCAGTCGACGCCGCCGCCGGCGCCCATGTCGAAGCCCCAGCGCAGGGCGATCCGGGGATGGACGAACAGGGTGGCCACGCTGACCGCGGCCAGCAGGGCGCCGACGCCCCCCGCGCTGATCAGGGTCCAGCGCCGGGCGTCGCCGTGCAGGCTGTCCTTCGTCTTCATCATCAACCACGCTCCGCCCAGCAGGGCGTAGCCGGCCACGATCCCCGCCGCGACAAGCAGGGTGTAGGGCGTGAACCAGTCGAACGGCCCGCCCGCGAAACGGTCGTTCTCGACCGTCACCCCCTGGATGAAGCCGCCCAGGATCAGCCCCTGGGCCAGGGCTGTCACTATGGATCCGCCGGCGAACATCTGGGTCCAGAATTTGCGGCCCCGGTTGCGCGCGCGGAAGCGGAACTCGAACGCCACCCCCCGCAGGATCAGCCCGGCCAGCATCAGCAGGACCGGCAGGTAGAAGGCCGGCATCAGCACCGAATAGGCCAGCGGAAAGGCCGCCAGCAGGCCGCCGCCGCCCAGCACCAGCCAGGTCTCGTTACCGTCCCAGACGGGCGCCACGGTGTTCATCATCACGTCCCGGTCTTCCTTCGATTTCGCGAAGGGGAACAGGATGCCGATGCCCAGGTCGAACCCGTCGAGGGTGACATAGAGCAGGACGGCCGTGGCGATCAGTCCCGCCCAGATCAGCGAAAGGTCCAGCATCAGGCGTCTCCCGGCGTGGTGTCGGCGGGCGCCTTGGCCAGGGCGGAGCCTGGCGCGCGATCCTGGCGCGGCGCGGGCTCCGCGGCTCCCGCCACCGGCCCTTCGGCCATCAGCCGCAGGATGAAGAGGGCGCCGGCGGTGAACACCAGGGAATAGACGAGGATATAGGCGATCAGGCTGGTCGCGACCTCGCCCGTCGTGACCGGCGACACCGCGTCGCGAGTTCGCAGCACCCCCTGCACCACCCAGGGCTGGCGTCCGACCTCGGTGACCATCCAGCCGGCGAGCACGGCGATGAAGCCGGACGGTCCCATGACCACGCAGAAGCGAAGGAACCACGGCGTCTCGAACAGTTTGCGCCGCCAGATCAGGAACGCCCCCGCCGCCCCCAGGACGATCATCAGCAGGCCCAGCCCGACCATGATGCGGAAGCCGAAGAAGGGAATGAAGGGCGGCGGCTGATCCTCGCGCGGCCAGGCGTCGAGACCCAGAATGACCTCGTCGCGCGGCAGGTTCTGGACCGCATTGCCGATGCCCGGAATGGAGACCTGGAAATGGTTCTTCTGCGCGTCGCGGTCGGGAATGCCGAACAGATGCAGCGGCTGGTCGGCGCGGGTTTCCCAATAGCCCTCGATCGCCGCCGTCTTGGCGGGCTGATATTTGTGGGTCACCTCGCCCGACAGATGCCCGACGACCAGTTGCAGCGGCGCGAGCACGGCGATCAGGCCGACCGCCATGACCAGTGCGATCCGGCTCTCGGTCCAGCCTTCGACGGAGCCCTTCGCCCGCTCCTTGAGCACCCGGTAGGCCGAGGCGGCGCCGACCACGAGACCCGTGGTCAGGAAGGCCGCGAGCAGCATGTGCGCCAGACGGGTCGGCAGGCTGGGGTTGAAGATCACCTCCATGAAATTGGTGGCCTCGAAGGTGCCGTCGGCCATGATCTGGAAGCCTTGAGGCGTCTGCATCCAGCTGTTGGCCGACAGGATCCAGAAGGCCGAGATGGACGTTCCGACGGCCACCAGGACCGTGGCGAGAAAATGCAGGCGCGGCCCGACCTTCTTCCAGCCGAACAGCATGACGCCAAGGAAGGAGGCCTCGAGGAAGAAGGCCGTCAGAACCTCATAGGCGAGCAAGGGTCCTATCACCCCGCCGGTCAGGCGAATGAACTCCGACCAGTTGGTCCCGAACTGGTAGCTGAGCACGACGCCGGAAACGACGCCCATGCCGAAGCTGAGCGCGAAAATCTTGACCCAGAACAGATAGAGGACCTTGAAGGCGTCGCGTTTCGTCCAGAGCCACAGGCCCTCGAGCACCGCGAGGAAGGCGGCCAGCCCGATCGTGAAGGCCGGGAAGAGGATATGAAACGCGACCGTGAACGCGAACTGAAGGCGTGACAGCAGGAGTGCGTCGAGTTCCACAGGGGCAGCCCCAAATAACCCTAATATTTGTGAGGCTTTATACCCATGCCCGCGCCCTGTCCATGGCCCTTCCGCCGCGCGACGGTCGGTCGCATTCCTGGGTTCGAATTCAGGCCGCGGGCAGCTCGACCCAGAAGGTGGCGCCCTCGCCCGGGGCCGAAGTGACGCCGATCGAGCCGCCCTGCAATTCCACCAGCCGCTTGGCCAGGGCCAGGCCGATGCCGTGACCTTCCACCGTCGAACGCTCCAGGCCGAGGCGGTTGAAGGGTTCGAACAACTGGGTCTGTTTCTCGATCGACAGGCCGCCGCCGCGGTCGATGACTTCGATGCGGACGCCGTCGTAGATCTTGCTGGCGCGGAAGATGACCACGCCGCCCGCGCCGCCGTATTTGACCGCATTGGAGGCGAGGTTGGCGATGACCTGTGTCAGGCGCTGGGAGTCGGCCAGCGCCACCAGACCGTCGCCTTCGCTGATGACCTCCAGCCGGATGCCTTCCGCGTCGGGGCGCAGGGTCGTGGCGCGGCGCACGTCCTCCAGAACACCCGGCACGTCCGTCGGGCGCAGCTCGACCTTGACCGCGCCGGATTCGGCGCGGGCCACGTCCAGCAGGTCGTGAGCGAGGGTCTCGACCTGACGGGCCGTCTTGACGAGCATTTCGGCCATCTCGACCTGGGTCGCCGAGACCGGCCCGAGCTGGCCTGCCTTCCACAGCTCGCCGATGCCGATCCCCCCGCCGACGGGGCTCTTGATCTCATGGGCGACATTGGCGAGCAGGCGCGACTTGGCCTCCGACGCCCGTTCGGCGCGGACCTGGCCCAGCCGGGCGCGATCGGCGAAGCGGTCGCGCTCCTCCAGCAGGGCCGCGACCAGCATGACGGGCAGGTATCCGAACAGGACCAGCAGCTGGGCCATCATCGCCCGATCCGGCCCCTCGAAGACCGCGGCATAAGGACCGAAGCCCCGCATGCTGCCGCCGACCGCCACGATAGAGATGATGACCAGCGCTGCGGTGATCCCCAGCATGCGCAGGCGCACCGCGATCAGCAGCAGCAGCGGCATGGTGACGAAGCCGATCGGCAGCCTCTGCTGCGAGAACACCGTCCAGCACAGGACTGTCAGCCCCCCCAGCAGGATCACCGCCTCGAGCGTGCGGGCCGGGACACGATAGCGGGCGACCTCGCGCTTCGTCAGGGCCAGGCCGAAGCTGGACAGCACGGCGATGCTGAGCGCATGGCCGAACCACCACGTCTGGGCCGAAGCCAGGAAGTCGGCGCCGGTCATCCACCAGAGCATGCCGGCGGCGAAGAGGGCCGCGGGTAGGGGAGCGACGACGGCGGCCGCCAGCAGAAACCGGCAGGCGCCCTGCACCGAGGCGAGATTCAGGGTCGGCGCGAACCGCCGCGCCAACAGCACGGCGGCATAGATTTCCAGCATGTTGGCGACGGTGAACATCACCGTGAGCTCGGTCGAATTGCCGACCAGCAGATTGCCCGCGGCGATCCCGGCCGCGATCAATCCCCCGAACGAGAGGTCGTAAAGCGGGCCCCGCGACGTCCGGAGCCAGACGGCGACCGCGACGCCGGCCGCGCCCCACAGCGCCGCCACCATACCGGCTGACCGCGCGAAGGTGAGGGCCAGCACGACCAGAATCATCACGGCCATGGCGGTGAAGATCGGCGCCATCGGCTGGCCCGTGCCCGCCGGACGCCCGCCGGCGCCCGCGGGCGCCTTTTTCGAGGCGTCGACGCTGAGGGCGGACTCTGTCGGGTCGAGCGCGCGGCTCATGGTCATCTTCGGTTCCGAACGGCGGGATGTCAGCCGTTTTCCTACCCCTTCGCTTCCTAATATCCCCTGAAGGTCAACCGGTTGCACCGATCGCTTCACACAACTCCTGGACGGATGCCGCCGGGCCGTCAGGGTGGCTCCAGACGGCGGCGCTGACGGCAACGAAATCGGCTCCGGCGCGCGCCAGTTCGCCAGCCGTCGCCGCCGTGATCCCGCCGATGGCGACGCAGGGGATTTCGACCGTCTCCTGCCAGATGGTCAGGATCTCCGGTTCGGGCCGGTGAATCGTGGCCTTGGTCGCGGTGGGGAAGAAGGCGCCGAAGGCGACATAGTCCGCCCCGGCCTCGGCCGCGTCCATGGCCAGTTCGCGGCTGTCGTGACAGGTGACGCCGATCATCGCGTCCCGGCCCATCATCGTACGCGCCGCGCTGACCGAGCCATCCGTCTGCCCCAGATGCACGCCGTCGCAGCCCGAGCGGGCCGCCAGATCGGGCCGGTCGTTGAGGATGACCGCCACGCCCCGCGCCTGGGCCACGGGCTTCAGCGCCTCCACGGCCGCCAGGACGGTCGCGTCGTCGGCGTCCTTGAGCCGGATCTGCAGCGCCGCAACGTCCCCGGCGTCGAGCGCGGCCTCCAGATCGCGCGCGAAGGCGGCCAGATCGGGGATCGCGGGCGGCGTGATCAGATATAGCCGGCAGGGCGGGCGTTCGGAAACGACGGGGGTCTTGGCCATGGCGGGCAAGTGCGACGGTTGCGGCGCGCCGTCAACACAGGCCCTGCGAACGACTTGCATTCGCCAGGCTTTCCCTGCTATAGCGAACCATTCGCAACCCGTCAGGTTCGCCTTCCGTGTACGTCTGCAACTGCAATGGTCTTCGCAAGCGTGACGTCGCCGCCGCCATCGAGGCGGGCGCGATCCGTCCGCGCGACGTCTTCGCCCGCAACCAGTGCACGGCCCAGTGCGCCAAATGCGTCTGCGAAATGCGCGAGATGATCCAGGAAACCCGCGAATCCTACGCCATGGCGGCCGAATAGGCCCGCCCCCAGTTGCGGGCGATTTTTACTCGCATTTTCAATGTCGTGAGAAGTGTTCGCATATGAACACAAGGCGGCTTCGCGTGTTAAAACAATCGCTCACAGCCGGTGATTCACGACGGTCGGGCCGACCGCCGCGCCGCTGACGGAAAGAATGACGATGAAGGGCGATCCCGCGATCATCCGCACGCTCAACGCGGTGCTGACCAACGAACTGACGGCGGTGAACCAGTATTTCCTGCACGCCCGGATGTTCGAGAGCTGGGGCCTGAAACACCTCGGCCAGATCATCTACGACGAATCGATCGGCGAGATGAAACACGCCGACATGCTGATCAAGCGGGTGTTGTTCCTCGACGGCCTGCCGAACCTGCAGGACCTGCACAAGCTGAAGATCGGCGAGACCGCCTTTGAGTGCCTCGGCGCCGACCTGCAGCTGGAGCTGGGCGGGCGGGACACGCTGACGGCGGGCGTGGCCCAGTGCGAGGCGGCCAAGGACTATGTCAGCCGCGACATCCTGATGCGCATCCTCAACGACACCGAGGAGCACATCGACTTCCTCGAGGCCCAGCACAAGCTGATCGAACAGCTGGGCGAGCAGAACTATCTGCAGTCCGCCATGACCGAGATCGCGCCGGACAAGAGCGCCACGGGGAACTAGCCGTAGGCCAGCAGGCCGGTCGCCAGGAAGCTGCCCATGTTCATGATCGCGTGGGTCGCAACGATGAGTGTGATCGAGCCGGTCCGCAGCCAGAGCACGCCCAGAAGCAGGCCAACCAACGTCTGCATGAGGAATTCGGGCGCGTATTCAAACGCGACCTGCTGAAGGAACGGCCAGTCGCCATGCATGACCGGATCCACCAGGGCCCCGGGGACGTGCATCAGCCCGAACACGACGCTGGACAGGAAGACGGCCTGAAACCGCGAACCGGTACGGTCGAGCAGGGCCGTCAGCAGCAGAACGCGGAATACGATCTCCTCGAACGTCGCGCCAACGATCACGGCGCCCACAGTGACGATCATGTCGGGGACTGGAGGAAAAGCTATCTTGTCTGGAGTGGTCGACCAGGCGGCGTAGGACCATGACGCCGCAAGACCGATGGCGAGCCCGGCGATGAGGAACAGCCTGACCCGTCCCGGACGGCTTGAACGAGAGGGCCAGGCGACCAGCCCGAGCAGCAGGAACGCCGCCGGCACGAGCGTGCCTGTGAGGAGGTAGGTGATCTTGGCCGATGCCGGATCCCCCCGGCCCAGCCAGTGGAGGACCATGGCCGCCGACAGCATTATCCCGACCGTCACGAGCTCCATCCACACGATCGGGCCGACCTGATCCGTGCGGTTCATGCTCCAGTAGGTCGCCGAGCCGCCGGTCGCGAGGCGCAGGGCGACGAACAAGAGACCGAAGACGACCGCCACTGTCACAATGAAAGCGGCGTAAATGGTCCCGGCGAATTCGGGATCCACGACTCCCGGTCGGGAGACCAACACCCAGTAGGTGAGCGCCGCCAGCGCGAAGGCGAGGAGTTGGGAAAGTCTGCGCGAGGTCACGGTCTTCTCCGAAACAAGCGGGTGAAGAACGTGCACGCCCCCCGACCTACAACCCTATGTAACCAGCCCGCGACACCGGCGCCTAGAGTTCCCCGCGCTGGCGGAACCCGCGCGCCGCCCCGCCATTGTCTGTCCGCATACAGGGAGAGCCGGGTGTGACCCAGACCGACGACATCTTCGACGACGCGCGCGACGCCGCCGGCGACTTTCTGAACGCCCACGAGCGAGACATCGGACATGTCATCCTCGGCGTGGCCGTGACGGTCGGCTTCGCCCTCGGCGCCACACTGCTGGCCCGGACCACGATCAAGCCGCGGGCTCGGCATCTAGCCGCGGGCGACGGGCCGATCACCGAACGGCCGCGCGGGCCGCTGAGCCTGATCCTGCCGGCGGTCTTCTCGGTCACCACCCTGTCGGCGGTGCGGGTGTGGAACGCCCCGGCCCGGCCCGAGCGTACAACAGCCATGGGCCTGTGGGCCGCGGCCCAGGCGCTGAACGCCGTGTGGATCGCCCTGCGGCCATCCAGCCGCGGGCTACAGATCGCGGCGGCCATGTCGTCGGCGGGCATGGCGGCCGCCTTCGCCCATGAGGCGCGCAAACTGGACCCCCAGGCCGGCAAGCTGGCGTCTCCGACCGGCGGGCGCGTGCGGCTGGCCAACTTCATCCAGCGCAAGACGGAACACCGCCCGACGGTGCACTGAGAGACCCCCGCCCAAGGCCGCAGCTTGCCGTGAGGCCCGGCTTCCTCTAGGGACTGCGCCCGTTCTCGCGCGCGTCGGCGTCCGATGCGGTGCGCCTCAAATCCCTTTCCGAGACCCCATGAAAATCAACGGCAACAACATCAAGCCCGGCATGGTCCTTGAGCACAACAAGGGCCTGTGGGTCGTGACCAAGGCCAGCCACGTCAAGCCGGGCAAGGGCGGCGCCTTCGCCAACATCGAGGCCAAGAACCTCGAGACCGGCAACAAGCTGAGCGAGCGCTTCCGTTCGGAAGACAAGGTCGAGCGCGTCACGCTGGAGCAGAAGGAGTTCTCCTATCTGTACGAGCAGGGCGACGCCCTGGTGTTCATGGACGACCAGACCTACGAACAGACCGAACTGCAGAAGGACTGGGTCGGCGAAGACCGCGTCGCCTATTTGCAGGACGGGATGAAGGTGGTCATCGAGATGCACGAGGAGCGGCCGATCGGCCTGACCCTGCCCGACCAGGTCACGCTGGAAGTGGTCGAGACCGAGCCCACGGTGAAGGGCCAGACCGCCTCGTCGTCCTACAAGCCCGCCATCGCCAACAACGGCGTCCGCATCATGATCCCGCCCTATATGGGCGTGGGCGAGCGGATCGTCGTCGACACCACCACCGGCGAATACGTCCGCCGCGCTGAGTAGCCGCTACGCGGGTGGTTGGTGATTGGTGGTTGGTGGTTGGCTGCGTCCTCGACGGCGCCTGACCCGCAATCACCAATCACCAATCACCAACCACTCGGCTTCATCCGGAGCCGTTGAACTTCTCCGCATCTCCGGGCCGAGCGCCTTTCAGGACATGCGGACCAGGAGATTCCCATGGCCCTCGCCTCAGCCCTCGTTTCCGTGATGATCGACGCGGTCCGCAAGACCGCCCGGCCGATGCTGCGTGACTTCGGCGAGGTGGCGCAGCTGCAGGTCTCCCGCAAGGGCCCCGGCGACTTCGTCACGGCCGCCGACATCCGGGCCGAGGACACCCTGTACGAACTGCTGATGAAGGCCCGCCCGGGCTACGGCTTCCTGGGCGAGGAGCGCGGCATGATGGAGGGGACCGACAAGTCGCACATGTGGATCGTCGACCCGATCGACGGCACCACCAACTTCATGCACGCCATGCCCCATTTCGCCATCACCGTGGGCCTGCAGCGCACCGCGCCGGACGGCAGCTCCGAGATCGTCGCCGGGGTGACCTACAACCCCGTCATGAACGAGCTGTTCTGGGCCGAGAAGGGCAAGGGCTGCTATCTGAACGACCAGCGCATCCGCGTCGCCGGGCGTCGTGACCTGTCGGAAAGCCTGATCGCCACCGGCCTGCCCTTCATCGGCAAGACCGGACACGCCCAGGCCATCAAGGACATCCACGCCGTCGGTCAGCGTGTCGCCGGCATCCGGCGGCTCGGCTCGGCGGCGCTGGACTTCGCCTGGGTCGCGGCGGGCCGGTACGACGCCTATTATGAGCGCAATCTACAGCCGTGGGACGTGGCGGCGGGCATCCTGTTCGTCACCGAGGCGGGCGGCGTGGTCACCACCATCGACGGCGAGGGCCGGCCGGAGACCGGGGCGCAGATCCTGGCGACCAATTCGGAGCTGCATCCGCAGTTGCTGAAGGTGTTGCGGGGGTAGGATCCGCCCCGCCATAGCTGAACAGGTATCCGAATATATTCCAGACCCGCGTCCGAAAGCGAAAAGCCGAACCCCGTGATGGGTGATCGGTCAAGATCGGGGCGGCCATGCCAAGACTGCAGCTAAAGCGAGGACGGCGATCAGGCCAGGGAGGCTGGCCTCCAGGCCGAAAGCGCCGCCAGTCAGCCAGTCCATGCCCGCGTTTCGGACAGGAACGAGCAGGCTGGGCTCGGCGGTTCCGCTCACGCCGAAACCCAAGACAATGCCCTGGGTGACATTGGCCATGAAATGCAGGCCGATCGGCAGGGCGAGGCTTCGCGTCCGGACATAGGCCAGGCCAAAGAGGATCGAAGCGGCGAAGATGTTGACGCCGGCCCAGATCTTCGTGGCGCCCTCCATCCCGGGGCTGCCGAGGTGGGTCAGGACGAAGAAGACCCCGATCACCACCTGCGCCGGCCACAGCCCGATCCCGCCGATGAGGCGCTGGAACAGAACGCCGCGGAACAGCAGCTCCTCGGCCACGGCAACACCTGCCATGAGCAGGACGGCCGACCCCAGCGCTGACGGGTTCGGCGTCGCGACCTCCCACTGGACCCAGCCCCCCAGCGTCAGGACCAGGGCCGGCGCCGCCATCAGAAGACCACCAAGAACAGCGCCCAACCCGAGATGCACGATCCAGCGGACGTTGGCCCGGCCGGTCACCTCGGAGACGGGACTTCGGCGCAGGGCCTGAATGCCCGCGGTCGCGAGAATGATGATGAGCGCCTGCTCATAGATCGTGATCTCGCGGCCCAGCTGCGCCGAGATGATGATGGTCGGAGCCAACAGCGCGGCGAGGAGGGCGAGAAAGGCCGCGACCCACCACCCGTTCCGAAGCCGATGATCGCGGTTGAGGACTATTGCGGCGAACCATGAGGGCATCGGGTTTCACTTTCGACTGTGGCGGTCGCGAAAGGTCGCAAGCGTTACCATGAGCGGATCGTCAATGCCGCTGGCCCGACGGCGCCATCATCGTCCTTGACCCTGCAAAGACTGACCAACCCGGCCAGGAGCGCGAGAGCGGCCCCGATCCCCAGTCCGAGCCGGGGGGCCGCGGCGCCCGGCGTCAGGGTGAACAACAGGGTCATGAGAACCGCCCCGGCGGTCTGGCCGGTCAGACGGGCCGCGCCCTGCAAGCCGCCCGAGGCGGCGCTGCGTTCGAGCGGAGCCGACAGGAACATGTTACGGTTGTTCGGGGTCTGGAACAGGCCAAAGCCCACGCCGCACGCCGCTGCGAAGAGCAACATCGGCCGAACGTCGTGCGCGAGGGGCCACAGCGCGGCCGCCATGAGCCCCAGCGCGAGAAATGCGCCGCCGGCCGCGCACAGCCAGGCCGTGGGAAGCCGGTCCGCGAGCCGGCCTGCGGCGATGGCGGTCACGGCGACGCTGAGCGGCCAGACGGTCATGTAGAGCCCCGTGGCGGAGGCGGTCTGGCCCAGCCCATGCTGGAGGTAGAAGGGGAGCGCCACCATGGCCGCGGCCTGGCCAGAGAAACAGAACACCGAAGCGATCACCGACAGGCGCAACGACCGTCCGCGCAGTAGATCGAGGGGGATCAGGGGGGCCGCCTTGGGCGCCTCCCTGCGGACCAGCAGTGCAAGGCACGTCAGGCCGGCGGCGGCCAGGGCCCCGGCCGCGAATGGACGCGCCGGCAACAGTTGCGCGCCGACGAACAGTCCCCCGAACATCCCCCCGCTCAGAGCCATGCTGATGAGGTCGAGGCGATGGGACCCCGCGGGCGTGCGCGGCAACTCACGACAGGCCAGAAGGACGGCGACTCCCAGGGGAATGTTTACCGCGTAAAGCCATGGCCATTCGGCGTGTGCGAGGATCAACGCGCCCACCCCGGGTCCGGCCGATGAAGCGAGCGCGACCGTCAGCGCGTTCCAGCCGATGGCCGCGCCCAGCCGATGAGGGGCCACGGAATACCGCAGCAGGGGAACCCCAAGCGCCATGATCGCGGCGCCCCCCAGCCCTTGAAGGGCCCGGGCCGCAACCAGCCAGGCGAGCGAAGGGGCGATGGTGCAAAGTCCTGAACCCAGGACGAACAGCACGGTCCCGAGGGCGAAGACCGGTCTGTAGCCAAACCGTTCGCCGAAGGCGGCGCAGGGAAGCAGGGCGACCAGCAGGGCCGTCTGGTAGGCGGTGACGACGAGCACCGCCAGGCGAGGAGGCGCGCCGAGGGCGTCGGCGATCGTCGGCAGGGCCAGGTTCGTCATCCCGGCATCCAGAACCACCAGGGTCATCCCGGTGAGAACGGCGGCGACCGCCACGCCGCGCACCGGACCGGGCCGCCC
>CALRJO020000018.1:0-44299 GCA_943367565.1 Brevundimonas vancanneytii
CGCGCGGGTCGCCGGCGAGGGCAGGGCCGGCCGCCAGGATTGCAAAGGCGGCCACGGCCGCAAGGTTAACCATTCGCATGACGCGGACTCCCATATGGAGCCGTTGTAAGCCTCTGGAATGCAAAGGGTTCGGATTGCACCGAGCGCGCGAATGTGGCCGTCCGACTTTCCCCGATGGGCCCTTAAATTAACCCTTCGGGTCGCAAGAAGGCCAGCTCAGCGGTCGTAGAGGTAGACGTCGCCGCAGCCGCAATCACGGTCGTGCCGTCGTGACCGCCGGTCGTTCCATCCGCGCCGCGCCGAGGGCGGCCGGTCGTTATTGTAGCCCCATTCGTCCCGATAGCCGGGTCGCGACGGCGGATCGTAGCGGTCGTGGCGGTCGTTGCGGATGTATCCCCGACCGTAGTCATGGCGACCATGTCCCCGGTCATGGCCACGACGGTAGACTTGGCTTCCATAGCCTGGGCCATATCCAAGCGCGGGCACATAGACCTGTGGTCGGTCCGAATATCCATCCGCCCAACGGCCCGTCCCGACATAGGACCGGGTCTCGACTTCGGACAGGGGCGCACCGCCGACGGGTCTCCCATAGGCGTTGAGGTAGACCGGCTGACCATATGTCTGGGCCGAGGCGGCGCCGGCCAGGCTGATAGTGGCTACGGCCGCGGCGGCGGCGAGGATGCGGATCATCGGAGGCGTCTCCTGAACAACACGGTTAACGCCGTTCGCCCGCCTTTGTTCGATCCCCTCAGAAATCGACGGCCAGACCCTTCTTTTCCCAGTCGCCGTAGCGGGTCGGTTCGGGGCCACGCGGGCCGCCGTGCTCGATCGGTAGTCCAGTCTCGCCCGCGGCCGCGCGGCGTTCGGCGGCCTCCAGCAGGGCGCGGCGCGCTGGCTCTGTCAGGGGGCGTTCGGATGTGGCGTGGGGCACATCGGCGTTGAAGGCCGGCGGCGCGGTTTCGTCGGGGGTGGGATGATCGGTCACAGCAGCCTCGCCTTGAGCCCGGGCGTTGATCCGCACACATGATGCGTTCGCCCGTCAGGCGCCAGTCGCGATCGAAAATTCCGGACCATGAACCACCTCAAGACCTTCACCCTGCTGGCCGTGCTGACCGCCCTGTTCGTCGGCCTCGGCTATCTGATCGGCGGGCCGACCGGCATGCTGATCGCCCTGGCCCTGGCCGGCGGCATGAACCTGTTCAGCTACTGGAACGCCGACAAGATCGTCCTGAAGATGTACCGGGCCCAGCCGGTCGACGAACAGCATCCCAACGCCGTGGTCCGCGCCTATGTCGGCGACGTGGTGCAGATGGCGCGTGACGCCGGCCTGCCGCGGCCGGTCATCGCCATCATCCCCAATGACCAGCCCAACGCTTTCGCCACGGGGCGCAACCCCGAGAACGCCGCCGTCTGCGCCACCACCGGCCTGCTGGACATGCTGACCCGCGAGGAGATTCGCGGCGTGATGGCGCATGAGCTGGCCCATGTGAAGAACCGCGACACCCTGACCATGACGGTGACCGCCACCGTCGCCGGGGCCATCGCCGCCCTGGCCAATTTCGCCCTGTTCTTCGGCGGCGGCGGCGACGACGAGGAACGGCCCGGCGGCATCATCGGCGCCCTGGCGCTGATGATCCTCGCTCCGATGGCCGCCGGTCTGGTCCAGATGGCGATCAGCCGTTCGCGGGAATACGAGGCCGACCGCGTCGGGGCCGAGATCGCCGGCGACCCCCAGGCGCTCGCGTCGGCCTTGCGGAAGATCGACGGCCACGCCCGCCGCATCGTCAATGTGACGGCCGAGCGCAATCCGGCCTCGGGCCAGCTGTTCATCATCAACCCGCTGGCCGGGCGCGGCGCCGACAACCTGTTCTCGACCCATCCGGCGACGGGCAACCGGGTCAAGGCGCTGGTGGCGCTGGGGGCGAAGATGGGGCTGGCGCCCCGGACCGCCGCCTTCGACGAGGTTGCGACGGGACCGCTCGCGACCAGCGTGCCGTCCACGCCGTCGCAGCCTCGCGGCCCCTGGGGCTGATCCTGCCCCATTCCCGCCCTTGCATCGCGGGGCGTCTGGTCCTTTAAGCGCGCGCACACGTCCCAAACGCCTCCCCGCGTTCGCCGAAAGACCCGACATGACCCAGTCCGCGCCCAAGAAGGTCGTCCTCGCCTATTCCGGCGGCCTCGACACCTCGATCATCCTGAAATGGCTGCAGACCGAATACGGCGCGGAGGTCGTGACCTTCACCGCCGACCTGGGCCAGGGCGAGGAACTGGCCCCGGCGCGCGAGAAGGCGCTGAAGCTGGGCATCAGGCCCGAGAACATCTTCATCGACGACCTGCGCGAGGAGTTCGTCCGCGACTACGTCTTCCCCATGTTCCGGGCCAACGCCCTGTACGAGGGCCAGTATCTGCTCGGCACCTCGATCGCGCGGCCGCTGATCGCCAAGCGCCAGGTCGAGATCGCCCGCATGGTCGGCGCCGACGCCGTCTGTCATGGCGCCACCGGCAAGGGCAACGACCAGGTCCGGTTCGAACTGGGCTACTATGCGCTGGAGCCCGACATCCGGGTCATCGCCCCGTGGCGCGAGTGGGACTTCAAGTCGCGCGAGCACCTGCTCGACTTCGCCGAGAAGCACCAGATCCCGATCGCCAAGGACAAGCGCGGCGAGGCCCCGTTCAGCGTCGACGCCAACCTTCTGCACTCGTCCAGCGAGGGCAAGGTGCTGGAGGATCCGGCGGTCGAGGCCCCCGAGTTCGTGCACCAGCGCACCCTGTCGCCGGAAGAGGCGCCCGACGTCGCCACCGTCATCACCATCGGCTTCGAAAAGGGCGACCCGGTCTCGATCAACGGCGAGGCCATGAGCCCGGCGACCCTGTTGACCGCCCTGAACCAGTACGGCCACGACAACGGCATCGGTCGGCTGGATCTGGTCGAGAACCGCTTCGTCGGCATGAAGTCGCGGGGCGTCTATGAGACCCCCGGCGGGACCATCCTGCTGGCGGCGCACCGGGGCATGGAGTCGATCACCCTCGACGGCGGCGCCATGCATCTGAAGGACGAACTGGCGGTCAAATACGCCCATCTGGTCTATAACGGCTTCTGGTTCTCGCCCGAGCGCGAGATGCTGCAGGCGGCCATCGACCATTCGCAGCTGAAGGTCTCCGGGACCGTTCGGATCAAGCTGTACAAGGGCAACGCCACCGTCATCGGCCGCGAGAGCGTCGAGAGCCTGTACGACCAGGAACTGGTCACTTTCGAGGACGGGGCCGTCGCCTATGACCAGAAGGACGCCGCCGGCTTCATCAAGCTGAACGCCCTGCGCCTGCGGGTTCTGGGCAAGCGGGACGCGCGCGACCGCGGCCAGGGAAGCTAGCCCCTCGCCCTGTCGCCGGATCGGCGCCACCCTGTCCGCGGGAGCATGGGCTCCCCCGACCTTTTCAGGACCTGACATGTCTCTTCGCACCGCCCTCGCCGCCGCCGCCGTTCTGGCCCTCGCCACCCCCGCCTTCGCCCAGGACGCGCCCGCCGCCGACCCGGTCGCCGCCGCCGCGGCCCAGGCGGAAGCCGCCTTCGAGGCCAGGGCGGAAGCTTTCCAGCAGGCGATGCGAGCGATGCAGGGCGAGATGCAGACCGCCCTGACCGCCGCCGGGACGGATCAGGTCAAGGCCAATACCGACATGGACGCCATCGCCGCCCGCTATCAGCCGCAGGCCGACGCCTTCGCCGCCGAGCTGGACGCCTTCATCACCTCCCAGCTGCCTGTCATGCCGCCGGAGGAGCAGGCGCAGATGGCGCAGATGGGTCCCATGCTGCGCGGACAGATCACGGGCGCGCCCGTGAGCATCAAGGCCGGTCTGATCCAGGCCGCCGCAGCCGCAGCGGCCTCGCCTGCGCCGCAGTAAGCCATTGATCCGGAAGGGCGGCGGGGTCAGGCCCGCCGCCTTACCGCGATTTCACTTGAGACCGGACGGCGTTCGGCGGACCTTGGCGGCGACTTCAAGGAGCTCCGACATGTTCAAGGTCCTGTCCCTCGCCGCCGCCCTCGCCGTCCTGCCGGTCTCGGCCGCTGTGGCCGACCCGCACAAGGGCGCGTCCGAGCGGGCCATCGAGGCCGCCGCCGGGACTTTCGAGGCCCGGATGGAAGCCTTCGGCGCCCGCGCCGAGGCCATAGCTGAAGACGCCCGCCTGACCGAGGCGCAGCGCGAAACGCGCATCGCCGCCCTGTGGACTGAATATCAGCCCGATCTGACGGCCTTCACCTCCGTCGTGACCCAGCATGCTTCGGCCATCGCCGCCGAGGTGCTCGCGGAGATCGACGTCGAGGCGGTCGTCGCCGAAGCCCTGGCGGGGGTCGAGGTCTCCGGCGCCCTGCAGGCTGCCCAAGGCATGGCCGCCAACGGCGCCTGGGCCTCCAACGATCCCGAACACATGGCCACCTATGGTCTGATGGCCGACTACGCCCTCGGCACGGCGGTGGACGCCCTGGAGGAGGCGCAGGTCGAGATCGACGCCGCGGTCCGGGAAGCCAATGCAGCGGCCGCCGAGCCCGACGGCGAAAACTGAGCGCCCGTCCGGCGCAGCCGGGCAACACCCGTCGTCCGACCGACTCCTGAGCCAAACACCCGCTTGACCGGCCCCGCCGGCCGCCCGACAGGACGGCCATGGCCAGTCTGCCCGTCGATCCGCATCTGTATCTGACGTTCCTCGGCGTCATGACGGTCATGGCGGTGACGCCGGGTCCGGCCAATCTGTTTTCGGTCGCCAACGGGGTTCAGCGCGGCAAGGCCGCCGCCATGGCCGGGGTGGTCGGGATGAACGCCGCGACCCTGGTCTGGTTCGGGGCCGCGGCCCTGGGGCTCGGCGCCCTGGTCGTCGCCTTTCCCGAGGTCTTTCGCCTGATCTCTATCGGCGGCGCCCTCTATGTGGCCTGGCTGGGGATCAACGCCCTGCGCGGCGGGTTCCGGACCGCCGCCGACCCCGATGCGCCGACCATCCGCATGGGCCGCAGCGCCCTGATGGACGGTTTCATGGTCCAGATCGCCAACCCCAAGGCGGTGCTGTTCTTCACCGCCGTCCTGCCGCCCTTCATGGATGTGAACCGGCCGGCGGCGCCGCAGCTGGCCCTGTTCGCCCTGGCCACCATCGGCATGGACGTCCTGACCATGTCCGCCTACGGTCTGGGAGGCGCGGCCCTGACCCGGCGAATGAGCGAGCCGCGGTTCAGCAAGGGTTTCGCCATCCTGACCGGCATCCTTCTGCTGGCCGCGGCCGTACTTATTGTTTCGCGTTTATAGGGACTTGCCGGCAGCCGGAACCGCGCCGTTCATGTCCCGTTCAGCCGACAGGGCGCGCACTGTCGCGTCAAGGAGAGTTCCCATGAGACTTCGTTTCCTCAAGCCCGTTCTGCTGGCGACGGCGGCGGCTCTGGCCCTGTCCGCCTGCGCGACGGCCACCCCCTACGGCCCGGCCGGCGTCGACAGCCGGTACGGCTATTCCGACCAGCGGGTGGACGCCGATCGTTACCGCGTCAGCTTCGCCGGAAATTCCGTCACCTCGCGCGAACAGGTCGAGATGGCCCTGCTGCTCCGCGCCGCCGAAGTGACGACCCAGAGCGGACATGACTGGTTCTCCACCGTCAACCGCGCCACCGACCGCGACGTCCGGCTGCAGGGCATCCCCGACCCCTTCTATCGGGACCGCTACAGCCCGTTCTGGGGTCCGACATGGCGCTACCAGCGCCGCGGCGCGTGGAGCCCGTGGGGCGACCCCTTCGGCCGTGATTTCGACGTGCGCGAGATCGACCGGTTCGAGGCCTCGGCCGAGATCGTCATGGGCCGTGGTCCCAAACCCGCAGGGGATCCCAATGCTTTCGACGCCCGCGAGGTGATCCAGAACCTCGGGCCGCGGGTGACGCGGCCGATGTGAGAAGGGGTGGTTGGTGATTGGGGGTTGGGGGTTGTTGGCTGGTTCGTTGAGGATCGAGCGCCGGATATTCAGACCCCCAACCCCCAACCACCAATCACCCACGGCCCTACCCGATCCGCGGCGACTTCAGCCGGCGCTTGTTCACATGCGTGTCCGGCGCCACGCCGAGGTCCTCGGGCACCTCGCCCTTGAAATAGTAGCGCTGCCACGCCTCCTTGGCGGCGTCGGGGTCGCCCGAAGCCAGCCGCTTGTTGAAGTCGGTGCGGGCCCGGTTCCAGGCCTCGAACTGCCCGTGCATGACCGGATTGGATTCCAGCGTCCGGATCACCGGCTGCATGGTCTCCACCTTGCGGTGCTCGATCGGGGTGATGAAGCAGAAGGGCTCGCCCTTCTCGAACTTGACCCGGCCCGGACGGGTGAAAAGCCAGTTCATGGTGAAGGGGAAGGGCAGCCAGTCGGTCTCGATCAGCCCGACCAGCGGCTGGATGCCGTCCTTCATGTGGTTGGGCGAGCCGCCGGCCAGCAGGCCCCAGCCCGGCGGGGTGCGGAACAGATACTGCGGATGCATGGTCAGGACCCCGCGCGAGAAATGCGAGGTCACCACATGGGTCAGATTGGCGTTCAGCCGCTCGGGCGTGATGACGATGTCGGCCTGGCTGGGTCCGCCGTTCCACTCGGCGGTGAAGGTCAGCGGGCACAGGATCTCCCAGCCGGTGGTGTTGGCCATGTTCAGCGGCAGGCAGCGATAGGGGTGGCGGCTGGCGAAGGCGTCCATCCAGTTGCGCGACTGCCGCCCCGGCACGAGGTCGGGCGGCGTCGCCGTCATCGGATAGCATTCGAGTTCCACGGGCACGGTCTCCGGCGTCTGGTCGGGGCAGGTCTTCTTCCCTAGCTTCGCCCGATGACCGAAGACAAGCCGACCGAGTCCGCCGCCCCGGGTCCCGCCTTCGACCGCGACCGCCTGCTGGCCTGGATGGCGGCCAATGGCATTGCGCAGACGACGCACGACCACCCCGCCGTCTTCCGCGTCGACGAGGGGCACGAGCTCAAGGCCGCCATGCCCGGCGCCCACACCAAGAACCTGTTCCTCAAGGACAAGAAGGGCCGGCTGTGGCTGATCTCGGCGCGTCAGGACACGGTTGTGGATTTGAAGCGGGCGCCGAAGACGATCGGCTCGGACAAGCTGTCCTTCGGCAATGAGGCCCTGCTGTACGAAACCCTCGGGGTGCGCGGCGGCTCGGTCACGGCCCTGGGCCTGATCAATGACCCGGACCGGCGCGTGACCTTCGTGCTCGACAAGGCCCTGTGGGACGCGGACATCGTCAATTTCCACCCCCTGACCAATACGGCGACGACGGCGCTGGAGCAGGCGGACTTCCGGAGGTTCCTCGCCCTGATCGGGCGAGAGCCTCTGGTCGTCGATTTCAGCAATCTGATCTGAGCCCGGCGGTTCTATCCCGGCGCTTGGGATGCTAGACGGCGCGCGTCTCCCCGACCCCCACGCCAGATACGGACGCCGCCATGCCCGCCGCTCCCGACTTTCCCCCCGCGCCGGACCGCGTGGCGCCGAAGCGCGCCCTGATCTCCCTGTCCGACAAGACCGGGCTGGAGGACGCCGCCCGCACCCTGCACGATCTCGGCGTCGAACTGGTCTCGACCGGCGGCACCCGGGCGGCCATCGCCGGTTTCGGCCTACCGGTGAAGGACGTCGCCGACCTGACCGGCTTCCCCGAGATGATGGACGGCCGGGTCAAGACCCTGCACCCGGTGGTGCATGGCGGCCTGCTGGGCGTGCGCGACGCCGCCGACCACGCCGAGGCGATGGCCGCGCACAACATCGGCCCGATCGATATCGTCTGGGTCGATCTCTATCCGTTCGAATCAACCGTCGCCTCGGGCGCCGGATTCGACGCCGTGGTGGAGAATATCGACATCGGCGGCCCGGCCATGATCCGCTCGGGCTCGAAGAACCACGGCTATGTCGCCGTCTGCGTCGATCCGGCCTCGGTCGCCGAGCTGCTGGAGGCCCTCAAGTCCGACGGCGCCACCACCCTGGCGCTTCGCAGGCGTCTCGCCGCCCGCGCCTTCGCTCGCACCGCCGCCTATGACGCCGCCGTCTCGGGCTGGTTCGCCGACCAGGTCGGGGACGCCGCCCCGGCGCGCAAATCGATCGCCGGTTCGCTGGCCCAGACCCTGCGCTATGGCGAGAACCCGCACCAGACCGGCGCCTTCTATCGCACCGGCGAGACCCGCCCCGGCGTCGCCCACGCCCGCCAGCTGCAGGGCAAGGAGCTGGGCTACAACAACATCGCCGACGCCGACGCGGCCTGGGAGCTGGTCGCCGAGTTCGAGGCCCCGGCCTGCGTCATCGTCAAACACGCCAACCCCTGCGGCGTCGCCGTGGGGGCCGATCTGGCCACGGCCTACGCCCGGGCGCTGGAGTGCGACGCCGTCTCGGCCTTCGGCGGCGTCATCGCCGTCAACCGCACCCTGACCGGGGCCGACGCCCGGCTGATCACCGACATCTTCACCGAGGTCGTGATCGCCCCCGGCGCCGATGACGAGGCCCAAGCGATCTTCGCGGCGAAGAAGAACCTGCGCCTGCTGCTGACCGACGGCCTGCCCGATCCGCTTGCGGCGGGAGAGGTGTTCCGCTCGGTGGCCGGCGGCTTCCTGGTCCAGTCACGCGACCGCAGCCGCATCGCCCCGTCGGACCTCAAGATCGTCACCCGCCGCCAGCCGACGCCGCAGGAGATCGAGGACATGCTGTTCGCCTTCACCGTGGCCAAGCATGTGAAATCCAACGCCATCGTCTATGCCAAGGACGGCCAGACCGCCGGCATCGGCGCCGGCCAGATGAACCGCCGCGACAGCGCCCGCATCGCCGCCATCCGCGCCCGCGAGGCCGGCGAGGCCAAGGGTCTGGCCCATTCCCTGGCCCAGGGGTCGGCCTGCGCCTCGGAAGCCTTCTTCCCCTTCCCGGACGGCCTGCTGGAAGCGGTGGCGGCCGGCGCCACGGCGGTGATCCAGCCGGGCGGGTCAATCCGCGACGACGCCGTCATCGCCGCGGCGGACGAGGCCGGGGTGGCCATGGCCTTCACCGGTGTGCGGGTGTTCCGGCACTGATATTGGGCGCTAACGCTCACGACACGGTCGCTCGCTGCCTGAGCGCGGACGGGTGGCTCCGCCGTCGCCAACGGCTAAGGTGAAATCCATGCAAACCCTCTCCCAGCGCTGGTCGATGCTCGAGCCCGCCGTCACCGTCGTCGGTCCCGACGATGACCGCCCCCGCCCGGCGGTGATCCTGTTTCACGGCTGCGGCGGCCTGCGCGGCCATCTGCCGAAATACGCGGCGGCGGCGAAGGCCGCGGGCTGGCGGGCCTTCATCGTCGACTCCTACGGGCCGCGCGGCTGGAGCCGGCAGTTCGCCATGGCCATGGTCTGCACGGGCGTCCTGTTGCACGGCTCGGAACGGGCGGGCGACGTGCTGGCCGCCCTCCTTGGCGTGTCGCAACGGACCGATGTCGACCCATCAAAGGTCGTGCTCGCGGGCTGGAGCCACGGCGGCTGGGGCATCATGGAGGCGATGAGCTCGGACCGGGCCGCCGGCCAGCTGGGCGTCTCCGACCCGGGCACGGTCCCGCTGGATGGGGTGATCGGGACCTGGCTGGCCTATCCCTATGTCGGCATCGGCGCCTTCAACCGCATGCGGCCGTGGCGGCACTGTCCGAGGACGGTGGCGGTGATCTCGCGCACCGACCACCTGACCACGGTGCGCAACGCCGAGCGGGTTCACGACATGGTCCGCAACTGCGGCGCCGAGGTCGAGACCTGGATCGCCGACGGCACTCACAGTTTCGATGAGCCGATGACCGCCCCTCCGATGCGCTACCACCCCGAACTGGCCGCCGAGGCCGAGCGCCGGTTCGTGGCCCTGCTGAACGACGTGGCGGTCGCGCCGGGGGTCTAGCGCGGCTCGATCATCACTTCCGCCCGGACCGAATTGGCGATGTAGCAGGCCTCGTGCGCGCGGTGATGCAGGGCGTCGATCGCGGCTGCGTCAGGCACGGAGGCGCCCGAAAACGCCACGGCGGGCCGCAGGGTGATCGTGGTGATCGAGGTCTTGCCCCTGTCGTCCCGGCCCAGAACCCCGACCGCCTCATCACGGTAAGAATCGACCGTGAACCCGCCCTTGGCCGCGAAGGCGAGGAAAAACAGCATGTGGCAGCTGCTCAGCGCCGCGACCAGCGCCTCCTCGGGATCGACCGCGGCGGGGTCCGACATGGGCTCCGGCACGCTGGTCGGCGCCGAGGACCCCCGCACCACCGCCCCGCCGTCGAAGCGCCAGTCGTGGGCGCGGGAATAGCGGTTGCCGGCGAAATCCTGATCGCCGCGGCTCCATTCCACGGTGGCGGTATGGTCGCTCATGTCAGGTCTCCGGGTCGCGATGACCGAACCGTGTAGCGCCGGGCGCGCGGAAACCCAAGCCGCGCCTTGCTCCCGCCCCCGACCCGCCTTATCCCCGGTTCCCATGGCCGCGCCCCTGATCTGTCCGTCCATCCTCGCCAGCGACTTCGCCCGTCTGGGCGAGGAGGTTCGCGCGCTCGACGCAGCCGGCGCCGACTGGATCCACGTCGACGTCATGGACGGCCATTTCGTGCCGAACATCACCATCGGCCCCGATGTGGTGAAGGCGCTGCGGCCCCACACCACCCTGCCGTTCGACGTGCATCTGATGGCCGCGCCGGTCGATCCCTGGCTGGAGGCCTATCGCGAGGCCGGGGCCGACATCCTGACCGTCCACCCCGAAAGCGGCCCGCACCTGCACCGCACCCTCGGCCGTATCCGTCAGCTGGGGGCGAAGGCCGGCGTGGTGCTGAACCCCGGCACTCCCCTGGCCGTGCTCGAGGACGTGATCGAGCTGGTCGATCTGGTGCTGCTGATGTCGGTCAATCCGGGCTTCGGCGGCCAGTCCTTCATCGGGACCACCCTGCGCAAGATCGAACGGACCCGCGCCCTGCTCGACGCCGCCGGATCGAAGGCGCATCTGCAGGTCGACGGCGGGGTCACCGCCGCCAACGCCGGGGCCTGCGTCGCCGCGGGGGCGGATGCACTGGTCGCCGGCACCGCTGTGTTCCGGGGCGGGCCGTCGGCCTATGCCGCCAATATCCAGGCGCTGAAGTCCGCGTGAACCCGCTCGGTCGCTTTTCCCGCATCGAGGCCGACACGCCCGCGCCCGGCGAGATCCCCGGCCTGCGCGGCGCGCCGATGCGCACGCCGGTGCGGACCACGGGCGCGACGACCGGACCCGGCCTCTGGCCCGCCCTCGTGGGCCAGATGCTGACCCGCCAGCTCTGGATCGAACTCTACGGCTTGCCCGGCTACAGCCTGACGCTGAAGGGCCGCCCGGCCCAGGGCTTCGCCGCCACGCCGCGCGATTTCCGTCCCGCCGATCCCGCTCCGGGCAAGGCCGCCATGGACGGCCGCTTCATCCTCGCCGGCGGCAGTCTCGAGGCCGCGGCGCCCGACGATCCGTGGAACCGTCCCAGCCCCAGCCGGGCGTTCGCCGCCGAACTGCACGCCTTCGCCTGGCTGCCGTCGCTGATGCTTCAGGGCGAGCGCGGCGCACGTGAGGCCGTGCGGCTGACCCTGGCCTGGGGCGCGACCTTCGCGCGCTGGTCGCCCTTCGCCTGGGGCCCCGGGATTCTGGCGCGGCGCACGCTCAACCTGGCCTGCGCCGCCCGAAGGATGGGACAGGTCGCGACCGAGGCCGAGCGACTGAAACTTGCCGATATTCTGGGCCGTCAGGGGCGGCAACTGCTACGCCCGCCTGGCGGTCTGGCCGGAAGCGCCGAGCGGTTGACCGCTGTGGCGGTGGCGGGTTGCGTTCTGGCCGGATCGCCCGGCGCCTCCCTCCGCCGCGCCGCCCTGCGCCGGCTGCCCGGCGCGCTGGACCGGACGGTCGGCGCCGACGGCGGTCACGCCTCGCGCAGCCCCGAGGCCGGTCTGGAGCTGCTGCTCGACCTTCTGACCCTCGACGACGCCCTGTCACAGCTGTCAGAAGCCAGCCCCGACGCCATCCGGTCGGCCATCCAGCGCCTGACGGTCGCCCTGCGCCTGCTGACCCTGCCCGACGGACGGCTGGTGACCATGCAGGGCGGCGGGCCGTCGACCGCAGGCCGGATCGCCGCCGCGCGCGCCCATGACGAGACCCCGACGGCCGAGCTCACGACCCGGACGGTGTCCGGCATCGCCCGCATCCGCAGCCCGTTGCTGACCATCGCCGCCGATGTCGCCGGCCCCGCGCGCGGGGCCTGGTCCGGCGCCGCCTGCGCCCAGCCGATGGCGCTGGAGATCGTCTGCGGCAAGGACCGGCTGGTCACCGGCTGCGGCTGGACGACGCGCGCGGGCGATCGTCAGGGCCTGCGCCTGCCGCCCGGCCATTCGACCCTGACCCTCGGCGAGGGTTCGACCGGCGAACCGCTGGGCGGCTGGAAGGCTGAACTGATGGGTCACCGTCTGATCGGCCGGCCCCTGCATGTCGACGTCCAGCAGCGCGACGGCGAGGGCGCCGTCTGGCTGGAGGTCGAACACGACGGCTGGGTCCATGACTACGGCCTGTTGCACCAGCGCCGCCTGTATCTGGATCAGAAGCTGGACGAACTGCGGGCCGAGGAACGGCTTCATCCGGCCCCGGGCCACAAGGAGATCGTCCGCGCCATCGCCGCCCCCTATGCCGTGCGGTTCCAGCTGGAGCCGGGCGTCCAGGCCTCGTTGGCCCGGGATCGCCGCTCCATCCTGCTGCGCGGCCATTCGGGCCGGGGCTGGTGGTTCCGCACCGACGGGCCGGACGTGGCCATCGAACCGTCGGTCCACATCGACGAGGGCCTGACCCGCCGTTCGCTGCAGATCGTGGTGCGCGGCTCGGCCCGCACCGATTCCGAGACCAAGATTCGCTGGAAGCTGAGCCCCGCCGGCGCTGGAACCGACCCATCCTGAGGGCGCTGCCGCGCTTCGCGCTACTTGAGCGCGGCTGAACAGGCGCTACTTGAGACAGAGCGCGCCCGGGACCATCTGGGACCTGCCGCGTTACGCCTTTCCGAGACAGGACCGATTGATGAGCTTCGCCGACCCGACCGCCCTCCCGGACGACCTGATCAAGGACGGCTCCGACGCAGGCTTCATGACCGACGTCGTCGCGGCCTCGAAGTCCCAGCCGGTGCTGGTCGATTTCTGGGCCCCCTGGTGCGGACCGTGCCGAACCCTGACCCCGATGATCGAAAAGGCGGTGCGCGCCGCGGGCGGCGCGGTCAAACTGGTCAAGATCGATATCGACAAGGACCCCGCCTACGCCGGACAGCTGCAGGTGCAATCGATTCCGACCGTCTACGCCTTCGTCAACGGCCAGCCGGTCGACCGCTTCCAGGGCACCCTGCCGGATAGCCAGATCAAGGCCTTCATCGACCGGCTGACCGGCGGAACGAGCGCCAATTCCGATATCGAGCAGCTGATGTCCCTGGGCGAGGAATCGCTGGCGCTCAACGACCTCGGCGGCGCGGCCCAGGCCTTCGCCCAGGTGCTGACGCTGGAGCCGGCCCATGAGGGGGCCGTGGCGGGCATGGCGCGGGTCTATCTGGCCGACGGCGACGTCGATCAGGCGCGCCAGACCATCGGCATGGCCCCGCAGGACTCGAAGGACGCCACGGTCCAGTCGGTCCGGGCCCAGCTGGCGCTGTTATCGGCCGCCCCGGCGGGCGCGGACGATGAACTGAAGGCGCGGGTGGCCGCCGATCCGAACGATCATCATGCCCGTTATGACCTTTCCCTGGTCCAGGCCGCCTCGGGCGATCTGAAGGGCGCGGTCGACAGTCTGCTGGCCATCGTCGCCGCCGATCGCGAATGGAACGATCAGGCCGCGCGCAAACAGTTGCTGGTGGTGTTCGAGGCGGCCGGAGCCGGGTCGGACGTGGCGCGGGACGGGCGTCGCCGCCTGTCCTCCATCCTTTTCGCATAGGAGACGCGCGTGGCGCAGGGGTATGTGAAGGCCGCCGACCTGCCGCAGGTGATCCCGGTCTTTCCTTTGCCCGGCGCCATCCTGCTGCCGCGCGGCCAGCTGCCTCTCAACATCTTCGAGCCGCGCTATCTGAACATGATCGACGACGCCATGGCCGGGGACCGGATCATCGGCATGGTCCAGCCGCAGGGCGGGCCGCAGCGCCTGCCCGGCCTGTCGCCGGTGGGCTGCGCGGGTCGGATCACCAGTTTCGCCGAGACCTCGGACGGCCGCTATCTGATCACCCTGACCGGCTGCGCCCGTTTCCGCCTGTCCGGCGAGATCCCGACCCGAACCCCCTATCGCCAGATCCGCGCCGACTTCACCCCGTTCGAGGCCGATCTCAGGGCGCCGCCGGTCGATGACGTCGGGCTCGACCGTGACGGTCTGCTGGACGCCCTGCGCGCCTATCTCGAGACCCGCGGCCTCGACATCGACTGGGACACGGCCGAAACCGCCCCGCCCGAGGCCCTGATCAACAGCCTGTCCATGGCCCTGCCGTTCGACCCGCCCGAGAAACAGGCCCTGCTGGAAGCCGCCGCCCTGACCGACCGCTCCGCCGTCCTGACCGCCCTGCTGACCATAGACGCCGCGGGAGACGGGGACGGCGAAGCGCCTTCCATGCAATAGGTGGATCATGAGCGACGCCTTCCACACCCCACCCTCTGTCGACCCCCGCCTGCTGGAGGTGCTGGTCTGTCCGGTCACACGCGGCAAGCTGACCTATGACCGCGAACGGCAGGAACTGGTGTCGAAAGGCGCCAAACTGGCCTTCCCGATCCGCGACGGCGTGCCGATCATGTTGCCGGAAGAGGCGAGGGCGCTGGATTGACCGTGTCTCGACTGGTCCTGGTTCTTGTCGGCGCCATGGCTTTCGCAGGACCGGCTTGGGCTCAATCGGCCGTGCGGCCTCCCGAAAACCTCTGGATGGCGCCCTATACGGTCCTCGGCGTCCCGACCGGCGCGATCGCGACCGACTTCGCCTTGGCCGTGCGGCCGGCCTTTGAAGCCCGCCCCGCCGTCAGCACTGCGCTTCTTTGCTGGGTGAGATACGGCGACGAGCCGCGGCCCGCGCTCGCCCTGCTGATCGTCGGCCCCCACGATCCGGCCCTGATGGAAGCCGTCGGCGCCATTTTCGCCCGAATGTCGGGACCGCAGGATTCCATCGACATGATCTTCATCGAGCCGGACGAGGCCGCCGACCTGCAGTTTCCCCCGATCTACTCAAGGGCCGTCGCGCAGCCCTAGACGGTCTCGCCCCGCAGCAACCGCGGCAAATCCCCCGTCGCGCCGCCGGCCTCATGCATGAAGGCGCGGCGCAGGGGGGCGATGCGATTGACAGCGGCGATGCCGAAGGTGCGGGCCAGACGAACCGGCGCGATGTCGTTCGAGAACAGTCGCACAAAACCGTCGAAACCAGCCGCCAGGGCCGCGTTGTCGAACCGCCGCCACCGGGCGTAGCGGTCCAGCACCGTCCCGGAGCCGATGTCTTCGCCCAGCCGCACGGCCTCGACCAGCACCTCGGCCAGGGCGGCGGCGTCCTTCAGCCCCATGTTCAGCCCCTGGCCCGCGACCGGATGCACCGCATGGGCCGCGTCGCCGATCAGAGCGGTGCGCGGTGCGGTCAGTTGTTCGGCCAATTGTAGAGACAAGGGGTAGACGAAGCGCGGTCCCATCACCGTGACTTCCTCAAGATAATCGCCGAACCGCCGCATCAGATGCGACTGGAAGGCCTCGTCGGACGCCGCCCGCAGCGCCTCGCCGCGCCGGGTCGATTCCGTCCAGACCAGGCTGGCGCGCTGTTCCGTCAAGGGCAGGATGGCGAAGGGGCCGGACGGCAGGAAATACTCATGGGCGACATTGCCGTGGTCCCGCCCGAGGGACACGGTCGCCACAACCCCGCTCTGCTCATAGCCCCAACCGACCGTCTCGATGCCTGCGGCCTTGCGAACCGGGGATGTGCGGCCCTCGGCCCCCACGGTGAGCGAGGCCTCGACTACCGCCCCATCGGCAAGGGTCACCCGCGACATCGCGGCCCCGGCCTCAACCCCGGCCACCGAGGCCGGCGCCCGGACCTCGATCCCGGCGGCCGCCACCGCATCGGCCAGAGCCACCCGGATGCGCCGGTTCTCGACCATGTATCCCAGCGGCTCGCCGTCGGTCCGGTCGCCGATCTCGTCGGCGTCGAAACGCAGGAAGGCCGAAGACGCCGCGCGCGAGGCCGCGCCCGGCCGCCGTCCGTCGGTGACCAGAATTCGGTCCATTCGACACGCGTGGGGCCGCAGGGCCACGCCTACGCCGAGCGCGTCGAGCATGCGGATGGTGGCGAATGCGATCGCCGTGGAGCGTCCGTCGAAGCTCGGCGCCAGCTGGGCGTCGAACGGTTGCGGGTCGACCAGAACGACCTTCAGCCCGCCCTGCGCCGCCGCCAGGGCGAAGGTCGCCCCGGCCATGCCGGCGCCGGCGATGATGACGTCGTAGCGGTCGGTCTCGGTCATGGGGACTGTTTCGGCCTCCCGGGCGCCGGCGTCCAGAGGTCCGGCGGTCGCAGCCCGCTCACCGGGCCGCGCGATCCAGGGTGCGGCAGCGGCCGCGCCACCCTTCCGTCAGAGCCCGTCCGGGACCTTCCAGCTCGAGTCCCTGATCACCGTACCGCAGCCTGAGCATGTCGGTCGCGGCGAGGGCGTCGAACCAGCCGGGCGGCAGGTCGCCCTCGCCTTCCAGTTCGACCCTCGTCTCCGTCACCACGCGCCGTGTCGCCACGGTCAGGGTGGCGCTGCCGGCCGTCAGTTCGATCGGGACCGGAACCGGTTCCGCGATCAGGGCTCCGACCCGCAGGCCGCCCGAGGCCTCGCCGCGACAGCTGAGCACCAGCGCCGGCGGCCCGGCCCCCGCGCCGGACTGGCCCAGGACCAGAGCGGGCGCCGATCCGCCCGTCGCGCTCCACACATAGGTCGCTCCGTCAGTCCTGAATGCCAGTGCCGGCCTGGGCGGTTCCGGCTCGGGCGAGCAGGCGGCGAGGGCGGCGGCGATCCCGAGGGGACCGAAGATCAAAAGACGGCTCATCGATTCTGTGTCGCCCGTCCGCCGGACGCCGTCCAGCCGCCCGCTGGTAAATGACCCCTTAACCCTGCCGCGACGATAGTCGGAGCCCGTCACCGCCCTGTCTGGAGTTCCCGCCCGCATGTCCGCCGCCCTCGCCATCGGTCAGCGCGTTCTGGTCAGCGCCCGCATCCTGTGGAGCGCGCCGATCGCGGTGAAATTCCGCGGCGTGCTGCAGTCTCTGCTGGCGGCCCTGCTGCTGGTGGCCCTGATCTCGTGGAATCCCGCGGATCCCAGCCTCAATGCGGCCTCGGGCGCTGAACCGACCAACTGGCTCGGGTTGAACGGCGCCCTGTTCGCCGACCTGTTCATGCAGTCGCTGGGCCTGGCCGCCTGGCCCGCCGCCGTGCTTCTGATCGCTTTCGGACTGGCCGCGGCCATCGGCGACGCCATCCAGCAGAGATTGAAGGCCACGGCGCTCAAGGGACTGTCGGCCACCGGCGGCGTTCTGGCCCTGTCGGCGGCCCTGTCGGCGCTCGCCGCGCCGGCCGCGTGGCCGCTGGCCGCGGGTCTGGGCGGTCTGTGGGGCGACGCCATCGTCGGCCTGGTCCGGATGGCCTGCGACGCCCTGCGCCTGCCCGGCGCCCCCCTCATCGCCGGCCTGATGTTTCTGCCGCTGGCCCTGTGGGGTATCGGCTACGCCGTCGGCCTGAGGTTCGCCGATCTCGGAGACGGCCTCGCCTGGGCTCGCGGCGTCCGCACGCCCGAGCCGCCGGCGTCGAAATCCCGACGCGCCGCCGCCAAGGCGCCGGCGCGCGCCCGGCCCGTGCTGGAGTTCGACGACGGCCCGGACGTTCTTGATCCCTCGCCGCCCCGGGAAGCCCCCGCCCCGGCGCGCGACACGCCCGAACCGAAGGTCGCCGCCGCCAAGGCGCCCAAACCGCGCCGCGAGGCCGACGACAGCCAGGCCGCCTTCGACTTCGCCCGTCCCTCCACCGGCTTCGACCTGCCGCCCCTGTCGATGCTGACCAAGGCGCCCAAGCGCGTCGCCTCGGTCGATGAGGAGGCGCTGAAACAGAACGCCAAGATGCTGGAGGGCGTGCTGCAGGAGTTCGGCGTGCGCGGCGTCATCGACCAGATTCGCCCCGGCCCCGTCGTCACCCTGTACGAACTGGTGCCCGCCCCCGGGGTCAAGCACGGCCGGGTCGTGGCCCTGTCGGACGACATCGCCCGCTCCATGTCCGCCCGCGCCTGCCGCATCTCGGTGGTTCCCGGCCGCAACGCGATCGGCATCGAACTGCCCAACGCCAGGCGCGAGACCGTCTATCTGCGCGACCTGCTGGCCTCGACCGAATACGACAAGCCGGCGCATCTGCTGCCGCTGGCGCTGGGCGAGACCATCGGCGGCGAGCCCTATGTCGCCGATCTGGCCCGCATGCCCCACCTGCTGATCGCCGGCACCACCGGCTCGGGCAAGTCGGTCGGGGTCAACGCCATGATCCTGTCGATCCTCTACCGGCACAGCCCGGCCGAGTGCCGCTTCATCATGATCGACCCCAAGATGCTGGAGCTGTCGGTCTATGACGGCATCCCGCACCTGCTGGCCCCGGTCGTCACCGATCCCAAGAAGGCCGTCGTCGCGCTGAAATGGACCGTGCGCGAGATGGAGGACCGCTATCGCCGCATGTCCAAGCTCGGCGTGCGCAACATCGCCTCCTACAACGAACGCGCCCGCGAGGCCGTGGCCAAGGGCGAGCATTTCGAACGCACGGTCCAGACCGGCTTCGACGAACAGGGCCGCCCCGTCTACGAATCCGAGAAGATTCGCCCCGAACCCCTGCCCTTCCTCGTCGTCGTCATGGATGAGATGGCCGACCTGATGCTCGTCGCCGGCAAGGACGTCGAGGGCGCGGTGCAGCGTCTGGCCCAGATGGCCCGCGCCGCCGGCATCCATCTGATCATGGCCACCCAGCGCCCCTCGGTCGACGTCATCACCGGCACGATCAAGGCGAATTTCCCGACCCGGATCAGCTTCCAGGTCACCTCCAAGATCGACAGCCGCACCATCCTCGGCGAACAGGGCGGCGAGCAGCTGCTGGGCCAGGGCGACATGCTCTACATGGCCGGCGGCGGCCGCATCACCCGCCTGCACGGCCCGTTCGTGACCGATCAGGAAGTCGACGAGGTCTGCAAACACCTGCGCGGCCAGGGCGAGCCGGACTATCTGGACCTGATCACCGACGATCCGGACGGCGACGGCGACGCGGCCTTCGACGACGAGGGCGGGGGCGGTTCCGGCGACGACCTCTACGACCGCGCCGTGGCCGTGGTCACCCGCGACCGCAAGGCCTCGACCAGCTATATCCAGCGCCGCCTGCAGATCGGCTACAACCGCGCCGCCTCCCTGATCGAGCGGATGGAACAGGAGGGCGTCGTCAGCCAGGCCAATCACGCGGGGAAACGCGATATTCTGGCGGGTCCGCCGCCTATGTAGGCTTTGCGCCCACGGAGCGACACCAAATGACAAGGCGAACCCGCATCCTCCTCGTAGTCCTGGGTGTCATCACTCTGGCGGCGGCGGCCTGGATCGTGGTGGGAATCCAGACCGGCGCTATCACCTCCAGCGACCATACTGTCGAAGTCCAGCTCATCCCTCCCGCCGGCTCGTGATCTCAGGGCGAATCCGCCTCTCAATCACGGGGTTGGGGAACCCCCAGCCTGAACAGGCCTTCATCGCAGCGCCGGAATATGGTCAGGCTCGCGTCATGCCCGCGCCATTCGTGACCCGCATGACGGCATGATCAACAACCATCCCGAACGGGAGAAGACCCCCATGACCGTCTCACGCCGCGCCTTCGCGCTTGGATCCGCCGCCATCGCCGCGGTCGCCGCCCTGCCCGCCGCCGCCCAGAGCGCGCTGTCGGCCGAGGACCGCGCCGTCCTGGTCCAGGCCCAGACCTATCTGCAGGGCCTGACCTCCGCCCAGGGCAATTTCGTCGAGACCACGGGCGCCAATCGCCGCGAAGGGCGCTTCTTCCTCCAGCGCCCCGGCAAGATGCGGTTCGAATACACCAACCCCGCTGGCCTGCTGGTCGTGTCGGACGGCTCCAACGTCAAACGCTACGACCCGCGCCTCAACGTCTTCCGCCAGGTCCCGCTGAGCGCGACCCCGCTGTCGACCTTCCTCGCCCGCAACGTCCGCTTCGACCAGGGGGTGCGCATCGACCGGGTCACCCGCATGGACTCGGGCGCTTTCGCCATCACCGCGCGGGATGCCCGGCGGCCCGATGAGGGCTCGGTCATCCTGTCCTTCGCCGGCAACCCCATTCGCCTGCACGAATGGACCATTCGCGACGCCCAGGGCGGCAGCACCCGGACCCAGCTGACCTCGCTGACGCCGGCTTCCAATCTGTCCGCCAGCCTGTTCCAGCTGCGCGATCCGACCCAACGTCCGCGCCGGAACTGATTTCGCCCGAGGATCGAGCGGCCGTTTGACATTTTTCGCCGACCGTGGCACTTTCGTCACAGGTCGGCGGGAGAGCTGATCTGACCCGCTACGGATTTCATCCCCTTCCCGGCGGCGAGAGAGACGAACCTTCCCGCGCCCGGTCCCCCCGACCGGGCGCTTTTTTGTCGGGCATTCTTGTTGGGCCGCGGTCAGGAGGCTCCGCCTCCTCGACCCGACGCGGCCTGGCGCTTCGCGCATGCCACGCGCCCCCGGAAAAAATGCTTCGCCGGCGCGCGTCGGGTCGAAAAGGCGGAGCCTTTTGACCGCGCGCCCACTAGAATTCAGCGATGCTTCGCATCGCCACCTGGAACATCAACTCCGTCCGCCTGCGCATCGACCAGGTCGCCCGCTTCGTCGCCGAAAGCGGGACCGACGTCCTGTGCCTGCAGGAGATCAAATGCCTTGAGGACCAGTTTCCCCGCGCCGCCTTCGAGGCCATGGGCCTGCCCCATCTGAAGATCGGCGGGCAGAAGGGCTGGCATGGCGTGGCCATCGCCAGCCGCAAGCCGATCACGGAAGCGCCGGCCCTCGATGTCTGCCGTGAGCGCCACGCCCGCTGCGTCGGCGTCATGGTCGACGGCGTCGAGGTGCAGAATTTCTACGTTCCCGCGGGCGGCGACGTCGCCGACCGGGCGCTGAATCCGAAATTCGATCACAAGATGGATTTCTACGAACGTCTGACCGCCGAGATGGCCGGGCGCGACAAGCAGCGGCCGCTGGTGCTCGCCGGCGATTTCAACATCGCGCCCGGCGAGAACGACGTCTGGAACCACCGCTATATGTCCAGGATCGTCAGCCATACGCCGCTGGAGGTCGAGACCCTGCGCCGGCTGCAGGCCGCCGGCGGCTTCGCCGACGTGGTGCGCGAACAGATCCCCGAGCCGCAGAAGCTGGCCAGCTGGTGGAGCTATCGCGCCGCCGATTTCCGCAAGTCGAACCGCGGCCTGCGCCTCGACCACCTGTGGACCTCGCCCGGCCTGACGTCGGCGGTCACGCCCGGCAGCGCCCGCATCCACGACACGGTCCGCGAATGGACCCAGCCCAGCGACCATGCGCCGGTCACCATGGATCTGGCGGTCTAGCCAGAGCCCCTAGAAGGGGAAGAAGATCGGGATGGCGATCATGGCCGCCACCCAGGTGATCAGGTTCAGCGGGACCCCGACGCGCACGAAATCCATGTAGCTGTAGCCGCCGATCTGGAAGACCAGCACATTGGTCTGATAGCCGAACGGCGTCGCGAAGGCCGCCGAGGCGGCCATCATCACCCCGACCAGGAAGGGCCGGGGATCGACGCCCAGGCTGGCGGCGAGGGCGACCGCGACCGGGGTGATGAGCACCGCCACGGCCGCGTTCGACAGCAGCTCCGTCGCGAACAGGGTGACCCCGTACAGGATGATCAGCGCGCCCAACGGACCCAGCGGCCGGATCGCATCGATCAGCAGCTCGGCGCCTTGCCCCGCGAGCCCGGTGATCTCGATCGCCAGCCCGACCACCACCATCCCCGCGATCAGCAGCAACACCTCCGGTCTGAGCCCGGCATAAGCCTCGTCCGGGCTGATCACCCGCAGCAGGATCAGCACCACCGCGCCGGCGAAGGCCGAGGCGGCGATCGGCGCGAAGCCGAGGCCGGCGGCCGCGATCACAATGACGAAGACGCCCAGCGCCAGAAACGCCCGCTTCGGATCGAACGGCCGGTCGGCGGCGGCGAACAGGGCGGCGTCCCCCAGCTGGCCGTCGCCGGTCTGTTTCTGCGGCTGGACCGTTCCCGGAGCGTCATGGCCCCGGTTCAGCAGCCGTCCCCCCACGAAATAGAGGTAGAGGCCGCCGAACAGGGCGATGACCAGCGCCACCGGGGTGATCTCGAACAGGGTGAACACCGGCTGGCCCGCGTTGCGGGCCATGTCGTTGACCAGCAGATTGGTCGAGGTCCCGATCAGGGTGCAGGCGCCGCCCATGATGGTCACATAGCTCAGCGGGATCAGAAACCGCTTCGGCGAGAGGTTCATCTCCAGCGCCACATCCTTCACCACCGGCGCGGCCAGCACGACGATCGGGGTGTTGTTGAGGAAGGCCGAAGCCCCGCCGCACAGGACGATCACCAGCCACAGACCCAGCGCTCCCAGCCGGGCGCACAGCTTGCTCGCCTGGCGAATGAGCAGGCCCAGCAAGCCGGAGAGTTCGATGGCGTAGGCGATGACGAACAGGCTGGCCAGGGCGATGACGGCCGGGCTGGCGAAGGCGCCCTGAACCTCGACCGGCCGGATCACGCCGAGCAGCAGCAGGGCGGCGGCGCCGGAAAGCGCGACGACATCCGACCGCAGCTTGCCGTGGATCAAGACCCCCACGACGGCGGTGAGGACAACCAGCGCGGCTATCTGATCGAAACTCATACTGCCTGAAGACCCGCCGCCGCCAACCACGTCAATGACCTTGGCATGAATGCGACAGACGCCGGTTGTATGCTAGGTTTCCGCCATGCCCGGAGTTTTCTGCACCGTCCCGCGCCCCGTCGCCGTCCTGACAACCGCCGCCGCCGCCCTGTTCCTGGCCCAGTGCGACCGGGACAGGCCTGAACCGGTTGACGCGGAACCGGTCGCCGCGGATCCGACCCCCGCCGGCGTCCCGAACATCGTCGTCCCGACGACCCTGACCCGCGCCAGCCTGCTTGCCGCCACCTCCCGGGCGGCCTCGGCCTATGCGGCGGGCGAGCGGATCGAAGGCGCCGATGCACTGGTGGGGCGCCGCTTTTCCATCCGCGTGCCGTTCGGCTGCAACGGCCCCCAGCCCACGGCGGCCGAGTCGGCTGGCGACGGACTGGCGCGCTGGTCCTGGGGTCCCGAGAACCGGACCATCCAGCTGAGCCTGACCCCGGGCGACTGGCTGAATACCGTGCTCATCGCCGGCGCGGCCGGCCAATCCGACTGGGAAGCCGTCGAGGGGTTCTGGATCCCGCGCCCGTGGCTGACCACCGGGGACTGTTCCACCGTGCGCGCCGATCCCCTGCAAAGCGGGGACGGCTCTCCGTCGCCGCAGACCGTGGGCCTGGCCGCTGTGTTCGCCGCGAACGATTCCCGTGTCGGGCGGCGCAACGGCCGGGCCTATGCCTTCACCATTCGTCCAACCGGGGACACGCCGCTTACAGCGCCGGCGGGCGGCTATCGCGTCGTACTGGAGGGCCGGCTGGCCAGTTTCCCGGACGGTCGCGCGATCCGCTGCCGGGCGTCCAATCCGGATCAGCGCCCCGTCTGCATCGCGGCCATGCGGCTGGATCGGGTCGCCTTCACCAATGCGGACGGCAGCGTCCTGCTCAGTGAATGGCGGCCGGGTTAGGGCTGCAACCGGTAACCGCCGGCGTCGGTCAGCAGCAGCCGCGCCTGACCGGGCTCCGGCTCGATCTTCTGGCGCAGGCGATAGATGTGGGTTTCCAGCGTGTGGGTGGTGACCCCGGCGTTGTAGCCCCAGACCTCGGTCAGCAATTCCTCGCGCGACACGGCCTTGGCTCCCGCGCGATAGAGGTATTTGAGGATGTTGGTTTCCTTCTCGGTCAACCGCACCTTCCTGGCCTTGTCGTCGATCAGGATCTTGGCCGCCGGGCGGAACTCATAGGGGCCGATGCGGAAGACGGCGTCCTCGGACTGTTCGTGGCTGCGCAGGTGGGCGCGGATCCGGGCCAGCAGCACGGCGAACCGGAAGGGTTTGGTGACATAGTCATTGGCCCCCGACTCCAGTCCCAGGACCGTATCGGAGTCCGAAGCCTGGCCGGTCAGCATGATGATCGGCGTCGAGACTCCGTCCTTGCGCAGCAGGCGGCAGGCCTCGCGGCCGTCCATGTCGGGCAGGTCGACGTCCAGCAGGATGAGGTCCGCCCGGACCTCCCGGCCCATGCGGACGCCTTCCGCCGCCGTCGCGGCCTGGACCGGGCGAAAGGCCTCGTGCAAAGCCAGCTGCTCCGCCAGCGCCTCGCGCAGGTCGTCGTCGTCGTCGATGATTAGGATGGTCTTTGGCGTGGGCATGGGTACCAGAATGGCGAGCGTCGCCCGATCCGCCAAGGGTTGGACGGCAAGCGGAGCGGTTTTCAGTCACTAGAGGGCGTTTCAGGGCCGTTTCGTTCCCCGAACAGCGACGAACCGACGCGGACATGGGTCGCGCCGAAGCGGATCGCGGTCTCGAAGTCGCCGCTCATCCCCATCGACAGGGTCTCAACCCCGTGTCGGCGCGCGATCTTCCGCAGCAGGGCGAAATGGGGTCCCGGCGCCTCTTCGGCGGGCGGAATGCACATCAGGCCGTCGACAGAGAGACCGGCCGCGCGGGCGTATTCGACCAGGGCCGCGGTCTCGCCCGGCAGGACGCCCGCCTTCTGGGACTCGGCGCCGGTATTCACCTGGATCAGGACCCGCACGGGCTTGCCGGCGCGGGCTCCAGCCGTGGCGAGGGCGTCGGCCAGTTTCGGCCGGTCGAGGGTCTCGATGACATCGAACAGGGCGACGGCGTCGGCGGCCTTGTTCGACTGCAGCGGCCCGATCAGCCTGAGCTCGAGGTCCGCGATCCCGTTGCGGCGCTCGTTCCAGCGGCCCTGAGCCTCCTGCACGCGGTTTTCACCGAAGACACGCTGTCCCGCCGCGAGCGCCGCCTCGATGGCCTCGGGCGGCTGGGTCTTCGAAACGGCGGTCAGGGTGACGCTCTCGCCGGATCGGGCGGAGGCGCGGCAAGCGACGACGATACGCTGCCGGATCGCTTCCAGCCGCGCGGCCACGGCGCTGGACGGCGGAACGGGTTCGGGAGAAGAGGGGGTCATGAACCGGGCGGACGCCGAAATCCTGTGGGAAGCCTCCAGCGTCCTCGCACGGGACGCCGCCAAAGTCAGCCGGGCGCGCGGTCGCGACGGCCCGAACCTTCCGCCGTTGCTGTTCTTCACCGATCCGGACCGGACGCCCGGGCCGTGGGACACGGCGGCGCGGCTCCCGGTCGGTTCAGGCGTGGTGTTTCGGCATTTCGGCCGTTCCGACGCCCGGGAGACGGCGCTGCGGCTACGTGAGGCGACATCCGGACGGGACGGCCTGCTGCTGATCGGGCTGGACGCCGAACTGGCCGAGGCGGTCGAGGCCGACGGCGTGCATCTGCCGGAATGGGCGCTGGATCGGGCCGCCGCGATGCGGGCGGCCCGGCCGGACTGGCGAATCACCGGCGCGGCCCATTCCCGCCCGACGCTGGTGGCGCCGGACCTGGACGCCATGATCGCATCACCGGTCTTTCCGGCGGGCGGCGCCTCGGCGGAACGCCCGGCGCTCGGTCTGGAGACCTTCACGGTCTGGGCCGGGACCGCGCCATGCCCCGTCTACGCCCTTGGCGGGATCCACGGCGGCAACGCGCGCGGCCTCATCGGCTCGGGCGCATGCGGCATCGCGGGGGTGTCGGCGATCCAGGCGGCGTTCGGGCCGGATTAGAAGCGGAAGATCGATTCCAGCCGGAACCGGGGCGCGGTGCGCCGATCGGTCTGCGGCGCGCGGGCCGGATCGCTCTCGGGCTCGGCCAGACCGGCGGCGGCGCCGACCCGCAGGCGCGGGTTGACGCGGTAGTAGGCCCCGGCCTCGACGTCGCCGAGATCGCTCTCACGGCCCACGGGCTGGCTCAGGTTCAGGTCCAGGCCCCAGCGGCCGCGCTCCGTGAAACGGAGGCGGGACGAGCCCGGTTGGGCCGCGGCGGCGCGGGCGGCCTGGGCGTCGGTCAGGGATACGGCGGGCGCGCGGGTGCGGGCGGAGCCGCCGGCGGCCTGAGCCGAGGCGATGTCGGCCATGGCCAGAAGGACAAGCCCCCCGGTCAGTCCGGCGATCAGAGCGCCCGTCTTGCGCGTCATGCGGCGCATATCCTGCCCTTCACCTCACGACGGTGGTCGCGATTACCAACAGATAGACACCGCTGGTCAGCCCGGTCAACGAAACGGCGCTGCCGAAACCCGGTTCCATGCGACTCTGGAAGACTCCTGTGGCGCGAGCGTCACGGGACTCCGCCGCCGCCGCGCCGCTCCCGGCCACGGGGCCATGCGTTCGAATGCGTCTTCGCCTTGTCATAGCCCCTTTTCGCCGTGTTATAGAGCGATGCTTCGGCTCGGACCGTATCCGGCAGAGCCAGCGCGTGCGCCGGAACCGGTCCGCTGCACGTCATGATCGTATGGAGAAGTCTCGATGGTGCTGGTTCGCGGCGCGACGTTCGCCCTGATCACCTCGTGCGTTCTGCTGAGCAGCTGTTCCGCCAACCGCCCGTTCGGTCCGACGGTGGGCGAGGTGTTCAGCGGCATGGGCAGCGCGCGGGCTGCGGCCGACGCGCAGACGGGTATCGGCGTCAACGCTTATCTGTGGCGCGCCACACTCGACACGCTGAGCTTCATGCCGCTGACCACCGCCGATCCCTGGGGCGGCGTCATCAACTACGGCTGGTACATCGATCCCCAGACGCCGAACGAGCGCTTCAAGGCCACGGTGTTCATCCTCGACCGCCGACTGCGCGCCGACGCCCTGAACGTCAGTATCACCAAACAGGTTCTTCGCCCCGGCTGCACGCCCAATCCGGCCGACGCCGATCCGGAAATCGACACCGCCGGTTGCTGGACCGGCGCCCGGGTCGCCGCCCAGACCGAGACCGATCTGGAAAACGCCATCCTGACCAAGGCGCGCCAGCTCAACCTTTCGAACGCCGGCTGATCACCCTCCCCATCGTTTAGCCTCCGTCGGGCCTGTTCCTGAAGGAGCAGCCTGAAAGACTCCCGTGGCCAAGACCCCGGTTCGCTACGAACCCAAGACCGCCGAACCCCGCCAGCAGGCCCGCTGGGCGGCCGCCGACGCCTTCCGCATGCCGACCGAAGGCACGGGGCGCCCGAAATACTATGTGCTGGAGATGTTCCCCTATCCGTCAGGGGCCATCCACATGGGCCACGCCCGCAACTACGTCATGGGCGATGTGGTGGCCCGGTCGAAGCGGGCCCAGGGGTTCGACGTCCTGCACCCCATGGGCTGGGACGCCTTCGGGCTTCCCGCCGAGAACGCGGCGATCGAACGCGGCGTCCATCCCGGCGACTGGACCTGGTCCAATATCGCCGCCATGCGCGATCAGCTGAAGCTGCTGGGCCTTTCGCTGGACTGGAGCCGCGAGTTCGCCACCTGCGATCCGGCCTACTACGGCAAGCAGCAGGCCTGGTTCCTGGAACTGCTCAGGCGCGGCCTGGTCTATCGCAAGGACTCGGTGGTCAACTGGGACCCGATCGACAACACCGTCCTGGCCAATGAGCAGGTGGTCGACGGCCGCGGCTGGCGCTCCGGCGCGGTGGTCGAGAAGCGCAAGCTGAACCAGTGGTTCCTGCGGATCACCGACTATGCCGATGATCTGATCGAGGGCCTCAAGGAGCTGGAAGGCCGCTGGCCGGACAAGGTCCGCTTGATGCAGGAGAACTGGATCGGCCGATCCAAAGGGCTGCAGATGACGTGGCGCTGGGCCGGCGACGCGCCCGCCGCCGCGCCCGACGGTCTGGAGATCTACACCACCCGCCCCGACACCCTGTTCGGGGCCAGCTTCATGGGCGTGGCCCCCGACCACCCGGTCGCCCGCGCCTTGGCCGAAACCGATGCGGACGCCGCCGCCTTCGTCGCCGAATGCCGCAAGGGCGGGTCGACCCAGGCCGAGATTGAACAGGCCGAGAAGATCGGCTTCGACACCGGAATGAAGGTCCTCCATCCGTTCGACGGCCGCGAGGTCTCGGTGTGGATCGCCAATTTCATCCTGTCGGAATACGGCACCGGCGCCATCTTCGGCTGCCCGGCCCATGACCAGCGCGATCTCGACTTCGCCCGCAAATATGAACTGCCGGTCGTCCCGGTTGTGAGACCTGACGGTGCGGACGATGATTTCGACGTGGAAACCGAGGCTTACGTCGGCCCCGGGCGTCTGTTCAACTCCGACTTCCTCAATGGCCTCGAGATCGAGGCCGCCAAGGCCGAGGCCATCCGCCGGGTCGAGGCGGCCGGCGCCGGCCTGGGCGCGACCATCTATCGCCTGCGCGACTGGGGCGTCAGCCGTCAGCGCTACTGGGGCTGTCCCATCCCCGTGATCCACTGCGCCAAATGCGGGCCAGTCGGCGTGCCGGCGGCTCAGCTGCCGGTCGAACTGCCGAAGGACGTGACCTTCGACACGCCGGGCAATCCGCTCGACCGGCACCCGACCTGGAAGCATGTCGCCTGTCCGTCCTGCGGCGGCGCGGCGGTGCGCGAGACCGACACCCTCGACACCTTCGTCGACTCCAGCTGGTATTTCGCCCGCTTCGCCGATCCGACCGCGGCCGAGCCGATTTCAAAGGCGGCCGCCGACAAATGGCTGCCGGTCGACCAGTATATCGGCGGGGTCGAGCACGCGGTCCTTCACCTCCTCTATGCCCGCTTCATCAGCCGCGCCCTGTCGGACGCCGGCCTGATGTCGGTGCGCGAGCCGTTCGCCGGCCTGTTCACCCAGGGGATGGTGATCCACGAGACCTATCGCCGCGCCGACGGCGGCTGGGTCGAACCCACCGACGTCGAACTGACCAACGAAGCCGGCAAGCGCTCGGCGCGGCAGCTGTCCACCGGCGAGACGCTCGTCATCGGCGACATCGAGAAGATGTCCAAGTCGAAGAAGAACGTCGTGGCCCCGCAGGAGATCGTCGAGGCCTACGGCGTCGACGCCGGCCGGCTGTTCGTCCTCTCCGACAGTCCGCCCGAGCGCGACGTGCAGTGGACGCCCGGCGGCGTCGAGGGCGCCAGCCGGTTCGTCCAGCGCGTCTGGACCGAGGTCGACGGGTTCGATCCCGACGCCCCCGCCCACGAGTCCGACGCCGCCCTGATCCGCGAGACCCACAAGGCCATCAAGGCCGTGTCCGAAGGGGTCGGCGGCTTCCGCTTCAACTCGGCCATCGCCAAACTCTATGCCTTCGTCGCCGTCGTGCGCGACCACGGGACGGCCGGCGGCGCGGCCCGGCGTCAGGCCCTGTCGGCCCTGGTCCGGCTGGTCGCGCCCTTCACCCCCCACCTGGCCGAGGAGTGCTGGACGCGGCTGGGCGAAGAGGGGATGGTGCTGGACGCGCCCTGGCCGGAGTTCGACCCGGCGTTGGCGGCCGACGACGAGGTGACCCTGCCCATCCAGGTCAACGGCAAGCGCCGCGGCGAAATCCGCGTCGCCCGCGGGCTGGAGCCGGCCGAGGTCGAGGCCATCGTCATGGCCGATCCCGACGTCCAGGCGCGGCTGGAGGGTCAGACGGTGAGGAAGATCGTGGTGGTCAAGGATCGCATCGTCAATCTGGTGGTCGGCTGATGCGGGCGCTCGTCACGGCTCTTGTCGCGATTGTGGGACTGTCGGGTTGCGGCTTCACGCCGGTGTATGGAAACGCCGGCGTCGGCTCGTCCCTGTCGCGCATCGCCGTCACCACCCAGGACGACCGCCTCGGCTACCGCGTGCGGGAACAGCTCGAGGACGCGCTCGGTCGAAACGGCGGCCAGGCTCCGTTGTGGCGCCTGGAGACGACGCTTGAGCAGTCGCGTCGTCCGCTGGGCCGGCGCATCGACGACACCGCCACGCGTTATGAACTGACCGTCCGCGGCGCCTGGACCCTGACTCCGGTCTCCGGCGGCCCGGCTGTTTCGGGCGTCGAGACCGTCACCACCACCTATGCCGCCGCCGACCAGCCCTTCGCCGCCATCGCCGCCCAGCAGGATGGCGAGGAGCGCGCCGCCGCCGAACTGGCCCGTCTGATCCGGCTCGACCTGATGCGGGCCCTGTCGGACCAGTGACATGATCGACGCCCGATGATCCTGGCGAAACGTCCCGAGGTTGATCGCTTCCTCAAGTCGCCGGATCGCGGCGTCCGCGCCGCCGTCATCCACGGCAAGGACCGGTCGGGCGTCGGCGAACGCGCCGAGATCCTGTGCCGTGCGATCACCCCCGACCTCAACGACCCCTTCAATGTCACCCTTCTGACCGACAGCGACATCGACGGCGACGACGGCCGGCTGGAGGAGGCCCTGACCGCCCTGTCGATGATCGGCGGGCGGCGGCTGGTGCGGGTCCGGCTGGGGTCGGAGAAGGCGTCGATCGACAAGGTCCTGGCCGCCGCCCTCAAGGTCCATGCCGAGGGCGGCTACAATCCCGAGGCGATGCTGGTCATCGAGGCGGGGGCGCTGGGCCGCGACTCCGCCCTGCGCAAGGCGGCCGAGGCGTCGCAGGGGGCGGTCGGTATCGCCTGCTATGAAGACGAGACCGGCGACGTGGCCCGGATGACGCGGGAGGCCCTGGCGGCGGACAAGGTCGGGCTGACCGGCGACGCGCTTGACCGATTCGTCAGCCGCCTGCCCCGCGAACGCGGGCTGATGCGCCAGGAGATCGAACGGCTGGCGCTCTACATCGGCCCGGGCTCGGGCAAGACCATCGATGTGGAGGAGCTGGAGCGGCATCTGGGGGTCGAGGCCGACGCCTCCCTTCAGGACGCCGCGCTTCAGGCCTTCGGAGGCCGGCCCGCCCCGGCCCAGTCAGGCCTGCGCCGCGCCCTCGCGGAGGGAGAATCGCCGGTCATGGCGGTGAGACAGGCCTCCATCCATCTCGGCAAGCTGCGGCGGATCAATGTGCTCCAGTCCAACGGCGCCGGGGCCAAGGAGGCGGCCAAGGCGGCGGGCGTGTTCTGGAAACAGGAAGCCGAAATGCTGCGTCAGGCGCGCAGCTGGCGGCTGGAAGATCTCGATCGGGTGCTGGAGAGCGTCAACACGGCCGATGTCGCGACCAAGACGACGGGTTCGCCGGACCAACTGATCGCCGAACGCCTGCTGCTGGAAATTTCGGCGCGGGCGCGGCGGTTGGGACTGTAGGCGGGTCAGCCCCGCTTCGACGCCTTGCGGAACGCCGGTTTGGCCAGGGCGACGCTGCGCGCCTGCTGCGCCTTTTCCTCGGCCCGGGCGGAGTTCTGGAGGCCGCCGTGCGAGGGCCCGCCCCCCGCCTTCTTGGCCGCGAGGGCCCGCTTCATGGCTTCGGCGGTTGGATTGGAAGGCTTGTCGGTCATGCTGTCAGTCTAGCACAGACCGGCCTCAGCCGCGCATCAATCGCCGGCACAGGTCGTCGAGTTGCTCCAACGTGCCGTAGCGGATGGTCAGTTCTCCCCTGCCGCCGCGATCAGCCAACTGGACCTTGAGGCCGAGAGCGTCGGCCAGATCCTGCTCCAGGGCCGCGACATCGGCCGAACCTTCGCCGCCCGCGGAAGGCGCGCCCGGCTTGCGGCTCTTCGGACCCTCGGCGGCCCGTCGGGCGAGCGCCTCGGCCTGGCGGACGTTCAGCCCCTCGGCCACGATCCGGTCGGCCAGGGCCGCCGGGTCGGGCGCGGTGATCAGGGCGCGGGCATGGCCGGCGCTGAGCTTGCCGGTGCGCACATGGTCCAGCACCACCTCGGGCAGCTGCAGCAGGCGCAGGGTGTTGGCCACATGGCTGCGGCTCTTTCCGACCACGCCGGCGACCGCGTCCTGGGTGCGGCCGAACCGCTCCATCAGCATGCGATAGGCGTCGGCTTCTTCCAGCGGGTTCAGGTCGGTGCGCTGGACGTTCTCGATGATCGCGACCTCGAAGACGGCGACATCGTCCATCTCCTTGACGATGATCGGGGCCTCGGTCAGCCGCGCCAGCTGGGCCGCGCGCCAGCGGCGTTCGCCGGCGATGATCTGCCAGACCCCGTCCTCCTTCGGATGGGAGCGGACGAGGATGGGCTGAAGCACCCCCTTGTCGCGGATCGAGGCGGCCAGTTCCTCCAGATCGCCGGCGTCGAAGATCTTGCGCGGCTGGTCCGGATTGGGCTTGAGGCTCTCGATCGGAGCCATGCGCACGCCGACAGGCGCCGGCGCGCCGTCGACCGGGGCGCTCTCGGCCACCTGTTCTCCGAGAAGGGCGGAGAGGCCCCGGCCTAGACCGCGCTGACGTTCGCTCAACTGACTGATTCCGTTCTTCTGGTCATGTTCACGCGGCCTGGAGCCGACGGGATTTTTCGCGCGCCACCACCTCGCGGGCGAGGCGCAGATAGGCCTGGCTGCCGGCGCATTTCAGATCGTAGATCAGGGCCGGCTTGCCGAAGGACGGCGCCTCGGCCACCCGGACGTTGCGGGGGATCACGGCCTCATAGACCTTGTCGCCGAAATGCGCCCGCACGTCGGCCGCGACCTGACCGGACAGTGTGCTGCGCCGATCATACATGGTCAGGACCAGCCCTTGGATCTCCAGCGTCGGATTCAGGCTCTGCCGGACCATCTCGATGGTCTTCATCAGCTGGGTCAGGCCTTCGAGGGCGAAGAATTCGCACTGCAGCGGCACCAGCACCGCATCAGCGGCGGCCATGGCGTTGAGCGTCAGCAGATTGAGCGAGGGCGGGCAGTCGATCAGCACATAGTCGTACCGGGTCTGACCCTCCGCCCCCTGTCCCTGCAGGGCGTCGCGCAGGCGGAAGGAGCGGCGATCGGCCTGGCTGAGCTCGATCTCGACGCCGGACATGTCGGCGTCGGCCGGGATGATATCGAGCCCCGGCACGGTGGTCGGGACCGCGGATTCATCCACCGAACGCCCGTCCACAATAACGTCATAGATGGTCACCCGCCGTGTTTCACGTGGAACACCCAGACCCGTCGAGGCATTGCCCTGCGGATCCATGTCGACGATCAGCACCTTTTCGCCGATCGCGGCCAAGGCCGTGCCGAGGTTGATCGCCGTGGTGGTCTTGCCCACCCCGCCCTTCTGGTTGGATACCGCGAGGACGCGGGTCTTACCGGCTTTGAACACGTCGGAGACTCCGGACGGAAACGATACGGCCGCGCGGATCACTGCGCGAGACGGAGAGGTCGCTCTCGAACTGCCAGACCTTGCGGGCTTCGATCAACTCAGCCTCGGCCTTTTCCCCCTTGAGAAACAGCCCCTGTGCGCCGCGCTGTAGATAAGGTTGTGCATAGCCCAGCAGCCGGTCCATCGGGGCCAGGGCGCGGGCGGTGACGACATCGACCTTGATCCGCTGGTCCTCGGCCCGACCGTTGACCACCGTCGCCCGCAACGACAGGGCGTCGACCATCTCCTGCAGGAAGCGGCAGCGTTTGCCGAGACTGTCGATCAGCCAGACATGGCTGTCGGCCCGGTCCTTGAGCAGGATGGCGAGCACCAGACCGGGGAAGCCGGCGCCGGCCCCGAGGTCCGCCCAGGTCGCGGCATCGGGCGCGAGATCGAGCAGCTGGGCGGAGTCGAGGATGTGTCGGTTCCAGACGACGGGCAGGCTGTCCGGTCCCACGAGATTCATCACCGCATTGGCTGCGGTCAGGCGCTCGATCAGCGTTTCGAGATCGGCCATCTGCGCCGGGGTGGCGGCGCGCAGGGTCTGGAATTCGGAAGGGGTCATAACGAGTCTCCTCCCCCTCTTGGGGGAGGTGGCGGCCAGCAGCGTGACGGAGGGGGCGACGACGCACGACCGTGCCCGTCCCAACCCCCTCCACCATCCTTCGGATGGTCCCCCTCCCCCAGGAGGGGGAGGAGACGGATCCCGGCGGATCCCCTCACGCCGCGACCTTCGCCTTCTTCACATGCGACAGCAGGGCGGTCAGCGCGCCGGGGGTCATACCTTCGATACGCCCGGCCTGACCGAGGGTCCGTGGCTGGATCAGGGTCAGTTTTTCGCGCACCTCGTTGGAGAGGCTGCCGATGGCGGCGTAGTCGAGATCGACCGGCAGGGCCAGGGCTTCCTCATGCCGCAGGGCCGCGGCGTCCGAAGCCTGACGGTCCAGATAGCCTGCATAGCCGGCGTCAATCTCGACCTGTTCGCGGACCTGTGAGGACCAATGGGCGATGGCCGGGAAGGCCGCCGCGAACTGGCGAAGATCGACGCCAGGGAAGGCCAGCAGGTCACGGATCGAGCGGCGCTGGCCGTCGGCGTTGACGGTGATTCCGAAGGCCGCGGCTTCTTTCGGGGTGAAGGTTTGCTCCCGGACGAGAGCTGTGGCCCGCGTCAGTTCGGCCGCCTTTGCCTCGAACGCGGCGCGACGGGTCGACGAGACAATTCCCGCGCCGATCGCCAAGGGAGTCAATCGTTGATCGGCATTGTCGGCGCGGAGCGTCAATCTGTATTCGGCGCGGCTGGTGAACATCCGGTAGGGCTCGGTCACCCCGCGTGTGACCAGATCGTCGACCATGACGCCGATATAGGCCTGGTCGCGTCCGAGGATGATCGGATCCGATCCGGCGGCGGCGCGGGCGGCGTTCAGGCCGGCCAGCAGGCCCTGCGCCCCCGCCTCCTCATAGCCCGTGGTGCCGTTGATCTGTCCGGCCAGATACAGGCCGGGCCGCTTCTTGACCTCGAGCGCCGGGGTCAGTTCGCGCGGGTCGACATAGTCGTACTCGATGGCGTAACCGAAGCGGAACACCTCGACCGCCTCCAGCCCCGGAATGGTGCGCAGGAAGGCGGACTGGGTCGCGTCGGAGACCGAGGTCGAGATGCCGTTCGGATAGACCGTCGGGTCGTCGAGACCTTCGGGCTCGAGGAAGATCTGGTGCGAGGTCTTGTCAGCGAAGCGGACGACCTTGTCCTCGATCGAGGGGCAATAGCGCGGGCCGCGTCCGGACAGGTGGCCGCCATAGACGGCGCTGTCGCCCAGATTGTCGGCGATGATCCGGTGGGTCGCCTCGGTCGTATGGGTGACGCCACAGGCGATCTGGGGCACGTCGATCCGGTCGGTCAGGAAGCTGAACGGCACAGGCTCGGCGTCGGCCTGCTGCATCTCCAGCCGGTCCCAGCCGATGGTGCGGCCATCGAGGCGGGCGGGGGTGCCGGTCTTGAGCCGCCCCATTTGCAGGCCGGCGCCATAAAGGCCGGCGGCGAGGCCGGTGGACGGCGCCTCGCCGTGACGGCCGGCGGGAATCCGCTGATCGCCCTTGTGGATGACACCATTCAGGAAGGTGCCCGTGGTCAGGACCACCGCCCCGGCGCGCAGCTCGACGCCCTCGCCCGTGACCACGCCGACGACGCGGGCGCCGTCGAGGATCAACCTCTCGGCTGTCCCGGCCATGAGCGAGAGGTTGGGGGTCTGCGCCAGTTCGGCCTGCATGGCCTCGCGATACAGGCGGCGGTCTATCTGGCTGCGAGGGCCGCGTACGGCCGCGCCCTTTGAGCGGTTGAGCAGGCGGAACTGGATGCCGGCCCTGTCGCCCAGGCGGGCCATCAGCCCGTCCATGGCGTCGATCTCGCGGACCAGGTGCCCCTTGCCCAAGCCGCCAATGGCCGGGTTGCAGGACATTTCTCCGATGGTTTCAAGTTTTTGGGTCAGCAGCACCGTGCGCGCGCCCGCGCGCGCGGAGGCCGCCGCGGCCTCGCAGCCGGCGTGCCCGCCGCCGATGACTATGACATCGAATCCCTTCATGGGCGGGCACATAGGGCAAAACCGCCCCATTCGCCACCTTGGCCGCGCCCCTGTTTCACGTGAAACAACTCACTTGCCGATGCAGAAGGTCGAGAAGACCTCGCCGAGAATGTCGTCGACACCGATCGCGCCCGTGACCCGGGCCAGGGCGTCGGCCGCCCGACGCAGGTCGTCACCGGCCATTTCGGGGGCGATCTCGAGCGCGGCCCGTCCCGCCTCAGCCGCAGCCAGCGCCTCGACAAGACGTCGGCGATGTCTCTCCCTCGTGACAGCGGGGAAATCGGCGCCGGACAGGTCGCGGGCCAGTCGGGCGGCTATCCAGTCGTGGAGCTCGGACAACCCCTGACCGGTCGTGGTGCTCACGGACAGGGTCTCGAACCCGCCGCCGACCTGGGCCGCACCGAGGTCGGCCTTGGTCAGGACCAGAAGATCGCCAGGACCAGCGAATCCGGCGGCGTCCCCTTCCGCATCGTCCGGGCCGCGAATCCACAGACGCAGGTCTGCCAACTCGGCGCGCGCCCGTGCCCGTCGCACGCCCTCGGCTTCGACTGGATCCGCGCTGTCGCGCAGGCCGGCGGTGTCGGACAAGGTCACGGCATAGCCGCCGATGATCAGGTCGGCGTCGAGCACATCGCGGGTGGTTCCGGCGATCGGGGTGACGATGGCGGCTTCGCGCGCGACGAGGGCGTTGAACAGGGAAGACTTGCCGGCATTGGTCTCGCCGATAAGGACGATGCGATAGCCCCCGCGCACCCGCTCGCCGCGCCGGGCGTCGGCGAGCGCGGCCTTCAGGTCAACGATCAACCGGTCCAGCACCGGCCCGGCGGCGCGGGCCAGGTTGTCGGGAACCTCTTCATCCGGAAAGTCGATCTCGGCCTCCACCAGGGCCAGAGCGGTCAGCAGATCTCGGCGGAAGCCGGCGTAGGTCTGGCTCAGCGCCCCGTCGAGCTGGCCGAGCGCCTGGCTGGCCTGGGCCGCGGTCTCCGCGTCGATCAGGTCAGCCACCGCCTCGGCCTGGGCCAGGTCCATCCGGCCGTTTTCGAAGGCGCGGCGGGTGAACTCGCCGGGCTCGGCCGGGCGCAGGCCGAGGGCCGCCAGGGCGTTGCTCATCGCCTCGACCACCGCGCGGCCGCCGTGCAGGTGGAGTTCGGCGCAGTCCTCGCCGGTGTAGGAATTCGGCGCGGGAAAACGAAGCACCAGCGCCTGGTCGAGGGCCCGGCCGTCATGGGTCAGGGCGCGAAGGGCGGCGTAGCGTGGCTTCAGCCCGCCGGCGCCGAGGACGGTCAGAGCGGCCTCCGTCTCGGGGCCGGAGAGACGCAGGATGGCGATGGCCCCCCGACCCGGCGGTGTCGCAAGGGCGAAAATGGTGTCGGTCATCGTGAGGGGTCTCCTCCCCCTGCGTGGGGGAGGTGGCGCGCCGCGCCAGCGGCGTGACGGAGGGGGTCCGTCGGCGTGAAGGCTGGCCCCCTCCACCATCCTTCGGATGGTCCCCCTCCCCCACGGGGGGAGGAGACACGGCGCTTCACGGCTTGACCGCGGCTTCCATCAGTTTGCGGAACTGGTCCTGGGCCTGCATGCCGAAACTGGTCCAGGTCTTCATCAGTTCGTCGGGCTGCATGGCCGCCATGTTCTCGTCCATGCGGCGCTTCATCTCGGCGACGAGGTGGTCGTTCAGCGGCTCGACATTGGGCAGGCCGAGAAAGGCCCGCGCCTCGGCCGGTTCGCACTCGATCTCGATATTGACCTTCATCGTCGCGCTCCTGTTTCACGTGAAACAGCGGCCATACCGCCGTCAGGTGTTCATCGACTGGAAGAAGTCCGCGTTGTTCTTGGACTGGCGAAGCTTGTCGATCAGGAATTCGATCGCGTCCTGCGGGCCCATGGGATTGAGGATGCGGCGCAGGACATAGGTCTTGGCCAGCTGGTCCTTCGGTGTGGTGAGCTCTTCCTTGCGGGTGCCCGACTTGAGCACGTCGATGGCGGGGAAGATGCGTTTGTCGGCGACCTTCCGGTCCAGCACGATTTCCGAGTTACCCGTGCCCTTGAACTCCTCGAAGATGACCTCGTCCATGCGCGAGCCGGTGTCGATCAGGGCGGTGGCGATGATGGTCAGGGAGCCGCCCTGCTCCACATTCCGCGCCGCGCCGAAGAAGCGTTTCGGCCGCTGCAGGGCGTTGGCGTCGACGCCGCCGGTTAGGACCTTGCCCGACGACGGGACGGTGGCGTTGTAGGCGCGGCCGAGGCGGGTGATGGAGTCGAGCAGGATGACGACGTCCTTCTTGTGCTCGACCAGCCGCTTGGCCTTTTCGATCACCATCTCGGCGACGGCGACGTGGCGGGTGGCCGGCTCGTCGAAGGTCGAGGCGATGACCTCGCCCTTCACCGTCCGCTGCATGTCGGTGACCTCTTCCGGCCGTTCGTCGATCAGCAGGACGATCAGGAAGACCTCAGGGTGGTTCCGTTCGATCGACTTGGCGATGTTCTGCAGCATGACCGTCTTGCCGACCCGCGGCGGGGCGACGATCAGACAACGCTGGCCCTTGCCGAGCGGGGCGACGATGTCGATGACCCGACCCGAGCGGTCCTTCAGTGTCGGGTCCTGGATTTCCATGTGCAGCCGCTCTTCGGGATAGAGCGGAGTCAGGTTGTCGAACAGGACCTTGGTCTTGACCGTCTCGGGGTCCTCGAAATTGATCGTGTCGACCTTGAGCAGGGCGAAATAGCGCTCGCCCTCGCGCGGGCCGCGGACGGCGCCGTGGATGGTGTCGCCCGAGCGCAGGCCGAAGCGGCGGATCTGCGACGGCGAGACATAGACATCGTCCGGACCCGGAAGGTAATTCACGTCCGGGCTGCGCAGGAATCCGAAGCCGTCGGGCAGGATCTCGAGCACGCCGTCGGCGATGATCTCGACTTCCTCGTCGGCCAGGGTCTTGAGGATGGCGAACAGCAGGTCCTGTTTGCGCAGGTTGCCGGCGTTCTCGATCTCGAGGCTTTCGGCGAAGGCGACCAGGTCTTCCGGCGTCTTCTCGTTCAGCTCCTGCAGGGTGATCCGGCCGTTCGGAACGATCGGCTCGCCGTCGTCATCCTCGTCGCCCTGCTCCTGATCGACCATGGGCAGGTCGGCGGCGGACGCCTCATTGCCGGCGTCCGGCGCTTCAGCGTCGGGCGTCAGTTCGGTTTCGGGAGCGTCGGTGGGATCGGTCATGGCGTGCAATCATAAGCATCGCCGCGAGACAGGGCGTCGCGCGGGCGGGAAAATCCAGCGATGTCTGGCCTCGCGGCCGGGTGGAAAGGCGACGGGTCGTCCCGGCGAGATCGGCGGGCGTCGCGAAGAGAGGGACCGCCCCAGACTCCTGCAGGGCGGTTCGCCTCGAGCGAAACCACGCGGGGCCCCTCAGGTCAAGCTGAGCGTCTCAGCCGAAGGTCCATTGGGTGGTCACCGACAGGACCATGACGATGGCGATGACGAACGGGATTTCATTGGTCATGCGCCAGAATTTGCCGGACCGGACCGAGGTCCCCGCCTTGATGCGCTTCAGCTCGCCCGCCAGAAAGCCGTGCCAGGCGGACAGGGCGATGACCCCGGCCAGTTTGGCGACCATCCACGGCTGGGCGAGGAAGCCCCAGCCCTGGCCGTATTCGAACACATGGATGCCGATCATCCAGACGCCGAAAATCCAGGCGGCGATCATCGAGGGGTTGATGATGATCTTCAGCAGGCGATGCTGCCAGGTTCGCAGCAGGCCGCGCATCTCCGACCGCAGCGGCTCGGCCTTGTCCGCCTGTTCGGCGTCATAGGCATAGAGGCGGGGCAGAAAGAGCATGCCGGCCATCCAGGCGATGACGGCCAGGATATGCAGGCCGCGCACGATCTCGAATGTCATGCCGCCCTCCGTTCGCAGGTCCGGGGACAGGCCTTCCAGTCCGCCCGGCAACCGGGACCGTACGGCGCCGTGTCCGTCCGCGACAGGGCCTCAACCACGGCGTCGGCGAGGGTCTGGATGAAGGGGGCGGCCACGCCGACCGCGGGGCTGCGCAGATAGGGCGTCACGCCCAGTTCGTGGGCGAGCTCGGCGTATTCGATGTCCAGCTCGACCAGGGTCTCGATATGTTCGGAAACGAAGGCGACCGGCGTCACCACCACCCCGACACCGTCCCGTCCGGCCTGTGCGATCGCCTCGGGCGTCGATGGCCCCAGCCATTTCATCGGCCCGACCCGGCTCTGGTAGCAGATCGCCCAAGCTCCATCGGCCAGACCGGCGCGGGCGGCGATGGCGGCGCAGGTCGATTCGATCTGTTCCTGATAAGGGTCGCCCTTCCTGGCGATCAGGCTCTCGGGAATGCCGTGGGCCGAGAACAGGACCCGGACCGGCCGGTCGGTCGCCTCGGCCAGTTTCGCCCTCACCCCGTCGGCCTGGGCCTCGATCCAGCCCGGCGCCTCCGGATAGCAGCAGACCGCCCGGCTGACGCCCGGTCCGTTATAGGTTTCGCGCCACGCCTTCAGCGAGGACCGGGTCGTGGTCGTCGAGAACTGCGGATAGAGCGGCAGAAGGACGATCTCGTCCGGCCCGAAGGCCGTGACCTCGGCGGCGGTCTGCTCGGTCAGGGGCGACCAGTAGCGCATGGCGATGAAGGTTCGGACCTCGTCGCCGGGCAGCAGGCCTGCGAGCGCTGTGGCGAGGGCCGCGGCCTGTCGGCGGGTCTCCGGCAGCAGGGGCGAGCCCCCGCCCATCAGGGCGTAGTTCGCCTGGGCCCCCGTCTCGCGACGGCTGGATATCAGCCGGGCCAGCAGGGTACGGAAGGGATTGGGCAGGCCGATGATGGCCGGGTCTCTGAACAGGTTGAACAGGAAGGGTTTGACCGAGGCCTGGTCGTCGGGGCCGCCGAGGTTGAAAAGCACCACGGCGATACGGCGACCTGACGACGCGGGGATCATTGGGCGCCGATCCGCTTCAGCACCTGTTCGACGTGGGCGATGGGCACATCCGGCAGGATGCCGTGGCCGAGGTTGAAGATCCACGGCCCCCGCCCCCAGGCCTCCAGAAGCTGGTCGACGCGGCGGTCCAGCAGCGGCCCGCCGGCGCGGAGCAACAAGGGGTCGAGCGCGCCCTGGATCGGCTTGATGGCCTGTACGCGCCTGCCGATCTCGAGCGGACAGGCGGTGTCCAGCGCGACGGCCTGAACCCCGACCTCGGCGGCATAGCGTTCCGCCAGGGCCGCCGAGCCGCGCGGGAAGCCGATCAGAGGCACGGTGACGCCGAGCTCGCGGACGCGCGCCACCAGTTTCTGGTGCGGCCGAAGGACCAGACTCTCGAACAGATCCTCGGGCAGGCCCTCGGCCCAGCTCTCGAAGATCTTCAGCACCTGGGCTCCGGCGTCGGCCTGCATCTTCAGATAATGGGCCGTGGCCTCGACCAGCACCTCCAGGAGGGCGGCGACCTTCTCCGGCTCGGCATAGGCGTAGGTTCGGGCCTGGGCCCGTTCGCCCTTGCCGATAGAACGGGCCTCGCCGTCCAGCATATAGGTCGCCACAGTCCAGGGCGCGCCGGCGAAACCGATCAGGGCGCGCCCGGGGTCCAGTTGAGACCGCACCAGCGAAAGGGTCTGACCCACCTGTTTCAGGGCCTCGCCGGCCGCCTGGGTCAGGTCCTGCATGGCTTCCACCGGCGGCAGGGCGCCGAGCCGCGGCCCCTCGCCGGCCTCGAACCAGACCTCCTGGCCCAGGGCGCGGGGGATCAACAGGATGTCGGCGAAGACGATGGCCGCGTCGAAGCCGAACCGCCGCATCGGCTGCAGCGTCGCCTCGGCGGCCTTCTCGGGATCCAGGCAGAAGGAGATGAAGTCCGGCGTCGTGGCCCGCAGCGCCCGGTATTCCGGCAGGTAGCGCCCGGCCTGACGCATGAACCAGACGGGCGGCCGCGCCGACGCCTCGCCGGCGAGAACCTTGAGCAACAGGGGCGTATCGGGGGAGGAAGTCATCTGACCCCGGTCCTACCGGGGGGCCGGGTCCCGCTCAAGTCCGTCCGTGTCGCACCCTTCCAATCCTTCTCAAGAAAAGAATCGAAAGCTTTGGAGGTAGAAGGCAGGGCCGGGGATGGCGGGGACAACAGGGGCTATTGAGACGCTACCGGACGGGTTTTCCGCAAACTGTCACGGTCCGGCGCACGGGCCTCCACCGGGTTGGTGAAAGCGGGGATAAGTCCTGATGAGGCCTCAAGGCCGGCCTCAGCGACTGGACGACCGGCGGCCGGGCTGGGCGCCGTTAACGTCTCGTTAAGGATCTCCACAGGCGGACCGGAACCGCGGATCGGCCTTGGGACGAAAGACCCCGGCGCCGCGGCGCCCGTCCACCTCTGTCCCCGCTCGCGGCCCGCCTCCGGCGCCGCTATAGGAAAAGGCCCACCCTTCGACCCGCCGGCGCCCCCAAAGGCGCCCCGCCCCGTCCACAGGAGTCTCGCAATCATGGACAGACGCCGATGACCCCGGGTTCGCCCGCTCCGGGCCGCGCCTCGGGCCCCACGCGGCTGGCGACCTATTTCCACGTCCATCTGGTGTCGGATTCCACCGGCGAGACCCTGAACGCCATGGCCAAGGCCGTGGTGGCCCGGTTCGACGGCGTTATTCCGATCGAGCACATCTACGCCCTGGTCCGCTCCGGCAAGCAGATGGAGCGGGTTCTGGAGGAGGTGGCCGCCTCGCCCGGCGTGGTGCTGCACACCCTCGTCGACCGTGAGCTGCGCGAACAGCTGGAAGAGGGTTGCCGCAAGCTGGACATGCCCCAGATCGCGGCGCTGGACCCGCTGGTCGGGGCTCTGTCACGCTATCTGGGCGCGGCACTGTCGACCCGGGTCGGGGCCCAGCACGCCCTGGACACCGACTATTTCAACCGCATCTCGGCCCTCGACTACGCCATGGCCCATGATGACGGTCAGGGCACGGCGGAGCAGCTGGAGGGCGCCGACGTCGTCCTCTGCGGGGTCAGCCGGACGTCGAAGACCCCGACCAGCATCTATCTGGCCCATCGCGGCATCCGCGCCGCCAATGTGCCTCTGGTGCCGGGTCAGGAAGACGGCGAACGCCTCGTCGGACTCAAGAATCCGCTGGTGGTCGGCCTGACCGTCTCGCCGGACCGGCTGGTGCAGATCCGCAAGAACCGGCTGGACGGGCTGAACGCCAACCGCGCCAGCGCCTATATCGACCACGACGCGGTGCGCGAGGAGACGGTCAAGGCCCGGCGCGCCTTCGAGCGGCGCGGCTGGCCGGTCATCGACGTGACCCGCCGTTCGGTGGAGGAAACGGCGGCGGCGATCATCAATCTGTTGAACGAACGCCGCACCCGTCGGCTGGGGGCGGCCTGGTGACCGCGCCGTCGGAACGTCTGATCCTGGCGTCGAAGAGCGCGGCGCGACGAACCATGCTGGCCGACGCCGGCGTGCCGTTCTCCGTCCAGGTCGCCGATGTGGACGAGGATGCCGTCAAGGCCGCGCATGATCCGGCCGATGCGGCGGGACTGGCGGTCGAGCTGGCGCGGGTCAAGGCGCTGGCGGTGTCGCGTCACGACGCCGACGCCTGGGTTCTCGGGGCGGACCAGACCCTGGCCTTCGACGGCGGACTGGTCTCCAAGGCCGGCTCATTGATGGCGGCTCGTGCGCAGCTCTGGACCATGCGGGGTCGGGATCATCATCTGCATTCCGGCGCGGCCCTGGCCCGCAACGGCCAGATCGTATGGTCGGGCGCGGACACCGCGACGATGCGGGTGCGGGCGTTTTCCGAAACCTTCCTCGACGCCTATCTGGCGGCCGAGGGCGAGGGACTGCTGGCCTGCGTCGGCTCCTACCGGCTTGAAGGCCAGGGGTCGCAGCTTTTCGAGACGGTGGAGGGCGACTATTTCACCGTCCTCGGCCTGCCCCTCTGGCCCATTCTGGCCGAGCTGCGTCGGGCCGGGGTGCTGAAATCATGACGATTCTGGCGGGCGTCGCGGGCCAGCCGATCGCTCATTCGCTGAGCCCGCTGATCCATGCCGCCTGGATCGCGGCCGCCGGGCTGGACGCTGACTATCGCGCCTTCGGGCCCCCGGATGCAGGGGCGTTCGCCGCCCTGGTCGCCAACGGGCGCTCCGGCGGGCTGCGCGGACTGAACGTGACCGCCCCGTTCAAGGAGCAGGCGCTGGCGCTGGCCGATGAGGCGAGCGCGACGGCGCGCAACTGCGGGTCGGCCAATCTGCTGCTGTTCGGGCACGGTCGGGTCCAGGCCGACAGCTCCGATGGCGAGGGCCTGATGGCGGCGCTGGCCGAACAGGCGCCGCAACTGGATGTGCGTGGCCAGACGGTGGTGGTTCT
>CALRJO020000019.1:0-43708 GCA_943367565.1 Brevundimonas vancanneytii
CCTGCGGGTCGAGAATCCGATCGCGGCCGATCTGGATTGCATGCGGCCCTCGGCCCTGCCCAATCTGATCGAGGCGGCGGCGCGCAATGCGGCGCGCGGCCATGCTGACGCCGCCCTGTTCGAGATCGGTCCCATCTATCTGGACGACAGCCCGACCGGCCAGCGCACCGTCATCTCCGGCCTGATAGCCCCGCGCGCCGCCCGGCACTGGGGCGCCGCGCCGGAGGACGCCCTGTTCGGCCTCAAGGGCGACCTGATGAGCCTGCTGGAGGCGTTGGGCGCGCCCGTGGCTTCGCTGCAGCTGGTGCAGGGCCAGAACCGCGACTGGTGGCACCCGGGCCGTTCGGCGCGGCTGCAGCTGGGTCCGAAGAACGTCATGGTCGAGTTCGGCGCCCTGCATCCCCGGGCGCTGAAGGCGTTGGACGCCGATGGCCCGATGCTGGCCTTCGAGATCGTGCTGGACGCCGTGCCCGAACCGCGCGGCGCGAAGTCCAAGGCGCGCGGTCCCGCCAACCTCGCGAACCTGATGCCCCTGACTCGTGACTTCGCCTTCGTGGTCGAGGACGGCAAGGCCGTGGGCGATCTGGTCCGGGCGGTCGCCGGGGCGGACAAGGGCTTGATCGCCGATGTCCGGGTGTTCGACGTCTATCGCGGCGCCGGCGTGGCCGAGGGGATGAAGTCGGTGGCGCTGGAAGTCGTCATCCAGCCGGTCGAGGCGACCCTGACCGAGGCCGAGATCGAGGCCTTGTCGGCCAGGGTCGTGGCGGCGGCGGCGAAGGTCGGGGCGACGCTGCGGGGGTAGCGTTCCTCCCCCTCGGAGGAGGAATGGCAACCTCTCGTTAACCTCATCGCCGCAAGGCTGACTCAAAGAGCGGTGACGGTGCCGGCAAGCGCCCGCGCGAGTCGGGCGAGCCGTCCCCGCCTGATGGAGCCATCGCCATGCACCGCCGCCAACTGATCCTGTCCGGCCTCGCCGCCACCGCCGGCGCCTCGGGCCTTTCCGCCTGCGCCACCGGTCCGGCGGCCGATCCCAACTATCCGATCCAGTCCGACCAGCAGGCCCAGGCCTATACGGCCGACGAGCTGATCGCCGCCGGGTCGCGCGAACTGGGCATCGCCGCGGAAGCCATCGGCGCCGCCATCGAGCGCATCTTCGCCGAACAGGGCGACCGGCCCACCGCCTATATCGCCGGCGAGGAGGCCTCCGCCGCCGCCGCCGTGGGCGCGCGCTACGGCCGCGGCGCCCTGCATATGAAGGACCTGTCCGCCTCGCAGGAAGTGTTCTGGCAGGGCATTTCGATCGGCTGGGACGTCGGCGGCAACGCCAGCCGGGTCTTCACCCTGGTCTATGGCCTGTATCACCCGGACATGATCTACCGCCGCTACCCCGGCGTGGAGGGTTCGGCCTATCTGGTCGGCGGCGTGGGCGTGAACTACCAGCGCGCCGACGGCATCGTCCTGGCCCCCATCCGCACCGGCGTCGGCCTGCGCCTCGGCGCGAACGTCGGGACGATGGCGTACAGCCGTCAGCGGAACCTGCTGCCGTTTTAGTAGGGCGCTAACGCTCGCGACGCGGTCGCTCGCTGCTTGAGCGCGAGGGATGCGCGAAGCGCCAGGCCGCGTCGGGTCGAGAAGGCGGAGCCTTCTGACCGCGGCCAACCGGGAAAGCGCTCAGCCGCCCTTGCGGATGAGCGCCTCCAGCCCGTCCCGCCATGTCGGATACTGCGGCCGCCAGCCCAACTCCGCCTTGGCGCGGGCGTTCGAGAGGCGTTTGGAGTCGAGGTAGAAGCGCCGCATGGCGTCGGACACCGACGGATCCTCGAGGTCGACCACGGGCGGCCGGGGCAGGCCGAGGCGACGCGCGGCGCCTTCCATGACCACATCGGCCGGGGCGGGCTCGTCGTCGCACAGGATGTAGGCGGCGCCGGGCCGGGGGCGGGCCATGGAGGCGAACAGGCCCGAGACGACGTCATCGACATGGACGCGGTTGAACACCTGTCCCGGCTTGCGAACGATCCGGGCCGTGCCGTCGCGCAGCCGGTCGAGCGGCGAACGCCCGGGACCGTAGAGGGCCGGCAGGCGGAACAGTTGCACGGTCAGCCCCATGCCCTGGCCCGCGTCAAGCCAGTCGCGCTCGGCCCGCACCCGGCGGGCGCCCTCCAGCGAGGCGGCGTTCAATTCGCTGTCCTCGAAGGCCCATCCGCCGGCGCGATCCCCGTAGACGGCTGTGGAGGAGACATAGCCGATCCAGTCGGGCCAGACCTCCGCCCCCGCCAGCGCCGGCGACAGGGCCTTGAGGCCGGGACAGCCCTCCGGCTCGGGCGGGGCGCTGACCAGAATGGCGCAGGCCCCGGCGACGGCTTCGGACAGGGCCGCCGCATTGTCCGGATCGATCGCGGCTAGACCTTCGGCCGACAGGGTCGCCCGACGGTCGGCATCACGACTGGTGAGGACGGCCCGACCGCCGCGGCGCACGGCCTCGCGGCAGGCGGCCCGACCCAGCCAGCCGCCGCCAAAGACCAGCAGCGAGGGTGGGGCGGCGACGTCAGACATGGATCAGGCCGAACGCGCCTGCACCGGCGCGGTCGGCGGCGTGACGACGGTCGGCGGGGCCTTGACCGCCTCGGCGCGCTTGCCGTTCCAGGTCGAGACGCAGGGCACCTTGGACAGGTCGGCGCGGTCGGCGTAGCGGCGCGCGATCTCCGTCACGTCCTGCATCAGCCCCTCGGCGAGAGTGATGGGCTTGAGCCCCAGCTCGCGAAACTGGTCGTTGGCGACGACCAGTTCGTTCTCGTCGGCCTCCTGGCGCGGGTTGGGGACGTTGTGCACCTCGGCCCCGGTCATGGCGGCGATCATGGCGGCGAGGTCGCGCACGCGGCGGCTTTCGGTCATCTGGTTGAGGATCTTGACCCGGTCGCCGACGCTGGGCGGATTGGCCAGGGCCAGTTCGACGCAGCGGACGGTGTCCTGGATGTGGATGAAGGCCCGCGTCTGGCCGCCGGTGCCGTGCACGGTCAGGGGATAGCCGACCGCCGCCTGCATCAGGAACCGGTTCAGCACCGTGCCGTAGTCGCCGTCATAGTCGAACCGGTTGATCAGCCGCTCGTCCCGGCGCGTCTCCTCGGTCTGGGCGCCCCAGACGATGCCCTGGTGCAGGTCGGTGATCCGGAGCCCGTCGTTCCTGGCGTAGAACTGGAACAGCAGGGCGTCCTGGGTCTTGGTCATGTGGTAGATCGAGCCGGGGTTCGGCGGGAACAGGATTTCCTGTTCGGCCGGGCCGAAGTCGGTGTCGACGGTGATCTTCAGATAGCCCTCGGGGATGCGCAGGCCGGCGGTGGTGTAGCCATAGACCCCCATGGTGCCCAGGTGCGCCAGGTGCACGTCCAGCCCGCTCTCGACGATGGCGGCCAGCAGATGGTTGGTGGCGTTGATGTTGTTGTCGACGGTGTACAGCTTGTGCCGCGCCGACTTCATCGAATAGGGCGCGGCGCGTTGTTCGGCGAAATGGACGACGCTGTCGGGCTTCCAGTCCTTGATCAGGGCGACCAGCCGGTCGAACTCCTTCCCGACGGTCATGTTGACGAAGTCGATGGTCCGGCCGCTGACTTCCTTCCAGGCGGCGATGCGCTCGCCCATGGTCCGGATCGGGGTCAGGGACTGGACTTCGAGCTCATTGTCGATGTTGCGGCGGCTGAGGTTGTCGACGACGCAGACGTCCCAGCCCCGCGCCGACAGATGCAGCGCCGTCGGCCAGCCGCAGAAACCGTCGCCGCCCAGAACCAGAACCCGCATCGTCTATCCTCGTCGTTTCCTGCACCCTGACTAGCGGAACGCGCGGATGGGTCAAAGCGTCAGTGTTCGGCGGCGCTTTCCGCCGCAACGGCGGGTCAGCGGCGCCGGGCCCGCCATTCCGCGCGGGTCTGGCCCCATTTGTCGACGGGCATGTCCTGGTAGGGCGGCGGCATCCGCGTCGGCCCCTGATTCCAGGAACCGAGCCGCTCGGCCAGCCGCTGCGACGGCGTATTGTCGGGGTCGATACAGTGGATGACGTCGGTCCAGCCCAGCACGTCGAAGGCGTAGTCGATCGTCGCCGTCGCCGCCTCTACCCCATAGCCCTTCCCCTGGGCGTCGGGATGCAGACCCCAGCCGACCTCGGTTCCCGGCCATTCATGGGGGGTCCACGGCCCGATCCGGCCCAGCCACAGGCCGGTCTCGCGTTCGATGAGCGAGAACATGGACACGCCCGTCAGGCTCCAGGCCCCCGCCATGCTCATGAAACCGCGCCATGCCGCCGCCGCTGACTGGACGCCGCCGAGGAATTTCGCCGCCTCGGGGTCGGCCATCATCTCGACCCAGCGTGGGAAGTCCTCCATGGCGAGGGGCCTCAGGATCAGGCGTTCGGTTTCCAGCACAGGTCCGGTCAAAGGAGATACTCCCGTTCAAGGTCATAGCGGCTGCGGTCATGGGTCAGCACGCTGGAGTACAGGCCGAACCGGTCGATCCGGAACGGCGGCGAATGCAGCAGATTGTGCTCGGCGATCCAGGCCCCGATCCGGTCTGGATCGGCCTGGGGCTTCAGATAAGCCAGGGTCAGATGCGGACGATAGTCGCGGCGCTCCATGCGGATGGCGGCGCGCTCGGCGGCGGCGCGACAGCGCCCGGCCAGAACCGGGAGGCGCTCGTTCGCCTCGACCCCCGCCCAGATCGCGCGGGTGCGATGGCCGTCCCCGAAGGCGCCGACGCCGGACAGGGCGATCTCGAAGGGGCCGCCCGTCGCCGCCCGCTCCAGCTCGACCGAGAGATCGTCGGCCTGGCGCTCGTCGATCTCGCCATGGAAGGCCAGGGTGATGTGCAGCTGGTCGGCTGTGCGCCATTTGGCGCCGGGCAGGCCGGTCTGGCGGCGCGCGAGCGCCTCGGCGACCTCATCAGGAACAGACAGGGCGGTGAACAGCCGGATCATGCGACCCTTGGTAGCGGTTGGAAACGCGGCGCCCAAGTCCGGTTTTCCTTGCGGAAGGGACGAGTGCGCCCGATATTTGCGCAAAGGTCGGGATCGCCCGGCCCAACGGAGGATCGATCTCGCCATGAGCGATTTCAGAAACGGATACACTACCGCGCCCGCCACGGCCGATATGTCGGTGGACGCGGGCCTGCGCGGCTTCATGCTGGGCGTCTACAACAAGGTGGCGCTGGGTCTGCTGGTCTCGGCGGCTCTCGCCTGGGTGACCGGCTCCTATCCCCCGGTCCGCGACCTGCTGTTCTCGACCGCGGTCTTCCCCGACGGCGTGACCCGTCTGACCGGCATGACCATGCTGGGAATGATCGTGGCCTTCTCGCCGCTGGTGCTGCTGCTGGGCTCCAACTTCGTGATGAAGAATCCCACCGCCGGCGGGGCGAGCGCGCTGTACTGGCTGATCGTGGCCCTGATCGGCGCCTCGATGGGCACGATCGTGCTGGTCTATACCGGAGCTTCGGTGATCCAGACCTTCCTGATCACCTCCGCGGCCTTCGGGGCCCTGAGCCTGTTCGGCTACACGACCAAGAAGGACCTGACCGGCATCGGCAGCTTCCTGATCATGGGCGTGATCGGCCTGGTCATCGCCATGGTGGTCAACATCTTCCTGCAGAACGCCATGATGCAGCTGATCATCAGCGCGGTCGGCGTGCTGATCTTCGCGGGCCTGACCGCCTACGACACCCAGCGGCTGAAGATGACCTACTATGCCCTGGGCGGAAACCAGACCGCCATGAGCGTGGCCACAAGCTATGGGGCGCTGAGCCTGTACATCAGCTTCATCAACATGTTCCAGTTCCTGCTGATGCTGTTCGGCGGGCGGCGTTGACCTTGGGGCGCTAACGCCCCCCGCGCGGCGGCTCGCTGCTTGAGCGCGTTTCGTTTCGCCTCAAGCGGCGCGAAGCGCGGCAGGCCAAACAGAAGAGGGCTCCGGCGGAGACGCCGGGGCCTTTTTTCTATTCGACGATCGTGAATTTGCGACTGTCGAAGACGCGCAGCACCTGGGCCAGGTCGCGGCCCCGGCGCAGCACCAGACCGCCCTCGCCGATCACCGCCCACTGGCCCTGCCGAAGGCGAAGGGCGGGACGTTTCTCGATGCGATACAGGGGGGCGTCGCCCGAGCGGCGGAAGACGGCGAACTCCGCGACGTCCTTGTGGCCGACCATGGCGTAGTCGCGCCATTCGGCCGCCGCGACCATCCGGCCATAGACCCGCAGGATCAGGTCGAGTTCGCGCCGGTCGAAGAAGACCGGACCCGGAACGGACTGCAAATCAGCGGCGTCGCTCATCCTGGGAAGGTTACGGCGCCATCCGGAAAACGCCAGTGCGTCGCGGGGTGTTCAAAGCAGTCGCGCGGTCGAACACTGTGTTAGGAACGCACCACGGCGAACAATTCGCACCGAACACGAAATCGCCTCGCTTCCGCCCAGCACCCGCCGCCTTGCGGGGCGACACCGGACCCATCGGCTCGTTGGAGTTCGGAGCGATTCCGGATCCTGAACAGCCCCCCCAGCCCCTCCTGGATTTCTCCACCAAGGGCTCCGGCGGGCCGATGCTTCCTCCAAAGCGAGACGCCCGCTCCGCCACCCTCCCCCCTCCGGCAGAGCGGGCGTTTTGCTGTCCGGGGTCTGGAGCGAGATCAGCTCCGGCGGGTCAGGGCAGAATGATCTCGACCGGTTCACCGCCGCGCATCACCGACAGAATGCGCCGGCCGTCGCCGCCCAGGGACGCGGCCAGGTCGTCGAGCCCCGAGATCGGCGTGTCGTCGATCAGCGGGATCAGGTCGCCCGCCTGCAGCCCCGCGGCCGCCGCCGCAGAACCGCCCTCGACCGCGAACACCTGCAGGCCGTCCGAAGCGACCCGCACGGACGCGCCCCGCGCCATGACGACGTCGGCGCCGAGGATGGCGGTGGTTTCCGACGGTGTTTCGACCGTGAGGGTGGTGCGGCCCTCCCGGCCTTCACGCAGATAGACGACCTCGAGCCGGGTGCCCCGCTCGGCGATGCCGATGGTGGCCGCGACCGTGCCGGCGTTGGAGACGGGGCGATTCTGGATACGGGTGACGACGTCGCCGCGTTGAAGTCCCGCGGCCTCGGCCGAGGAGCCCGGAGCGACGTCCTCGATCACCGCGCCGCGCACGATGCCGAGGCCGAGGTCACGCGAGCGCTGGGGGTTGAGCGAGCCGAAGATCGCGCCGGTGGTCCCACGGATGACCTCGCCGGTCTCGCGCAGCTGGGCGACCACATACATCAGGATGCGGCTGGGCACGGCGAAGGCGATGCCGTCGTTGCCGCCGCCGCCGCCCGACAGGATGGAGGTGTTGATGCCGATCAGACGGCCGCGGCTGTCCAGCAGCGGACCGCCGGAATTGCCCGAGTTCACGGCCGCGTCGGTCTGGATATAGTCCTCGATCCGGTCGCCCATGCCCGAGCGGCCCATGCCGGAGATCACGCCCATGGTCAGGGTCTGGTCCAGACCCAGGGGATAGCCGACCGCGAAGGCCAGGTCGCCGGTGCGCAGGGAATCGGAATTGACCACCTCGATCTGGGACAGACCCAGACCCGGAACGGAGGGCGCCTCGATCCTCAGGACCGCCAGATCGGTGGCCTTGTCCGTGCCGATCAGGACGGCGTCGAAGATGCGGCCGTCGGTCATGTCGACGGTGAATTTCCGCCCGCCCTCGACGACGTGATTGTTGGTGACGACGATGCCTTCGCGGGCGTCGATGATGGCGCCCGAACCGCTGGAAATCGGGCGCGGTTCATTGTCGCCGGAACTGGGTCCCTCCGACTGGCCGAGGGTGGTGACCTGGACGACGGCGGGCAGGGCCCGTTCGAGACCGGTCGCGAAGGTAAAGACGCCGCGCTGGGCGTCGAACGGCACGGGCGACTGCTGCGCGACCGCCGGGGTCGCGGTCAGCAGGGGGACCGCGACGACGAGCGCCAGCATGGACAGGCCGCCGGCCCGGATGATGGAACGCATCGCCAATCCCCTGTTGTTCCGCTGACTTTAGCGCGAGAAACGCGCCGTGACGACAGCCCCCGGACCGGCGTCATCAATCGTCATGGCCGCGCCGTGCCGCTTGAGGATGGCCCGCACGAAGGCCAGGCCCATGCCATGGCTCTCGCGGCCTTCGTCGGTCGCCGCGGAGACGGCGCGGGCGGGGTCGTCGAGCAGGTCGGCGTCCAGCCCCGGGCCCTGATCCGCGACAGAGAGCACCGGCTTGCCGTCATCCAGCCGGACGGTGAGGGTCACCACCCCGTCCTCGGGCGAGAATTTCACCGCATTGTCCACCAGATTGGTCACGGCCCGCTGCAGCAGTGACCGGACCCCGAGCACCGACACCGGAGAAGCCTCGACCCGGATCACGATCCCGCGCTCCTCGGCCAGGGGCTGATAAAGGTCCGCCGCCGAGGCCGCCAGCCGGTCCAGCCGCACCGTCTCGAACACCCAGGCCTCGCCGTCGCGCAGGGTCATGGCCTCGTTCATCGCCCGGGTCAGCCGGGTCAGGTCGGCGCGGGCCTCCTCGGCCAGGCCGCGCGCCTCGGGCGTCGTCGACGCTTCTTTCAGCCGGTCCAGCCGGGCCGAGGCGCGCGCCAGCGGCGTGCGGAAATCATGGGCCAGCTGGTCGGCCGAATCCCTCAGCCAGCTGAGCAGCTCCTCCAGCCGGTCGAGGGTCAGGTTCACCCGACCGGTCAGTTCGGTCAGTTCGGGCGCCACCGCGGTCTCGGGCGCCCGGACCGAGAAATCTCCCACCGATGCGAGGTCCAGCGCCCGGCTGACATCGGCCACGGCGTTGGTCAGCCGGCGGCGCGCGAACGTCGCCGCGGTCAGGCCAAACGCCAGCAACAGCACTCCGGCGGCGGCGACCGCCCCCACCGCCCAGCCCCAGGCGGCGCCGGACCGGTCAACCACCCGCCCGACGGCGATGTTCAGCGCTCCGACCGACCGGCGCACCACGACCACCTCGACCGCCCGCGACGGACACAGGACGCCGCGTTCAAGCCGCATCACATGCACGTCGTCGCCGAGGCGCGGCGCGCGTTCGCCCCGGGTCGTTTCCAGTGCCGCCAGTCCGGCCGGCTTGCCAACCGGCGCGCGGATGAACCGCACCCCGGCGCCGCCCTGACCGGTGCGGCAGGTTTCCTCGATCGATCCGGCATCCCGCGCGGGACCGTCCTGGAAGGCGCTCAGCCAGCCCGACAGATAGGCGGCGTCCGCCTCGGTGATATTGGCGGCGGTCAGGCTGGATTCCTCGCCGAGCTTGCTCACCATGGTGCTGTAGTCGTTCAGCGCCGCCAGGGCCGCCTTCTCGCGCTGGTCCATGCGCACGGCCGCGCTGGTGACCATCAGCGAGCCGATCAGGGCGGCGGCGGCCATGACGGCGATGCCCGCAGCCAGTTGGGTCGAGGTCCGCCGGCCCAACCAGGCGCGCAGGCGGAGGAATCGGAGGGGCACCGCGGCCTCAGCCCGTCCAGGCGGACAGGTCGCGGAAGATCAGGCTCTGGCTGCGGGCCGAGACGATCAGGGGATGCAGGTCCTCGCCCAGTTCGGGCGCCTGTTCCTTGAGCCGGCGGCGCAGGGCGCTGATCCGGGCGTCGATGATGTTGACGAAATTGTCCGGCAGGAATCGCCATTCGACCCAGCAGCGCTCCCACAGCATGGTCTTGGTCACCGGCTGGCCACGGGCGGTCATCAGCTCACAGACGATGGCGAACTCCAGCGGCGACAGGTCGATCAGCCGCGAGGGGCCCCCGGCTTCGAATTTCAGCGTCCGGGCGCCGAAGGACAGCCGGAACGGGCCGTTGACCAGATCGCCCCCGACCGGAGCCGCGCGCCGGGCGGCGCGGCGCAGCTGGGCGGCGATGCGGGCCAGCAGTTCCTCGTCCCCGACCGGCTTGGCCAGGTAGTCGTCGGCGCCGCCCAGCAGGCCCTCGACCTTCTGCCGCTCGCCGCCGAGCGCGGTCAGCATCAGGGCCGGGGCGTCGGCGCAGGGGCCGCCGCCGGCGCGCACCCGCTTCAGCGTCTCCAGCCCGTCCAGTCCGGCGGTCAGGCGGTCGAGGATCAGCACGTCGTAGGGACTGGCCGCCGCGGCGATCGCGGCCTCGCCCCTGTCGACCCGTTCCACGGCCTCGAATCCGGCGCGCAGCAGCCGTTCCGCCACATGTTCCGACAGGGCCGGGTCATCTTCCAGCAGCAGGGCGCGCCGACCGGCGAACACATCGCGCAGCTGGGCGAAGGGATCGTCGCCGTCGATGCCTGCCGCTTCCCCGTCCATGGCCGCGCCTCCACCCCTCGCCGACGATACGGCGTTGAAGCGGAATGACAATGCTCAACGGACCGTGTTCTCGCAGACTAGTGGTCGCACGCTGGAGCCGGGCTGATTGTTCCTGACTTGCGGCGCGCGGCCCTAGAAGGCGCTTTCGCCCGTGATGGCCCGGCCCAGGATCAGGGCGTGGACGTCGTGGGCGCCCTCATAGGTGTTGACCGTCTCGAGGTTCATGGCGTGGCGCATGACGTGCATCTCTCCGGTGATGCCGGCCCCGCCGTGCATGTCGCGGGCGACGCGGGCGATCTCCAGCGCCTTGCCGCAGTTGTTGCGCTTCATCATCGAGATGGCCTCGGGGACCCAGGCCCCCTGGTCGAGCAGCCGGCCCAGCGCCAGCGCGCCCTCGAAGCCGAGGAAGATCTCGGTCTGCATGTCGGCCAGCTTTTTCTGCACCAGCTGGCGCGACGACAGCGGCCGGCCGAACAGCATGCGCTCGCCGACATAATCGCGGGTCAGGTGGAAACAGGCCTCGGCCGCGCCCATCGCCCCCCAGGCGATTCCGTAGCGGGCCTTGTTCAGGCAGGAGAAGGGTCCGCGGAGCCCCTTGACGCCCGGCAGCAGGTTCTCTTCCGGCACGAAGACGTCGTTCAGGCCGATGTCGCCGGTGATGGAGGCGCGCAGGGAGAGCTTGTCGCCGATCTTGTCGGTGGTGAAGCCGTCCATGCCGCGCTCGACGATGAAGCCGCGGATCACGTCGTCCAGCTTGGCCCAGACGATGGCCAGGTCGCTGATGGGGCTGTTGGTGATCCAGTATTTGGCGCCGTTGAGCTTGTAGCCGCCGTCCACGGCGACCGCCTTCGTCTTCATGGAGGCCGGGTCGGAGCCGCCGTCGGCCTCCGTCAGGCCGAAACAGCCGACCAGTTCGCCGGCGGCCATGCGCGGCAGGAAGCGCATCTTCTGCTCTTCCGAGCCGAAGGCGTAGATCGGGTACATGGCCAGGGACGACTGGACGCTCATGGCCGAGCGATAGCCGCTGTCGACCGCCTCGATCTCGCGCGCGATCAGGCCGTAGGCGACGTGGCTGACCGAGGAGCCGCCGTACTGTTCCGGCAGCATGGCGCCGAGGAAGCCCATCTCGCCCAGTTCGGTCATGATGGCGCGATCGAAGGTCTCGTCACGGAAGGCCTCGACCACGCGGGGCAGCAGCTTCTCGCGGGCGTAGGACCGCGCCGCGTCCTGGATCATCCGTTCGTCGTCCGTCAGCCGGCCTGACAGGTCCAAGGGGTCGTCCCAGCGGAAGGTCTTGTGCGGGGCGGTAGAGCCTTCGGCCATGGGTCGTCTTTCCTGAGCGGGGCGGTGGGGCGCGGTTTAGGCCAAAATGCATCGGTCGGGTAGAGGGATGGCCCGGCGCAGGCTAGACTGTCGCCATGATCCGCACCTTCAATCGCCTGTTCGTCGAACACCCACGCGAGGTCGACGAAAGCTATTTCCATCACATGGCCGCCTCCTCGCGGTTTGGATTCCGCCTGCTGAAGCTGGCGGGATGCGCCTTCATGCATGCGCTGGTGCCGGGCGTTCACAAGGCGACGGTGTCGAAGGCCGTCTGCTGCATGGCCGAGGAGATGGACGGCCGGGCGCGCGAGGCGCGCGAGTGCCGGATGCGGGATGCGGGCGTGTGGGATCCGGGGCTCTGAGCGGGTGGCTGGTGATTGGTGGTTGGTGATTGGTGGATCGCGCCTTGATCGGGCAGTAGAGAATCCATCATGAACACCGAAGCAGCTCCGACCCAGCCAACCACCAACCACCAACCACCGACCACCGCCTCCGGCCCCCTCTCCGGCGTTCGTGTCCTCGACCTCAGTCGCGTGCTGGCCGGGCCGTGGGCGACCCAGATGCTGGCCGATCTCGGGGCCGAGGTGATCAAGATCGAGCGGCCCGGCGTCGGGGACGACACCCGCGCCTGGGGGCCGCCCTTCACCACGAAGACCGACGGATCGAAGGGCGACGCGGCCTATTTCCTGTGCGCCAACCGGGGCAAGAAGTCGGTCGAGCTCGATCTTGCCACGCCCGAGGGCGCCGCGATCGTCCGTGAACTGAGCAAGACCTGCGACGTGGTGGTCGAGAATTTCAAGACCGGCGGGCTGAAGAAGTACGGCCTCGACCACGCCGCCCTGTCGGCGCTCAATCCGAAGCTGGTCTATTGCTCGATCACAGGCTTCGGCCAGGACGGTCCGGACGCGCACCGGGCCGGCTATGACTATATGATCCAGGCCATGGGCGGGCTGATGTCGATCACCGGCCAGCCCGACGGCGCGGCCGGGGCCGAACCGATGAAGGTCGGGGTCGCCGTCGTCGACCTGTTCACCGGCCTGTACGCCTCCAACGCCATCATGGCCGCCCTGCTGCACGCCCGGGCGACGGGTCAGGGCCAGCATATCGACATCGCCCTGTTCGACGTCCAGGCCGCCATGCTGGCCAATCAGGCGACCAACTGGTTCGTCTCGGGCAAGGCTCCGACGCGGATGGGCAACGCCCACCCCAACCTCGCGCCCTATCAACCTTTTCCGTGCACGGACGGCATGGTGGTCATCGCCGTCGGCAACGACGGCCAGTTCCGGGCGCTGGCGGGGGCCCTGGGCGCGCCGGGGCTCGGCGCCGATCCGCGCTTCCTCACCAATGCCCTGCGCATTGAGCATCGCGCCGCGATGACGGCGGAACTGTCGGCCCTGACGGCGGGCCGGACCATGCACGGCCTGATGGCGGCGCTGGAGGCGGCCGGCGTGCCCTGCGGCCCGGTCAATACGGTCGACCAGGTGTTCGACGAGCCGCAGGCGAAGCATCGGGGGCTGGAGGTGATGCAGGAGCGCGCCGACCTGTCGGCTCCGGTGCGGACGGTGGCGTCGCCGATCCGGATGTCGGTGACGCCGGTCGCCTACGACCGGCCGCCGCCGGCGCTTGGGCAGGATACGGATGAGGTGCTGGGCGGGCTCGCCTGAGCCGGTTCAGGCGCCGCCGCCGAGATTGTACGCGCAGTCCACGAGCACCAGCAGAAGAACGAAGAGGAGGATCGGAGCGGCCCACCGTTTCGCGCGCCCCACCGCCCCATGAACACTGGCCTCATCCAGCTCGCCGACCTTGCCAGGCACGGCATCGGCTTCCCAGTCGTTTGAGGCGTCGACCTCGCGGGCGAACTCGCCCGCCCTCATGCGCGCGATCAGCGCCCGGGCCTCGACGATCTGGGCGGCGGGCGCGATGACCCGGACACCGCCGATCGCGAAAAGCAGATCGGGATTGACCGTCGCCATGATGCGGTCGGGCAGGCGGGCGGCGATCTTGTTGCGCTGGAGAAGCGCGACGGCGAGCTCGCCCTCCGGAAGGGTGACGAAACGCGCGACTTCGAGCTCGTCATCCCGCCACGACATGTCGGGATCAGAGGTCCAGCAGCGCCCGCGCCGGATCCTCCAGCAGCTCCTTGACCCGCACGAGGAAGGTCACCGCCTCCTTGCCGTCGACGATGCGGTGGTCGTAGCTGAGGGCCAGATACATCATCGGCCGGATCAGCACCTCGCCGTTCACCGCCATCGGCCGCTGGACGATGTTGTGCATGCCCAGGATGCCCGACTGCGGGGCGTTCAGGATCGGCGTCGACATCAGCGAGCCATAGGTGCCGCCGTTGGTGATGGTGAAGGTGCCGCCCTGCAGTTGATCAAGGGTCAGGTCGCCGTCGCGGGCCGCCTTGCCCAGCGCCGCGATGCCCTTTTCGATGCCCGCCAGCGACAGCGTGTCCGCGTCCCGCAGGACCGGCACGACGAGGCCCTTCTCGGTGCCGACGGCGACGCCGATGTCATAGTGGTTCTTGTAGATGATGTCGGTGCCGTCGATCTCGGCGTTGACGGCCGGGATCTCCTTCAGGGCCGCGACGATGGCCTTGGTGAAGAAGCTCATGAAGCCCAGCTTGACGCCGTGGCGCTTCTCGAAGGCGTCCTTGTACTGGCCGCGCAGGGCCATGACGTTGGTCATGTCCACCTCGTTGAAGGTGGTCAGCTGAGCGGCGGTGTTCTGCGATTCCTTCAGGCGGCGGGCGATGGTCTGGCGCAGCCGGGTCATCTTGACCCGCTCCTCGCGCGGCTGGTCGGCGCGCGGGGCGGCGGGGGCGGCGGCGGGCGCTTTGGCGGCCGGGGCCGGAGCCGGGGCGGCGCCGATGGCGGCGATGGCGTCGGCCTTGGTGATGTTGCCCTTGGGCCCGGTGGCGGCCAGCGCCTTCGGATCGAGATTGTTCTCCGTCACCACGCGCTGCACGGCGGGCGACAGGTGCGGGGCGTCGTCGGACCTGATCTGGGCGGATCCGGCGTTGGCCGAACCTCCCGAGGCGGGAGCGGCGGCCGGAGCGGCGGCGGGGACGTCGCCCGAGGCGGCGATGCTGCCGATCTGCTGGCCCGGCGTGACGGTCGAGCCGGCCTCGGCGTCGATGGTCAGGACGCCGGCGGCGGGCGCGGAGACCTCGACCGCGACCTTGTCGGTCTCGATCTCGACCAGCATCTCGTCCTTGGCGACCGTATCGCCGGACTTCTTCAGCCAGGTCCCCATGGAGCCCTCGGCGACACTCTCGCCCATGGTCGGGGTCATGATGGCGATGGAGCCGCCCGAGGCCGCGGGCGCGGCGGCGGCCGGCTCAGCGGCAGGAGCGGCTTCGGTCTTCGGCGCGGGCGGGGCCTTGCCTTCAGCCTTCGGAGCTTCGGCGGACGGCGCGGCGCTCGCGCCCTCGGCCACCACGCCCAGCACGGCGCCGGGAGTCACGGTCTCGCCGTCGGGCGCCTTGATCTCCGACAACACGCCATCGGCGGGCGAGACGACTTCCAGAGAGACCTTGTCGGTCTCCAGCTCGACCAGGACCTCGTCCTTCTTCACGGCGTCGCCGGCCTGTTTCGTCCATTTGCCGATCGTGGCTTCGGTGACGGATTCGCCGAGGGCGGGGGTCAGGATGTCGGCCATGGTGGGGTCCGGGTCTTGTTCAGTTCAGGGTGTCAGGCGAAGGCGTCGGTCAGGAAGGCGTCGAGTTCTTTCAGGTGCCGGCTCATCAGGCCCGCGGCGGTCGAGGCGGAGGCCGGGCGGCCGACGTAGCGGGCGCGTTTGGCCTTCACATCCAGCTTGTCCAGCGTCAGCTCCAGCCAGGGATCGACGAAGGTCCAGCCGCCCATGTTCTTGGGCTCTTCCTGACACCAGACCAGTTCGGCGTTGGGGAAGCGGCCCAGTTCGGTCAGCAGCGACTTCATCGGCCACGGATAGAACTGCTCGAGCCGCATCAGATAGACGTCGTCGATCTGGTCGCGCTCGCGCCGCTCCAGCAGGTCATAATAGACCTTGCCCGAGCAGAGGACGAGGCGGCGGATGTCCTTGTCGGCCTTGATCGTGACGCCGGCCACGTCGGGACGGCGCTGGGCGTCGTCATGCAGCACGCGGTGGAAGGAGCTGCCCTCGGCCAGGTCGGCGATGGTCGAAACCGCCTTCTTGTGCCGCAGCAGGCTCTTGGGCGTCATGATGATCAGCGGCTTGCGGAACGGCCGGTGCATCTGGCGGCGCAGGATGTGGAAATAGTTGGCCGGGGTCGAGCAGTTGGCGACCTGCATATTGTCCTCGGCGCAGGCCTGCAGGAAACGCTCGAGACGGGCCGAGGAATGCTCCGGACCCTGACCCTCATAGCCGTGCGGCAGCAGCATGGTCAGGCCGCACATACGCAGCCATTTGCGCTCGCCCGAACTGATGAACTGGTCGATCACCACCTGGGCGCCGTTCACGAAGTCGCCGAACTGGGCCTCCCACATCACCAGGGTGTTGGGGTCGGTCAGGGCGTAGCCGTATTCGAAGCCCAGCACCGCTTCCTCCGACAGGGCGGAGTCGATCACCTCGAACTCGGCCTGGCCGTCGCGGATGTTGTTGAGCGGGACGTAGCGGGCCTCGGTGGTCTGGTCGACGATGCCGGAGTGGCGCTGGGAGAAGGTGCCGCGCACCGAATCCTGGCCTGACAGGCGGACCGGAAAGCCCTCGTCCAGCAGCGAACCGAAGGCCAGGCTCTCGGCCGTGGCCCAGTCGATGTTCTGGCCCGAGGTGATCATCTCGCGGCGGCCGTCGATGACGCGCTTCAGCGTCTTGTGCATGTCGACCGAGTTGGGAATGGTCGTCAGCCTGTGGCCGAGATCCTTCAGCTTCTCGGCCGGCACCGAGGTCTCGCCGCGGCGCTCCTCGCCGTCGGGCTGGCCGATGCCCTGCCACTGGCCGTCCATCCAGTCGGCCTTGTGGGCCTCGAAGGTCTTGCCGGCCTCGAACTCGGCGTCGAGGAAGGCCTCGAACCGCGCGACCTCGGCGTCCACCGTGGCCCGGTCGGTCACCCCCTCGGCGATCAGCCGGTCGGCGTAGATCTCGCGGGTCGACTTCAGGGCGCGGATCTTCGAATACATCAGCGGCTGGGTGAAGGTCGGATCGTCGCCCTCGTTGTGGCCGAAGCGGCGGTAGCAGAACATGTCCACCACCACGTCCTTGTGGAATTTCTGGCGGAACTCGGTGGCCACCTTGGCGGCGAAGACGACGGCTTCGGGATCATCGCCGTTGACGTGGAAGATCGGCGCCTGCACCATCAGCGCCACGTCGGACGGATAGGGCGAGGAACGGCTGTTGCGCGGGCTGGTCGTGAAACCGATCTGGTTGTTGACGACGAAATGCATCGTCCCGCCGGTGCGGTAACCCTTCAGCCCCATCAGGGCGAAGCATTCGGCGACCACGCCCTGGCCGGCGAAGGCGGCGTCGCCGTGGATCAGCAGGGGCATGACCTTGGAGCGGTCGAGGGCCCACTTCTCTTCCGGCTGGCCGGCGTTGGCCTCGCGGATGTCGAAGGCCTGTTTCGCCCGCGCCTTGCCCAGAACCACCGGATTGACGATCTCGAGGTGCGACGGGTTGGCGGTCAGGGACAGGTGGACGTTGTTGCCGTCGAACGACCGGTCCGACGAGGCGCCCATGTGATATTTGACGTCGCCCGATCCCTCGATGTCCGAGGGCACGGTCGAGCCGCCCTGGAATTCGTGGAAGATGGCGCGATAGGGCTTGCCCATCACCGCCGCCAGGGTGTTCAGCCGTCCGCGGTGGGCCATGCCGAAGACGACCTCGTCAACGCCCAGGGCGCCGCCGCGCTTGATGATCTGCTCCAGCGCCGGGACCATGGCCTCGCCGCCGTCCAGACCGAACCGCTTGGTGCCGGGGAAGCGCTTGTGCAGGAAGCGTTCGAAGCCCTCGGCCTCGATCAGTTTGTTCAGGATGGCCAGCTTGCCCTCGCGGGTGAAGCCGTTCTGGGCGAATTTGTCCGCCCCCTCGAACCGCGCCTGCAGCCAGGATTTCTCCTCCGGCTCGGCGATGTGCATGAACTGGATGCCCAAGGTGCCGCAGTAGGTGCGCTTGAGCAGGGCCAGGACTTCGCGGATGGTGCCGGTCTGGAAGCCCAGCACGCCGTCGAGGAAGATGGGGCGGTCGAGGTCGGCCTCGGTGAAGCCGTAGAATTCGGGGGTCAGCTCGGGGTTACTGGTCGGCTGTTCGATGCCCAGCGGGTCGAGGTTGGCCTGCAGGTGACCGCGCACGCGATAGCTGCGGATCAGCATCAGGGCGCGGATCGAGTCGTGGGCGGCGGCGCGGACGGCCTCGGCCAGGACGGCGGCGTCCGGCGCGGTTGCGGGGGCCGCGGCCGGAGCGCCGGGCTTCTTCGGATCAGGCTTCGGAGCCGGCCAGCGGCCGTCGAACACCCCGGTCGCCTCGGTCGGTTCGGTGGCGACCGAACGACCCCACGAGCCGGCCGCGCCCGAGGCCTTCACGCTCTCGGCGTTGTCACGCAGCTGGTCGAAGAAGACGCGCCATTCGGCGGACACCGAGGCCGGATCGGCCGCCCATTTCCCGTGCAGGTCCTCGATGAACGAGGCGTTGGAGCCATACAGGAAGCTGGTCTCGGCAAAGACCTGGTTCAGCCGACCGGCATCGTCCGCCATAGTTCTCGTCGCATCCCTTGGGCGGCGCGCGCACGCCTGCGCGCGACCGGCGCCGTTGATATAGGCGCTGTTTCCTTATGGGTCATGACCGAATGGGGGCGAAAGGGTCGAAATTCGGCGGAATTCCAAGATTTTTGTCCCGCTGGCGGGACAAAAACTCAGCCCTTCAGCACTTCCACCAGCGTCGCGCCCAGCCGCGCCGGCGAGGGCGAGACGGTGATGCCGGCGGCCTGCATGGCGGCGATCTTGGACTCCGCATCGCCCTTGCCGCCCGAGACGACGGCGCCGGCGTGGCCCATGGTGCGGCCCTTGGGCGCGGTCAGACCGGCGATGAAGCCGACCATCGGCTTGGAGCGGCCCTTCTTCGCCTCGTCGATCAGGAACTGGGCCGCATCCTCCTCGGCCCCGCCGCCGATCTCGCCGATCATGACGATCGACCGGGTCTCGGGGTCGGCCAGGAACAGTTCCAGCACGTCGATGAATTCGGTGCCCTTGACCGGGTCGCCGCCGATGCCGACGGCCGTGGTCTGGCCGAGGCCCTCGTTGGTCGTCTGGAACACCGCCTCATAGGTCAGGGTGCCCGAGCGCGAGACGATGCCGACATTGCCCTTCTTGAAGATGGAGCCCGGCATGATGCCGATCTTGCACTCTTCCGGGGTCAGGATGCCGGGGCAGTTGGGGCCCAGCAGCCGCGAGCTGGAGCGGTCCAGCCGCGCCTTGACCCGCACCATGTCCAGCACCGGAATGCCCTCGGTGATGCAGGTGATGAAGGGCACTTCGGCCTCGATGGCCTCGATGATGGCGTCGGCGGCCCCCGCCGGCGGGACATAGATCACCGAGGCGGTCGCGCCGGTGGCTTCCTTCGCCTCGGCGACCGAGGCGAAGATCGGCAGGGTCTCGCCCTCCGAGCCGGTCCAGTTGGTCCCGCCCTTGGCCGGGTGCACGCCGCCGACCATCTTCGTCCCGTAGTAGCGGAGCGCCTGTTCGGTGTGGAAGGTCCCGGTCTTGCCGGTCAGGCCCTGGACGATGACCTTGGTGTTCTTGTCGACGAGGATGGACATGGGTTTGCTCTGATATTTTCGGTCAGCGGGACGGTCGGTGGCGGGCCCGGAGGCTTAGCCGACCGCCGCGACGATCTTCTGGGCCGCGTCGTCGAGGTCGTCCGCCGCCGTGATGGCCAGACCGGACTCATTGAGGATGCGCTTGCCTTCGACGACGTTGGTGCCTTCGAGGCGGACGACCAGCGGCACCTTCAGGCCCACTTCCTTCACGGCCGCGACCACGCCCTCGGCGATGACGTCGCAGCGCATGATGCCGCCGAAGATGTTGACCAGGATGCCCTGGACGGCCGGGTCGGCGGTGATGATCTTGAAGGCCGCCGCGACCTTTTCCTTCGATGCGCCGCCGCCGACGTCGCAGAAATTGGCGGGCTCTTTTCCGTACAGTTTGATGATGTCCATGGTCGCCATGGCCAGGCCGGCGCCGTTGACCATGCAGCCGATGTTGCCGTCGAGAGCGACATAGGCGAGGTCCCATTCCGAGGCCTCGATCTCCTTGGCGTCTTCCTCGGTCTCGTCGCGCAGCGCCTTCATGTCGTCGTGGCGGAACAGGGCGTTGCCGTCGAAACTGACCTTGGCGTCCAGCACCCGCAGCCGGCCGTTCTTCATGACGATCAGCGGATTGACCTCCAGCATCGACATGTCCTTCTCGACGAAGGCCCGGTAGAGGGTCGGGAACAGGGTCTCGCCGTCCTGGGCCGCCGCGCCGGTCAGGCCGTAGGCGGTGTTGATCTCGGCGACATTGGCGGGGGTGACGCCGGCTTCCGGGTCGATGTCGATGGTGATGATCTTCTCGGGCGTGTCATGGGCGACCGCCTCGATGTCCATGCCGCCCTCGGTCGAGACCACGAAGGAGACGCGGCCGGTCGAACGGTCGACCAGCAGCGAGCAATAGAGTTCGCGCTCGATGTCGGCGCCGTCCTCGATATAGAGGCGGTTGACCTGTTTCCCGGCCGGGCCGGTCTGGGCGGTGACGAGGGTGTTCCCCAGCATCTCCGTCGCGTGCTTGACCACGTCCTCGATCGAGAAGGCCAGCCGCACGCCGCCCTTGGCGTCGGGACCCAGTTCCTTGAACTTGCCCTTGCCGCGGCCGCCGGCGTGGATCTGCGACTTCACGACATACAGCGGGCCTGGGAGTTGCTTCGCGGCCGCCTCGGCCTGGTCGGCCGAGGTGATGGCGACGCCCTCGGCGACCGGCGCCCCAAAGCTCTTCAGAACCTGTTTGGCCTGGTATTCGTGGATGTTCATGGAGAGGCGCCGCCGGACTGCTGGGAGGAGTTGCGGCGCTTATAGGGGCTGCGCCTTCGCAGGCGCAACCGTCACCCCGCGATCAGTCCACCCAGTCCCGCTTCAGCGTCCGCGAAGCCCCGATCAGCAGGAACGCCGCCAGCACATAGAAGCCCATGCCGGTGTAGATGGCCCAGCGCAGGCTCTCCTCGCCGAACCGGGGCGCCAGCAGGTCGCTCATCCAGCCGAAATAATAGAATCCGACGGCGATCCCCAGCAGGTTGTTGATCAGCAGGAACAGGGCCGAGGCGGTCGACCGCATCGGCGCCGGGACGAGATGCTGGATCGAGGCCGTGATCGGCCCGAGCCAGGCCAGGTTCAGTCCGGTCGGGATCAGGAAGATGAGGAAGGCCAGGATCAGCTGCTGGGCGTTGGTGCCGCCGCCCGGAATGACCAGGCCGATCAGCCACGGCGAATTCATCGCCAGGATGAACATCGGGGCCGAGATCAGGAAGGCGATGGCCGGGGTCAGGGGATAGGCGCCCTTGCCGCGCTTCGACAGCTTGTCGGCGATGGCGCCGCCCAGCCAGATGCCCAGGGTGCCGCCGATCAGGGCGATGCCGGCATAGTACCAGCTGGTCTGGGACAGGGTCAGGCCGAAGCTGCGCATGAAGAACAACGGCAGCCAGCCGGCCACGCCGTAGCCGCAGACCGACGACGAGGCCGCCCCCAGCGCCAGCAGCCAGAAGCTCGGCTTGGGAATGACGGCGGAGGCCGTGCGGCGCGCGATCGTCAGCGAGATGCCGATGACCATCGCCAGCAGGCCGCCGAAGGCGAGCACCAGCGGATTGCCCAGCGCCAGCCCGGCGAAATGGTTCAGGGCCGCGAGGATCAGGCAGCCGGCTCCGAGGCCCAGCATGATGAGGGCCGCGATGGCGCCGGACCGGCCGGAGCCGACCACGGGCGCGGCGGCGATGACCGCCAGCTCGGCCTCGGTCTTGATCGTGTCGGTCCCGCCCCGCTTCGGATTGCGCACCGTCAGCAGGAGCACCGGCGCCAGCAGGACGCCGGCCAGGCCGACGACGATGAAGGCCGTGCGCCAGCCATAGGTCGCCGCCAGCAGCCCGCCCACCAGCGTGCCCGCCGCCGTGCCCAGCGGAATGCCGAAGGCGAAGGCGGCCAGGGCCCGCGCCCGCTGATGCGGCGGGAAATAGTCGGCGACGAGGGAATAGGCCGGGGCCACGCCACCCGCCTCGCCCACGCCGACGCCCATGCGGAACAGGAACAGCTGGGTGAAGGAGGTGGCCATGCCGCACAGGGCCGTGAATCCGCTCCATACCGTCAGGGCGCCGGTCATGATCCAGACGCGGCTGTAGCGGTCGGCCAGCCATGCCAGGGGAATGGCGAGGGTCGAATAGACCGAGGCGAAGGCGATGCCGCCCAGCAGGCCGAACTGGCTGTCCGAGAGGCCGAATTCCGCCTTCAGCGGGGCCGCGAGGATGCCGATGATCTGGCGATCCAGGAAGTTCAGCATGTAGACGAGGATCAGGATCGCCAGGACATAGAAGCGATATCCGGGCCGTTCGACCGGCGCGGCGGCGTCCGTCGTGCTCATGGCGGTTTCCCTCGACTTGGTCTTCTTGTTGGACGGAACGGTAGCGTTGCTTTGGGACAGCGCCAAAGAAAAAGGGCGGCGGCTCAGGTGAACCGCCGCCCTGGATCAGAAGCGATCAGGCCTCAGGAGTCTTGTCGGCGGATCAGAAATTGACCTTCAGCGAGGCGGTGACCGTCCGCGGCGGGCCGTAGTAGCCGATGATCGAGTTGTCGAAGAGCGCGCCCGGGAAGTTGTAGCCGCCGACGCGGTACTCTTCGTCGGTCAGGTTCTTGCCGTAGAGGCCCAAGGTGAAGCGGTCGCTCGGGTCGGTCCAGACGATCGACAGATCGACGAGGGTGTAGGCCTGCTGGTCGAGGATCGGGTTCGGGAACTCGAACATGCTGGAGTCGCCGCGATAGCTGACGGAGGGGGTCACCGCCAGGTCGCCGCCGGCCACGTCGCCGATCCAGGTGAGCCCGAAATAGCCGGTCCAGTCCGGGGCGTTCTGCAGCACGACCTGATCCGAGATGTCCTCGAACGCCATGGTGGTCAGATTGTAGCGCAGGAACTCCTCGAAGTCCGAGTTCAGATAGCCGACCGCGAAGCTGGCCGACAGATTGTCGAGGATGCGCAGCCGGCCTTCGAGCTCGAAGCCGTAGAAGGTCGAGGAGCCGACGTTGTCGACGAAGCTGGCGATGCTGGCGCCGGACGGCACCTGGGTGGTGACCTGCTGGTCCTCGTACTCGTTGTAGAAGGCGGCGGCGGCGAAGGTCAGGCGATCGAGAGCGCCCTTCAGGCCGATCTCCCAGGAGTCGACCGTTTCCGGGTCATAACCATTGACGGTGTTCGGCGTCAGGACCACGTCGCCCCGCATGTCGAAGCCGCCCGACTTGAAGCCCTGCGAGAACGAGGCGTAGGTCGTCACGTCATCCGTCAGGTCGTACGACAGGGCGATACGCGGCGTGAACTGGGTGAAGTCGTTGTCGTTCGTGTAGTTCGACCGGACCAGCAACGGTGCACGCACCGTGCCGCCCAGCAGCGGACTGCGGGTGGCGCCGAGATAGTTGGCGCGGAACACCGTCCCCTCCTTGTTGTCCAGCGTATAGCGGACGCCGAGGCCAAGGTGCAGACGGTCGGTCAGGTCGAGATTGACGTCGGCGAAGCCGGCCCAGCTCTCGGTTCTCACCTGGCCGTTGGTGCCGATCACGATGCCGGCGTTGGCCAGGATGGTGTCGAAGGCGCCCTCCGCGTGGCCGTCCAGATAGAAGAAGCCGGCCACGCCCTGGATCCGGTCGAAGTCGAACAGGAACTGGAACTCCTGGGTGAACTGGTCGTCGGCGTAGAAGGCCGGGATGTCCAGTGTCGCCGCCGGCGTGTTGTCGAAATCGATCACCGAGGTGGTTTCGCCTTCGCGCCAGGCCGTGATCGACTTGAAGGTCCAGTTGTCATTCAGGTTCACCTGGATGGTCGCCGAGGCGCCCTGGCTCATCACCGAGTTGTCGTCGCCGAGGCCGGCGTTGGTGTCAAAGACGCTGGGCAGGACCGCGCCGGCCGGAGTGGCGCCGGCGACCAGGCGGTGACCGTGGCGGGGGTTGGAGTCGTCCTGGACCCGGTCATAGGCGAGACGGATCGACACGTCGTCGCGGGGTTCCCACTCGGCGCTCAGGCGACCGGCGAGGACATCCTTGTTGTAGTGTTCGGCGCCGGTGTTGATGTTCTCGCCGTATCCGTCGCGCTGATACGAGGCGATCGCGCCGCCGACACGGAAATTGTCGGCCAGCGGAATGCTGCCCACAGCCATCAGATCGATCTGGTTGTAGCTGCCATAGGCGCCGCGCAGCGTCAGCTCCGCATCGTGCGACAGGCCGTTGGTGACATATTTGATCGCGCCGCCGACGGTGTTGCGGCCATACAGCGAACCTTGCGGCCCGCGCAGGACCTCGATGCGCTGGACATCATAGATGTCCAGGACCGCGCCCTGCGGGCGGGCGACATAGACGTCATCGACATACAGACCCACGCCGGGCTCGAAGCCCCACAGCGGATCCTGCTGGCCGATGCCGCGGATGAAGGAAATCAGGGTCGAGTTCGAACCGCGAGCGACCTGAACGGTGGCGTTCGGGGTCTGCTGCTGCAGGGCGGTGATGTCCGAGGCGCCGGTCTGTTCCAGGCGCTCCTCGCCGATGGCCGACACCGAGATCGGCACGTCCTTCAGCAGTTCGTCGCGGCGGCGGGCGCTGACGACGACGTCGTCAAGCGCGGAGGCCCCGTCCTGCGGCGCGTCCTGGGCGATGGCGAAGGTGGAGAGCGCGCTCCAGGCGGCCCCGGCGAGCAAGGCGGTCTTTACATAGCGGTTCATGGTAGCCCCAGTCCTGTGATTTCCAGCCCGATGACGCTTTTTATTCAGCGTTCAATGATTTTTTGGAACGTAGCCGTTTTCAGCCGCCTGTCAAACGGTCCAGCTTTCCCCCGGTCACCTGCCGTCCGACCTGTGGCGCCGTTGCACAGGCGGGGCGATGCGGCCTAGCTTCGGCGCATGACCAAGATCGATGCGCCGACCGCCAAACGTGGACGCCCGCCCAAGGCCAAGGCCGCCGGCGCGGCCGATACGCGGGATCTGATCCTCGACGCGGCGGAGGACCTCTTCTCCAAGCATGGCTTCTATGGCGTCACCATCCGAGAGGTGGCGCGGGAGGCGGGCGTGGATACGGCGCTGGTCCACTATTATTTCGGGGCCAAGCGGGGGCTGTTCGACGCGGTATTCCTGCGGCGGGCCGAAGTCTGGAACAACGAGCGTGTCGACGCCATCAACCGCTACGCCCGGGAGACGGCGCCCGGCGAAATGACCCTGGAGGGTCTGTTCGAAGCCTTTCTGAGGCCGCCGTTCCAGTGGTCGCTGAAAGGCGGGCCGGGGTGGAAGCACTATTCGGCCCTGGTGGCCCAGACCAACGCCAATCCGACCTTCGGCGGCGAGACCATGGCCCGCTATTTCGATCCAGCGATCCGGCGGCTGATCGAGCTGATCAAGGTGATCCTGCCGGGCGCGGAAGAGGTCGATCTGTACTGGGCCTATCACAATCTGTCGGGCGCGCTGACCCTGACGCTGGGCGAGACGGGGCGGCTGGACCGGCTGTCGGGCGGGATCTGCCGGTCCGGGGATCTGGAGACGGCGGGCGACTATATGGTGAGATTCGCGGCGGCCGGGTTCCGCGCGGTCTGCGGGCCGGGTGATCCGGCATGAGCGAGGTCCGGACATCGCCGGATGTCGTGCGCTTTTCGGTCGACCGCGGGTTGCTGCGAGGGCTGGCGGTGGCGCTGGCGGCCGGGGTGCTGCTGGCCCTGACCGAGGCGTTCGGCATGAGCGGAACGTCGCTGCTGTTCCGGCTCGGGTACTGGTTGCCGATCATGCTGCTGGGCGCCCTGTGGGGGCAGCTGTGCTCCCTTCTGGTCGAGCGCCATGTCGACATGGACCGGCGGCCCCTGCTGGCGGTCGCGGCCCTGACGCTGGTGATGTCCGGACCGCTGGTGGTCATGGTCTGGGCCGTGACCGGCTGGTTCTTCGACGACGACCGGTCGGTGACCCTGGCGAGACTGCCGAACTTCATCGGGCCGGTGCTGGTGGTGACCGGGGCGATCAGTGCGCTGAACGTCTTCCTGGCGCGGACGCCGGTGCAGACCCATGCGGCCCTGCCGGGGGCGAAGCCGGCGAGGTTTCCCGACCGGCTGCCGTTCAGGCTGAAGGGCGCGGCGATCCGGGCGGTCTCGTCCGAGGACCATTATCTGCGCATCCACACCGACCGCGGATCGGACCTGATCCTGATGCGGCTCTCGGACGCCCTGATCGAGCTGGAGGGGCTGGAGGGGGCGCAGACGCATCGCAGCTGGTGGGTGGCGAAGGACGCCGTCCGGGGCGTCAGCCGCGGCGACGGGCGGGCGACCCTTACGCTGGAAGGCGGCGTCGAGGCCCCGGTCAGCCGGCGCTACGCAAAGGCCTTGCGCGACGCCGGCTGGTATTGATCGGCCTCCCCTAGCCAGCCCACACTCCATGGAAGCCGGCCGGCAGGGCGACGTCGGCGCGCCAGGTGGCGACCGGGCCGTCAGCCACGCGGGCGGCGTCGAAGGCGTGCAGTTCGGTGACGCCCTCGGCGAGGTTGATCGAGGGTGCGATCAGCCAGGCGTCGGTCTCGCTCGGACCGCGCGGGACGATGACGGCCTCTTCCACGATCTGCGTGTCGCCGAAGTTGAAATAGTCGGAACGGCCGCTGTCCCAGTCCCAGGTCGCGAGGCCGGTCGGCAGCGGCCGGTCGGGACGTTCGCCGGCGACGTGGACGGTCAGGCGGCGCGGCAGGCCGGCGCGGCGCGGGTCGCTTTTCGGGAACTCGGCGGTGACGCCCGAGGTCGCCATTTCGGCGCGGCCATCCGTGTGCAGGGTGATGAGGTTGAGCACGGCGTGCTCGCCCGGCGCCACGCCGCGCTGTTCGACCAGCACGCGGGCGCCGGCGATGGCGAAGGCCACGTCCTTGCCGGCGGCGACATCGAAGCGGATCGTCCCGGAGGCGTCCTCCCAGGCGTCGCCGAGGTGGAAATAGCTGAAGGTCGGCAGCTCGAAGATCCGGCGGCGCGAGAGGTCCGCCTTGTCGACGACCATGATCTGGGTTCCCAGCTCCGGCTTCCAGGTGAAGCGCGAGGCGTAGGGCATGCCCTGGCGGTCATGGACCCAGGGCTGGAGCACGAAGATCAGGTGGCGCGCCGTGGCGGTGAAGTCGTGCATGAAGCTGGCGCGCGGCAGGTCGATGACGGCGGCCGTATGCAGGCTGCGGTCGGCGTTCAGGCGCCAGACAATGGCCCTGCCGCCGTCCAGGCCGATGTTCCAGATCGTGCCGTCGGGGTCGTAGCGGGGGTGGGCCTGGAAGGGCATGCCCTTTAGGTCGTCGCGCAGGGTCACGAAGCGTTTGGTCGACAGGTCGGAGGCGTCCATGGCCATGGGCGAGCCGCCTTCCCAGAGCGCCCAGACCTCGTCGCCGGCGACCATGACCGCGGTGTTGGCGGCATTGGCGTCATCGGCGCCGCCGATGCGGGCGCGGCTGTCGCCGACCGTGCCGAAGCCGGGGGTGACGACGGCGTCGATCTCGGACTCCCAGCGGCGTTTGGGGGTGTCGGCGAAACGGGCGTCGAGGGTCACCTGGCCGTCGTTGACGCGGAAGGCGCGCATCAAGCCGTCGCCGTCGAACCAGTGGGTGGCCGAGCCCCCGGGCCTGCGGAATTTGGCCGGGCCGTTGCGGAACAGGGTCCCGGTCAGGCCGGCCGGGGCGCGGCCGTGAACCAGCCGCATGGCGCGGGGCGCGACGTCGGCCTCGAGGTCGGCGGTGGCAAGGGCCCAGTCGGCGGTCGCCTGCATGGCGGCCATGGCGCGGACGGTCTCGGGGGTGACGACGGCGGCTGACAGGGCGGCGGCGCCCATCAGGAAGTTTCGGCGGGAAGCGTGCATGACGGTGTCTCCTGATGGGTTTCGGCGCGGCCTCAAGCAGCGAGCCGCCGCGCGGCGAGCGGTAGGCCGACCTACCGAATGCTGATGGTCTGGGCGGTCTCGCCGGAAACGGCGAAATGCGCGCGGTCCCAACGGGCGGGGCCCATGTTGCCGACGGCGTTGTTGGAGAAGGCATAGGGCTCGGTCGGCAGGCCGAAGGGGTTGGTGTTCATCTCGCCGTCGCCGTTGACGTCGTGGAACGCCTTCACCGCATAGTCGCCGGCGGGCAGGTTCTCGAAGGTCGCGACGACCCGGCCCGAGGCGCTGATCGCGGTCCGGGCGACCGGGGTTCCGGAGCGGGCGTCATAGGCGGCGGCGGAGTCATAGAGGGCGACCATGACCATGCCGGTGCGGGCGCCGGTTTCGAAGGTCAGGACGATCCTGTTGTCGTCGGCGGGCTGGGCCAGGGCGGGGGCGGCGGTGAGCAGCAGGGCGGCGGCGGCGGTTGCGAGGCGGATCATGGCGAAGGTCCTTCGTGTGGGAGGCCCGACGGGCGGGCCGTTTCGATGGACGGACCGTGATGCGCCGCCGGACCCGCCGCCACGCCGATTGCGGGTTCGGGCGGGCGCCGTTCGCGAAAGGGGGCCGGGTGTTCATTCGCGAAACGCGGGTGAACAGGTCGGCGCGTTCTCCCTCCCCCGAAGTGGGGAGGGTGGTCGCGCAGCGACCGGGTGGGGAAGTCTGAAGCCGGGCGCCGGGGGTGAGGGACTGGCGTTCCCCACCCGGGCTCGGCTTCGCCTCGCCGTCCCTCCCCGCTTCGGGGGAGGGAGAACGCAAACTGAACCCTGAAATATGCGAAAAGCTGTCTTCTCGCCCCTCGGCGTTCGGGGGACGCGCGCCGGGCCCGGGGCGGTCGGGCGGGGTCGGGATCGGATTGTCAAAGACCGGGCAGGCGACGGCGAGGCCACGCGGGGCGCGACCCCTGAGTCTAACCGGGCGCCGGAGGGGGGGATGGCAAATAAATCCTCCGCCCGGCCCGGAGGGGGCGAGAAGGCAGGGTCGGGGGTTCAGAGGGGCGGAATGATACGGGGCGGAAAGGTCGTGCTTCCCGGCGGGCGCACCCTAGGCCCGGCGGCCGATCAGGGCGCGGAAGCCGAGGGCGACGAGGGCGACGAACAGGCCGAAGGACAAGGCCAGAAGGGCCTCGGCGTATGAGGGGGCGACGACTTCGATGCTGACGGGTCCGACGTTGCGGAGCGCCGTCTGGATGTTCATCCAGCCATAGAGGGCGGCCAGGACGCCGAGCCCGGCCGAGCAGGCGGCGGTGAGGATGAGCATGAGCCGGACGGGGCCGGCGGCGCCCCGCGCGACGAGGCCGATCACCCCCAGCAACAGGGCCACGAACATCAGCGGCAGGATCAGCATCATCGCCATTTTGGCGATGATGTCGGCGTCCATGAACAGCGCCCCCGCCGGATAGCCGGGCAGATAGCGGCCCAGGAGCCAGGCGCAGGTTCCGGCGGAGGCCGCGAAGGCGACGGCGGTGAGGATGAGGAGGACGGGCACGCGTTTCATGCGGCGGAGGGTGTGGGGTGGAGGGGGGCGGGTCAAGCGGGGGCGGCGGCGCTGAACCCTGGCGGATCAGTAGTGGGCGGGAGGCGGCGCGCGCGGGGCCAGCCAGGGCATGACCAGCAGGCCGAACAGGAAGCCGCCGATGTGGCCTTCCCACGCCACGCCGGGACCGTCCTCCAGCCGGTTGATGGCGTACACGATCCCGACCATCCCCAGATTGAGCCAGGCGACCAGCAGCACCTCGTCGAGGATCCGCCGCGAGCGCAGCGGGATCATCCGGCCGTCGGGGCCGATGCGGGCGACGGCGCCCCACAGGCCGAAGATGGCGCCCGAGGCGCCGACCATCGGCAGGCCGGCGGGGTTGAAGGCGAGGTACAGCGCCGCCCCGGCCAGGGCCGAGCCGACAAACAGGGCCGCGAACCGCCCCCAGCCGGCCGGTCCGACGCCCAGCCGCACCATGGCCAGCGGCGTCAGCGGCAGCAGGACGCTGGCGTTCATCAGCAGGTGGGCGAGGCTCCCGTGGGTGACCATGTGCGTGGCGAGGGTGTGCCAGCGTCCCTCCGCCAGCGCCGGACCCGAGACGCCCCACGGCGCCGGGCCGCCGGTGGTCTGGGCGGCGAAGACGAGGCCGCAGAGGACGAGCGGGACGAAGGCGGGCGCCCCGGCGGCGGTGAACAGCAGCCGCCAGGTGCGGCGGTCCCAGATCGGCGGCCCGGAGCGCAACCGCCCACGGGAATCGCGCCGGCGGGAGAACAGCGGCGGCGCGGCGGGTTTGTTCATGGCGGGGACTGTGGCGCAGGCGGGGCGGGTTGGACAGGGGGCCGATCCGCCTTGACCCCGGCCGCGCCGCTCCGGATCATGGCGCATGCCCAGACCCGTCGCGCTCATGCCCTGGACTCCGGACTGGGCCGACCGGGCCGATGCGCTGATCGCGGCGCTCCACGCGGCCGCGCCCGGGGCCTTCGTCGCCCTGCATCCCATCGGCTCGACCGCCGTGCCGGGGCTGGCGGCCAAGCCGGTGATCGATCTGCTGGGCGAGGCCGGCGATCTGGCGGCGTTCGAGGCGGCGCGGCCGGCGCTGGAGGGGCTGGGCTGGCGCTGGCGCGGCGAGAACGGCGCGGCCGGGCGGCGCTATTTCACCCTTGACGATCCGCAGACGGGGGCGCGGGCCGCCCATCTGCATGTGCATGCGGCGGGGGACCCGATGATCGCCTGGCATCTGGCCTTCCGCGACCGGCTGAGGGCCGAGCCCGCGACGGCCGCCGCCTATGAGGCCGAGAAGCGGCGCTGCTCGGGGCTGCATCCGGGGGACAGCGGGGCGTATGCGGCGTGCAAGAAGGCGTGGACGGATCGGGTGGCGGGGGAGGCGGTGAGGGGGTGAGCCATCCGCATTGCCCCGAGGCAAATGATGCCGTAGCTGAAAGTAACTAGCACCTAGCGCCAGCTAGCGAACGAGGCCTCTACCGTCAGGTCCAACGAGTCTGAACGGGCCGGGATAGAGCTGTGGAAGCACTGGCGGTCGCCCATCGGAAGGACGCTCCATGAAGAGAACGACGTCCCCGTAGGCCCCTCCTTCATAAGTTTGTGGGTCATCGTGATCGACGTCTACCAACGGGCCTAGCTTGCTGGTCCAGGTTCCGTTGGGCTTTTGTCTGGCCGCGTGCCTTACAATCCCGCCAGCTCCGTAGAGAGCAACCTTTTCCCACCCAGCGCGCAACGCGCCGTCAGCGCAGACGACAAATCCAAGCCTTAGGAAAAACGCTTCAAAAGTCTGGATTTGCTCATCTCTAGGAAGGTCCGGCGGCCAGCCGTGCTGCTCGTCTTCGTCGGGCCAGATCACTTGGAAATTAACCGACGCGGCCCAAGCTATGCAGTTGTACTCATCGGTTGAGGGGCTTGTCAGCCGGTACCGACCAGCAGCGTTAGGAAAAGCTGATTGCATTGGGGCTGATCAAATACGACCATTTGCGCGGCCCCAATCGAGCCAGCTCTGGGCCATCTCAGCTATTTTGCCTCGAGCTTGCGGCAACACCGGATCTTCCCCCGCCAAAGCCTTCAAGACGGGAAACCAGTGAATGTAGACAGTTCCGTCGTTCATGCGCCGAAGAATTCGATTGAGGGTGGAGTCCCCCATTCTAATTAAAGCAGCATAAGAGGGGTGGTTTTTAATCACCGACATAGAGGACTGATACATCGTATCATCCCTCCAAGCATTTACATGGTGGTCGAATAGCAAATCTAGGACAAAACCTCGGTTTTTATTGTAAGCATCCTCCCGAGGCAGCACCGGATTGGCGTAAACCGCATGCCTTATGTTAGGCTTCAGGATAACCATGTTGGTGGGGCGCTGAGTAGTAGAATCAATATTCCCTACGTCAGATCTGAACGCAACGTCACTCACCGGACTCACCCTCTGGGAGTTCGTCTTCAGAAGAGACCTCGTCAAAGCGCTTGATGAGTTTCGCTAACAGGTCACGGAGCTCAACTGCGGACTGATAATTCAGCATCAAATCCACATCGAGTTCACGGGTAACGCCGTCTTTTCCGGCTACCGTTCGCTGAGCTAACAAATCCCCATCAGGCGAAAAATCCTGCTCGATAACCTGAGGTATGGCTCCTCGCTCACTATAAAGGGCTGCGTGAATAAGGCCGCGCGGCGTTAATCCACCGATCGCCCCATCGACGTGAATCACGCGAAAATGGGAGCTCTTGATGAAGTGGAATTTCACACTGTCGGGATTAGAATCGACCTGATCGTTCATCGGATGCTTCGCTGCCAACTTGCTGCTTATGCCACGTGCAGAAATTCAGGCAAGGCGGTTGCCAGTTTCGCACGTGGCTGGGCGAGGCTGGCAAGGGAGGCGGCAGGCACTTTTCCTTGCGATCCCGGGTCCGCATTCCGCCCCGGGATGACAAGTGCCCTAATGCACCCGCGCCTTGCCGATGCTCAGCCCGCCCTCCCCCGCTGACACCGCGATCACGCTCCCGTCCTCGATCTCCCCCGCCAGCAGCTTCTTCGCGATCGGGTCGACGAGGTCCTTCTGGATCACCCGCTTGAGCGGGCGCGCGCCGTAGACCGGGTCGTAGCCCTTGTCGGCCAGCCAGGCGTAGGCGCTGTCGTCGAGGGAGAGGGTCAGGCGGCGGTCGGCCAGCAGTCTCTCGAACCGGGCCATCTGTATGCGGACGATCCCCGCCATCTGGTCGCGGCCGAGGCGGCGGAAGAGGATGATCTCGTCGATGCGGTTGAGGAATTCGGGGCGGAAATGGCCGCGGACCTGTTCCATGACATAGGGGCGGACCGACTCGACGTCGTCGCCCTCGCCCTGACCGGCCAAGGCCTCCGACCCCAGGTTGGAGGTCATGATGATCAGGGTGTTCTTGAAGTCGATGACGCGGCCCTGGCCGTCGGTCAGGCGGCCGTCGTCGAGCACCTGGAGCAGGACGTTGAACACGTCGGGGTGGGCCTTTTCGACCTCGTCGAACAGGACGACCTGATAGGGGCGGCGGCGCACGGCCTCGGTCAGGGCGCCGCCCTCGTCATAGCCGATGTATCCGGGCGGGGCGCCGATCAGGCGGGAGACGCTGTGCTTCTCCATGTATTCGGACATGTCCATCCGGGTGATGGCGGCCTCGTCGTCGAACAGGAAGGCGGCCAGGGCCTTGGTCAGCTCGGTCTTGCCGACGCCGGTGGGGCCGAGGAAGAGGAAGCTGCCCAGCGGGCGGTTGGGGTCGTTGAGGCCGGCGCGGGCGCGGCGGACGGCGTCGGCGACGGCGGTCAGGGCCTCGTCCTGGCCGACGACGCGGGCGCGCAGGGCGTCCTCCATGGCCAGCAGTTTTTCGCGCTCGCCCTCCAGCATCTTGTCGACGGGGACGCCGGTCCAGCGGGAGACGACCTGGGCGATCTGTTCGGCGTCGACGACCTCGGGGGTCAGGGGGCCGGACTTGTCCGCCTCGGCGGCCTCGGCGTCGGCGAGCTGTTTCTCGATCTGGGGGATCTGGCCGTAGGCGATCTCGGACGCGCGGCCGAGGTCGCCGGCGCGCTGGACGGCGATCAGTTCGGCGCGCAGGCGGTCGAGGGTTTCGCGCAGCTGGGCCCCCTGCCCCACCTTTTCCTTCTCGGACTTCCAGCGGCCGGTCAGGTCGTCGGACTGGCCCTCGAGGTCGGCGATCTCGTCTTCCAGTTTCTCGAGCCGGGCGACCGAGGCCTTGTCGGTCTCCTTCTTCAGGGCCTCGCGCTCGATCTTCAGCTGGACCAGGCGGCGGTCGATCTCGTCCAGCGCCTCGGGCTTGGAGTCGACGGCCATGCGCACGCGGCTGCCGGCCTCGTCGATCAGGTCGATGGCCTTGTCGGGCAGGAAGCGGTCGGTGATGTAGCGGTGGCTGAGGGTGGCGGCGGCGACGATGGCGCTGTCGGAGATGCGCACGCCGTGGTGGACCTCGTACTTCTCCTTGATGCCGCGCAGGATGGAGACAGTGTCCTCGACGCTGGGCTCCTCGATGAAGACGGGCTGGAAGCGGCGGGCGAGGGCGGCGTCCTTCTCGACGTGTTTCCGGTACTCATCCAGCGTGGTGGCGCCGACGCAGTGGAGCTCGCCGCGGGCCAAGGCGGGCTTGAGCAGGTTGGAGGCGTCCATGGCGCCGTCGCCCTTTCCGGCGCCGACCAGGGTGTGCATCTCGTCGATGAACAGGATGATGCCGCCCTCGGCCGCCGTGACCTCGGCGAGGACCGCTTTCAGGCGCTCCTCGAACTCGCCGCGGTATTTGGCGCCGGCGATCAGGGAGCCCATGTCGAGGGCCATGACCGTCTTGTCCTTGAGGCTCTCGGGCACGTCGCCGTTGACGATGCGCAGGGCCAGCCCCTCGACGATGGCGGTCTTGCCGACGCCGGGCTCGCCGATCAGGACGGGGTTGTTCTTGGTGCGGCGGGCGAGGACCTGGATGGTGCGGCGGATCTCCTCGTCGCGGCCGATGACGGGGTCGATCTTGCCGTCGCGGGCGGCGAGGGTCAGGTCGCGGGCGTAGCGTTTGAGGGCGTCATAGGCGTCCTCGGCGCCAGCGCTGTCGGCGGTCTTGCCCTTGCGCACCTCGGCGATGGCGGCGTCGAGTTTTTCGGGAGTCGCGCCGACCGATTTCAGCACCTCGGCCGCGACGCCGCCCTCGCGGGCGATGGCGCTGAGCAGGCGTTCGGTGGTGACGAAGGCGTCGCCGGCCTTCTTCGAGGCTTCTTCGGCGCTGGAGAAGACGCGGGCGGTGTCGCCGTCGAGATAGATCTGGCCCGAGCCGCCGGTGACCTGGGCGCGCTTCTTCAGGGCGGTCTCGGTCGCGGCCTCGGCCTTCGCGGGGTCGCCGCCGGAGGCGGTGATCAGGTTGCGGGCCAGTCCGTCGCGCTCTTCCAGCAGCACCTTGAGCAGGTGTTCGGGGGCGAACTGCTGATGCCGCCGGGCGAGGGCCAGCGACTGGGCGGACTGGACGGCCTGTTTGGCGCGGTCGGAATAGAGGTCGAGATTCACGGCGTGTCCCCTGATCAGGCGGAGTGTGCGCCCAAGCACGCCCTTTCAGGAAGCGACGCCTTGAGCTGCCGCAAATCTGGGTGTGGCGATCGGGTCACACAAGGGGGCCGCGGCCCCCCCCCTGTGCGATCAGCTGCCGGTGGTCGGGGCCGTGAAGTCGAACTGTTCCGGCCGCCGCTGGCCCGAGCCGAAGCTCCAGGTCAGGCCGATATAGGCCGCGCGACCGCCGAAGGTCATGCTGGTGCGGTCGGTGAAGGTCGGGGTCTGGATGGTGGTGGTCGAGCCGAACTCGTCGAACAGGTCGCGGACGGTGGCCTGGAAGGACCAGTCCTGGTTCAGCTTCCGCCGGTAGCCGAAATTGACCAGGGTCGCCTGCTCGCGCACGCCCTGGGCCAGCAGCTGATCGCCGCTCCAGATGCCGGACAGCTGGACGAAGTCGTCCTGGGTCGGCTGCCAGTTGAGGGTCAGGCGGCCCGAGACGCTCTCGCCCTCGCTGTCGGTCGCGCCGGGCAGGCCGGCGGCGTCGATCTCCTGACGGAAGGCGTTGATGCTGGCGTTGTAGCGCAGGGTCGAGTGCAGCTGCCCGTTGGCCACCAGCTCCAGACCCATGGAACGGCTGGACCCCAGGTTCTCGGGCCGGGTCAGGAAGATCCCGGTCCCCAGGTCGACGGTCACCGGGGTGAAGGCGTCCTGGGTGTCGCGATAGTAGAGGGTGGCCTGGTAGAAGGCCGGCGCGACCCGCTTCTGCCAGGTCAACTCGAAGGAGTCCGTCTCCTGGGGCAGCAGGTCGGGATTGCCCGAACGATAGTTGAAGGTGTCCTGGTAGGTCAGGAAGGGGTTCAGGTCCTGCGGGCCGGGCCGCTGGATGCGCCGGCTGTAGCTGCCGCGCAGGGTCTCGCCCTCGCCGATCGTGTACTGCAGGTGCATCGTCGGATAGGCGCGGAAATAGTCGTTGGACGCCTGGATATTGGTCGTGACCTGGTCGAGGTCGATATTGGCCTGTTCCAGCCGCAGGCCGAACTGGGCCGACAGGTTCTCGCCGAACGGGCGCTCGAAGGTGGCGTAGAAGGCGTGGACCGCCTGATCGACGTGGAACTCGTTCGACACGATCGGATCGGGGACCAGGGCGTTCGGATTGGGGCCGCGCGCGACGGAATTGTCGAGTTCCAGATTGACGGCCTGCAGCTCATAGCCGGCGCGCAGCCGGCCGCCGTCGGCCGTGGGGCGGACATAGGCGCTGGTCAGCCCGATCTGGTTCTGACGGTTGCGGTTCTCGATCGCCTCGTACGACAGCGGCGAGGCCGGGATCCGCACATCGACCTCGGTGTCGAAGCCGAAGACGAACCGGTTGCGGTCGAAGCGGACCTCGTTGGACCACTCGTGGCCCGGATCGCTGAAGCGGCGCAACACCCGCGCCGAACCGCCCGAGAACTGGCCCGAGAAGCCGCCGTACGAGTTGCGGGTATAGGCGGCGGCGAGACCGCCGCCGGCGGCGTCGGCCTCGAACAGTTCGACGGCGTCGGCGAAATTGTCGACGTCCACGTGGCGGACGTCGCCGGTGATCTGGGTCTTGTCGTCGAGGTTATGCTCGGCCGCGAGCCGCACGAAGATGTTGTCGGAATCGCCTTCGATGTTCTGCGACTGGCGCGACTCGAGGAACTGGCCGGAGCCGGCGTCGAAGCGTGTGCGGACGCGCTCGATCTCCTGGAGGAAGATGTCGTGGCGCACGCCGATGTCGGCGGTCAGGGTCGTCTGGCCGATCACATGGGCGATATTGCCGCCGAAATTGTAGCGGCCGTTGTCGCCGATGTTGGCCCGGATCGAACCGGTCGTCGTCTGGCCGACGCGGGGGGCGTTGGGTTTGGAGATCAGGTTGATCACCCCGCCCGAGCCTTCGGGGCTGTAGGCGGCGGACGGGTTGGTCATCACCTCGATGCGGGCGTACTGGCTGGCCGGAATCTGCAGCATCATCTGGCCGCGGCTGGCGCCGTTGAACTGGGTCGAGGGTCGGCCGTCGACCAGGATGGTGACATTGGCGTCGCCGCGCAGGCTGACGTTGCCGTCGGGATCGACCTCCACCGACGGCACATTGCGCAGGGCCTCGGCCAGGGTCCCGGTCGTGGCCTGGAGATCATTGGCCAGGCTGTAGCTGATGGAATCGATCGAGGTGCGGACCTCGTTCGGCTGGGCCGCGACAACCACGTCGTCGAGCGTGGCCGCGTCTTCGGCGTCCTCGGCCGGAGCCTCATCCTGCGGTGCGGGCGCGGGCGGCGGGGTCTGAGCCTGCGGCGGAGCCGCGGGAGCAGGCGTCTGCGCGAAGGCCGCGCCCGACGTTGTCGCGAGGGCAGTGCCGACGAGCAGCAGGAACCGGATGGAAGTCATGACGTGCGCCCCCTGCGCGTGGTCGGGCGATGCAGCCCGTCAAGTTTCCTTTCCATAGGGCCCGGCCGAGCCCGGTGCGAGTTACATCTTCTTCATTACGCCGCCTTCAGAACCGGCCACCTTTCCGCCGCAGATTGACGGTGTTCCCGGGCAGGGATGACGGGGGCGGACAGCGACTTCCTGACCGTTCCAGGCGCGAGAAGCGGGTGGTCCGCTGCGCATAGGGTCGCTTGTCCGTTGTGCGGGACGGCAAAACCCGCAAAAGTGGCGTTCGGGGAACATCGGGGGGGGCGACGGACTTGGCCAGACGACCACGCGCGGCCAAAGGGTCGCCGGCGCCCACGAGCGACGATCCGATCGAACTGGCCATGGAGGCCTCGTCCACGGGGCAGGCCCCATCCGCCGCCGTTCAAGCCCTGATCGAGAACCAGAACCGGCTGGTCGGCTGGCAGGTCGCCACCGAGCGCGCGGCATTCGCCCTGAAGTCGCTGACCGTGGTGGTCGGGGTGGTGGTCGCCGTGATCGTGGCGGCGGTGCTGATCTCGGCCAGCCAGTATCGCGGCCTGACGATCCAGCCCTTTTCCGTGCCGCCGGAGCTGGAGGCGCGGGGGCTGACCGGGGCGGCGGTGGCGACGCGGGTGCTGGACAAGCTGACGGCCCTGCAGGCCGGGACGGTCTCGGTGCGCGCGCCCAACAGCTACGCCAACAGCTGGGGCGACAGCGTCGAGGTGGAGATCCCGCAGATGGGGGTCTCGGCCGGCGAGCTGTGGAGATTCCTGCGGTCCTGGCTGGGCGAGGAGGTCAAGATCACCGGCGAGATCGTGCGGCTGAGCGACGGGCTGCAGATCACGGCGCGCGCCGGCGGACAGGCGGGGCCCCCGATCCTGGGGACGGAGGCCGAGCTGGAGACCCTGCTGGACAGGACGGCGGAGGCCATTTTCGCCGAAACCCAGCCGTATCGTCACGCCATCTATCTGGGCCGCACCGACCGGCTGGACGAAGCGCTGGCCGCTTTCGAGCGGCTGGCCGCGACGGGCGACGAGACGGACCGCAAATGGGCGCTGGCGGGATGGAGCCTGCACCTGCAGGCCAGCGATCCGGAGGCCTCGGTCGCCAAGGCCGAGGCGGCGCTGGCGATCGATCCGGACTTTGGCCTGGCGCGCGCCAATCTGGCCGGCGTGCTGAGGGGGCTGGGTCGCGACGAGGAGGTCTACGGACACGAGCGGCTGGTCGCCCGGGCGCTGCGCGGCAATCCCGACCTCAACCCGGATCTGGCGGAGGGTTTCATCCTGGAAATGGAGGGAAGCACCCTCAGCACCGAGCACGATCACAGGGCCGCGGCGGCAAAATACCGGGCGGCGGCTGCGTTTGACGGGCGTTCCGAGCGCAGCGCCGCCCTGGAATATGCGGCCCAGCTGATCTATCTGCACGACTTCGCAGGCGGACGCGCCATCGTCGCAAACATGCCGGCGGAACAGAGACCGGGCCTCCTGCGGCTCTATGATCTTGGCGTGTGCCTGCAGCGGGAGGACTGGGTCTGTTTCGCCGCGGGCATGGACGAGCTGCTGGCCTCTCCCGCCGAAGGGTCGGAGGCTATCCATCGGCGCTGGCTGGTCGGCACCGCGCCATTCCTCGCCTTGGGCCGCGCCCGAACCGGCGACATGGCGGGGGCGGAGGCGCTGATCGCGCAGACCCCTTCGGACACCTATCTGGCGGTGACCACGCGCGGCCAGATCGCGGCGGTGAAGGCCGATGTGCGGACCTCGGAGCGGTGGTTCGCCGAGGCCGTGCGTCTGGCGCCTAGTCTGGCCGACGCGCATCAGGCCTGGGGCCGGGCGCGGCTGGAGCGGGGCGACCGCCCCGGCGCCGTGGAACAGTTCGCCCTCGCCGCCGGCAAGGCCCCGCGCTGGGCCGATCCGCTGAAATACCACGGCGACGCCCTGGCGGCGGGCGGCGACCATCACGGCGCGATCCGGAAGTACCGCGCGGCGGCCGAACGGGCCCCGCGCTGGGGGGCGCTGCACCTCGCCTGGGGCCGGGCGCTGGAAGCGCAGGGCAAGCGGAGCGAGGCGATGGCGAAATATCGCGCGGCGGCGGGGATGGACCTGCCAGCGGCGGACCGGGCCGAGGTCGCGCGGCGGCTGGTGGAGACGGGACGATGAGCGAGCAACCCCCCGTCAAGCGACCCCGGACCCGGCGCAAGGCGGCGGGCGCGCCAACCACGCCGAACGCGGTCGAGATCGCCATGGAGCGTCTGGCCCGGGACGAGCCGGTCGATGGGCCTGCCCATGCGGTGCTGCGCGGACACCGCGACCTGTTGCGCTGGCAGACGGTCAGTGAACGGATGAGCGTGGGGCTGAAGGCGCTGACCGGCGTCGCCGGGGTGCTGGTGGCCGGCGCCCTGATCGCCCTGGTCTGGGACGCGACACGCTATCAGGGGCTGGTGGTGCAGGCGCTGGCGGCGCCGCCCGATCTGGCGGAACGGGGCCTGACGGGAGACGTCATGGCCGGCGACCTGCTGGACCGGCTGGTGGCGATGCAGGAGCAGACGGACTCAATCCGCGCCCCGAGCAGCTATGCCATCGACTGGGGCGACAGGACCGAGGTGGAGATTCCGCAGACTGGCGTGTCGATCGGCGAGCTGCAGCGATACCTGCGCAGCTGGCTCGGCAAGGAGACGCGCATCTCGGGCGTGGTCTACCGGATGCGCGACGGTCAGCTGTCCGTGACGGCGCGCACGGCCGGCACCGCCGGCGTCACCTTCACCGGGCCCGAGGACGAGCTCGACAGCCTGATGCAGAAGGCGGCCGAGAGCGTCTACGCCCGGACCCAGCCCTATCGGTTCACCGTCTATCTGCACGGCGTCGACCGCGCGGAAGAATCGTTGGCGATATTTGAGGCCGCGGAGCGATACGGTGAGCCGGAATCGCTGTGGGTGCTCCGGGGTTGGGGCATCTACAAGTTGCTGCGGGGCGACGCGCACGGGGCCCTCGCCCTCTACCGGCAGGTGGAGGCCCGGGCGCCCGGGATGGGCCCGCTGTTCCCGGTCATCGCCAACGCCGAGGATACCTTGGGCCATGCCGAGGCGTCCTATCAGGCGCGGGTCAAGGGCGGTCGGCTGATCGAGCGATCACGCGAGGTCGATCCGGCCCAACGGGTCGCCTATGCGCGGCGTCAGCGCATCGAAGCGGCCCTTGCCGTTCGCGACATGGATCGCGCCCGGACGCTGCTGGACGTCGCCGGGCCCGACCCGGCCTTCGGGACCCTGACGGGCAACAAGTTCACTCTCCACATCTGGTCACACGAGCTGGCCCAGGCTGGCCGGCTCGTGGATGAGGCCGAGGCGAACGGATCGGACCTCGACCCGGTCGGCATTCATTTCGCGCGGGCGAACATCGCGCTTGAGGGGGGCGATCCGCACGAGGCGCTGCGCCGAATCGATCTGCTCATGCCTCTGGCGATGGCGGAGGGTGTTTCGCGCGCGGCGACCGAGGTGTTTCTGGAGCCAATCCGGGTGTCCGCCCTGGTCGGTCTGGGGCGGGTGGCCGAGGCGCGCGTCCTGGCCGCCTCCCTGCCCCGGGATTGTTACGACTGCGTGCTGGCCCGGGCCGAGGCGGCCGAGGCCGCGGGACGCCGGGCGGAAGTCGATCTGTGGTTCGCCGAAGCCGACCGCCAGGCCCCGTCCCTGCCCCTGGCGCCCCAGATGTGGGCCGAGGCCCTGTTGCGGCGCGGCGATACGGCCGGGGCGATCGTGAAGGCGGCTGAGGCGAACCGGCGGGGACCGCGCTGGGCCGATCCGCTCAAGGCCTGGGGCGACGCCCTCGCCGCGCGTGGAGATCACAGGGGCGCGGCGCGGAAATACCGCGGAGCCGCCGAAAGGGCGCCGCGCTGGGGCGGCCTGCACCTGGCCTGGGGCCGGGCGCTGGAGACGGACGGCAAACGCGCCGAGGCGGCGGTGAAATACCGCGCGGCGGCGGCGATGGACCTGTCGGCGGCCGACCGGGCGGAGGTGACGCGGCGGCTGGCGCCGCGTCCCGCGCGGTAGCGCCCTTACATCCAGTAGATGCGGTCGTCCGCCGTCCAGCCGACCACCAGATACCGGACACCGGAGGCGAGGGTGACGCGGTAACGCACCATCTCGCCCTGTCCGGGATCGTCGCCCGCGGGCCATTGCTCGAGCGGCGCCAGACTGGTCAGTCCGGAGACGCGGGCCAGGCTGGCGTCCGGACGCCAGGCCATTTCCGGCGCGAGCAGGCCGTCCGGGGCCGGGGCGCCCTCCGCCCGCTCGATCAGCGCGCGCAAGAGCCGGCTGCGGCGGTCGGAGCCGTCCCCCATCGGGTCGAGGCGGGCCCAGCTTACGCCGGGCTGGATGGCCTCGGCGAGGGTCAGGACCATGTCGGTGAGCGGCGGCCCGTTGCGGGAAGCGCTGTTGGTCATGGCGAGAATCGACAGGTCCGACGCGGGCCAGGTGATCCAGTTGCTGATGAAACCGGGCACGCCGCCCGTATGGCGGCGCACCGGTGCGCCGCGCGTCTGCTCCAGAAACACGCCGCATCCGTAGGGGGCCGCGCGTCCGGTGCTCAGCCGGCCGGGCGCCAGCAGCCGCTGCATCGTCGCGGCCGAAACCAGCCGATGGCCGTCCAGCGCCACGCGCCACGGGGCGGCGTCCAGCGCCGAGAACAGCAGGCCGCCGTCGGGGGCGCGTGACACCCCATCCTCCATACGCACCGCGTGCCGGGGCGTCCCATCCTCGAACTCGTAGGGCTCGGCGCGCAGCGGCACGATCTGTTGCGCCGCATCCGCACGGGCGGTGGGCAGGTTTCCCGGCTCGAACAGGCGGCGCTGGACATAGTCCGCATATTTCTGGCCCGTGACCGATTCGATCAGCCAGCCGAGCAGCAGATAGTTGCTGTTGGAGTAGCTCCAGCCTTCCCCCGGCTGGAACTGAAGCGGCTTGTCCTGCATCGCCCCGAGCACGGTCTCCCGGGTCTGGGGTCGGTCCCAGTCGGGGAAGAACTCGGTATAGTCCGGGATTCCCGAGGTGTGATGCAGCAGGTGGGACAGGGCGATACCGGCCATGGCGGGCGGCAGGTTCGCGACATGTTCGCCGATGGGATCGTCGAAAGCGACCGCGCCGGCCTCCACCAGTTGCGCGACCGCGACCGTCGTCATGAATTTCCCGTTCGATCCGAGATGGAACAGGGTGCGTTCAGACACCGGCACGCCGAACGGCAATGACGCCTGACCCCAGGGATAGACGGCGACAGCGCGACCGCCGCGAACAGCGACCAGCAGGCCGCCCGCGCTCTCCTTGCCGGCTCGCAGGGCGTCGAGCGCCGCGACGGCCCCGGGTCCGGCGGCCGGGACTTCGGCGAGCACTCGCGAAGCTCCGATGAGGCCCGCACCCGCCGCGGCGAGTCCGAATATCCGGCGTCGATCAATCATTTCGCGTCCCCCATCCAAGCTCCACCGTAGCGTGCGCGAGACGCCGTGCAAAGGACGCCCCGCCGGCGACCGTCCGCTGGCGTCGGCTCACGCCACGGGCTAGCGTCGCCGGCGTTGGTCCGTCGGGAGCCTCTGCATGTCCATCCGCCTCACACGCCGCGCGGCGCTGGTTTCGTCCGTGGCCGGAGCGGCCGCCCTGCCCTCGACCGGCTGGGCCCGGGCGGCGGCCAATGACAGCGCCTCGCTGGCCGATCAGGTCGACGCCTATGTGAAACAAGTCATGGCCGGATTTCCGGACCAGCCCGCTGTATCCGTGGCGCTGGTCAAGGACGGCCAGGCGGTGCTGACGCGCGGCTATGGCGTGCGGACCATCGGCGGGGCGGCGGTCGACGAACACACGCTTTTCGCCATCGCCTCGAACACCAAGGCGGTGACCTGCGCGGCGCTGGCCATTCTGATCGACGAGGGCAAGGTCAAATGGGACGAGCCGGTGCGGACTTATCTGCCCGGTTTCGCCCTGTCGAAGCCCGAGCTGAACGACATGGTCACGGTGCGCGATCTGGTCAGCCACCGGATCGGTTTCGGCCTCGGGGCCGGCGACCTGCTGTTCTGGCCGAACAGCGACCGGACGCGGGCCGAGATCATGGCGGCCGTGCCGCATGTGCCGATCGAGGATGCGTTCCGGACCACCTACCACTACTGCAATCTGATGTTCGTGGTGGCGGGCGAGGTGGTCGCGGCGGCCTCTGGCATGGCGTGGGAGGATTTCGTCCAGACACGGATTCTGGACCGGCTGGGCATGAGAGAGACCCTGCCGGTGATGACCGGCGCGGACCCGGCAAAATCGGCCCTGCCCCACGGAAGGCTTGGGCCGCCGCTGCGCTATCAGGGCGAGATGCAGACCATCGGCCAGTCGATCCAGGAGGTCTGGGACTGGTCGGCGGCGGGGGCGGCGGGCGGTTTCGTCACCACGCCGGTGGACTGGGCGAAGTGGATCGCGGTGCAGCTGGCCCGCGGCGCCCTGCCCGACGGGACGCGGCTGTATTCGGAGGCGCGGGCCAATGAGATGTGGCGGCCGAACATCATCGTCGGCAGCTCGGCGGGGCCGACGCCGGACCTGCCGGGCCGGGCCATCGCGGCGACCTA